>JAYPWJ010000013.1:0-3431 GCA_038135085.1 bacterium
TGTGAATATTTAAGATTAATTTATCGTAATCAATCTCTTTTCCAACACGCGCTTTTTCGATATCAAACGTTACCTTTGTAATTGGTGAGAACATTGCATCAAGATAAATCCGATTATCATCTTGCAATACCCTACCTTCAGGCCACTGCGCTGCACGATACCCGCGACCAAGCTCAACAAAGAACTCAATATCAAGCTCACCACCTTCTGACAAATGTGCCAAAATGTGATCGCCATTAATAAGCTCAAGATTGCTATCAGTTTGAATATCTGAAACACGAACGGTTGATTCACCCTTAGCTTTTAAGCGCATCTTACCTGGTTTGCCATCTTTACTTTTAACAACAATTTGTTTCGCATTTAAACACAATTGCATGGTATCTTCAACCACACCAGGAACAACGGCAAACTCATTGTTTACCCCTTTAATAATCAGCCCTGTAACTGCAGCTCCTTCAACACCACCAAGCAATACACGACGAAGTGCATTACCTAAAGTTTGACCAAATCCTGGCTCAAGTGGTTGAGCAATTAACTGACCAAATGTATCAGTAATGGTCTGCTTATCCCACGATAGACGAGGAAGTGTTAACGGTTGATACTCTTTTTTGTTACTCATAATAATCGGCCCCCAAAGTTTTGCGCGCTTATCATATTTTTATTCTCTATTACTTAGAATACAACTCAACAATTAAGTGCTCTTCAATTGGCACTTGAATGTCACTACGCACTGGATAACGAAGCACAGAACCCTTACGTGCTTTTTTATCAAGTTCAAGCCACTCAGGAACTTTAATTCCAATGTTCAGTCGCTTGTCAATGACAGTTTCAAGAAATTTTTCTTTCTTTTCTGTTGAATTTCTCAAAGTAATAACATCACCAACAGAAACAAGAAAGGCTGGGCTGTGTACTTTTTTACCATTTACTTCAACGTGTCCATGTACAACAACTTGTCGTGCTTGACGACGAGTAACAGACAACTTCAAACGGTACAATACGTTATCAAGACGTCGTTCCAAAAGGTTTAAAAGGTTTTGACCCGGTGCACCTTGCTGACGAGTAGCAATTTTGAAAAAACGTCTAAATTGTTTTTCCAAAACACCGTACATACGTTTTACCTTTTGCTTTTCTTGCAATTGCTTACCATATTCAGACATCTTTTTTTGACGCTTTTGTGGAGAACGTTTTTCCGCGCCTTGATCTGATTCTTTGGCACGAGCAGCTGCACCTTTACCACCAACTGCTCTAGTATTATTTTTATTCATGCCTTCCTTGTTACCTTAATACTTTTATTTATCCTAACGCCTTATACCCTACGCTTTTTCGGTGGACGACATCCATTATGCGGCAACGGTGTTACATCTCGTAACGTTGCAATAGTCAACCCAGAAGATTGAAACGCACGAACAACAGAGTCCCTTCCTGAACCAGGCCCCTGCAAGTTCACCTCAAGCGTTTTAACACCAAACGGAACCATATCTTTTGCAAGAGTAAGTCCAATTTGAGTTGCAGCAAAAGGCGTTCCTTTTCTTGCTCCTTTAAAACCCATTTTTCCGGCACTTGAACGTAAAAGAACATCACCTTCTGGGCTTGTTATTGAAACAAGCGTATTATTAAAAGTGGATTTGACATGCGCAATTGCTGTCTCAACCCGCAGCTTTTTATGTTTTTTTGATTTTGGTTTATATGCCATAGTCAATCACTTTACTTCTTAGTTATTTTACGTTTTAACGCAACAGCACTAGCAGCTCTTCTTGGACCTTTTCGTGTTCTTGCGTTTGTCTTTGTACGTTGCCCTCGTGCTGGCAATGAACGTTTATGACGCAAACCACGATAGGAACTAATTTCCTGCAAGCGACGTATATTCAATGTAATTTCTTTTCGCAGCTCACCTTCAACTTTGCATGTTTTACTAATTGCCGTTTGAATTGCAGCAACCTGCTCATCTGTTAAATCTTTTACACGAACATTAAGGTCAATCTTTGCTATTTCCAAAATGTCACGAGACCGCTTAAGGCCTATCCCAAAAATATACGTAAGCCCATATTCTACCCGCTTACTGTACGGTAAACTAACACCTTCTATACGTGCCATAAGTCAATTACTCCTGTTAACCTTGACGTTGCTTGTGACGTGGATTTTTTTTACAAAGAATCCTCACCACTCGACCTCGTCGCACAACGCGACAGTCTCTACACATTTTTTTTACTGATGTTCTTACTTTCATTGCTTTATACCCTATGCGCCGTTTTTATATCGCAATACAATTCTTCCTCGATTCAAATCATAAGGTGAAAGTTCAAGCGCAACACGATCACCCGGAAGAATACGAATGTAGTTCATACGCATCTTACCTGAGACATGCCCCAGAACCACATGTCCTCCTTCTATCTCAACTCGAAACATAGCGTTTGGCAATGTTTCTTTGACAATACCGTCTACACGAATAATGTCATCTTTTTTATTTTCTTTCATGTGCCCTTTAACCCAATACCTTAAAGCCGCGTGAAAGCTTTTGGCCCATTATGAGTAATCACAACTGTATCCTCAACATGAGCAGCCAACTTTTCATCTTCCGTTCTGACGGTCCATCCGTCTTCTGTCACATACACTTCATAACCACCTTGTGTAATCATTGGCTCAATCGCCAAGGTCATACCAGCCTGTAAAACAGGCCCTTTTCCAGCTTTTCCATAATTAAGCAACTCAGGCGCCTCATGAAGACTTTTTCCAATACCGTGACCTGCAAAATCTCTTACTACCCCAAAGCCATGCTTTTCTACTTCCTCTTGAATCGCTGCTGAAATATCGGTTAGACGATTTCCAACTTGAGCTTTTTCAATTCCTTTATTAAGTGCCTGTTGTGCTACATCAACAAGCTTTTGTGCCTGCTCTGAAGCAGTACCAACAAAAAAGCATCGAGCCATATCAGCACAATACCCCTTCCAAGAAGCACAAATATCAATTTTTACTAAGTCTCCGTTTTTCAAAACTTTTTCTTGACGAGGTACCCCATGAACCACTTCATCATTAACTGATATACAGCTTACATGCCGATAACCAAGGTATCCCTTACAACGAGAAACAAGCCCCACTTTTTTTAATTCATGAGCAACTAAGCTATCAAGCTCTAGTGTAGTAACACCTTCGCGTACTTCCGGAGCTATAATTTCAAAAATCTGCGCTAATTTTTGCCCGGCTACTTCCATTTTTAAAAGCGCTGATTTATTTTTTATAATAATCACGCTCGCACACCTACTAATCTTGTGAACTCTTCATAAACTTTATCAAGCGCCCCCTCAGCATTAACCGTTATTAACTTCAAACCTTGTTTCTTATAAAGATCCAAAAGTTTTTTTGCATGCTGATGATAAACTTTTACCCTTACCGCTATCGTTTCAGGTTTGTCATCTGAACGCTGAATAAGCTCA
>JAYPWJ010000013.1:3441-6891 GCA_038135085.1 bacterium
AACTTGAGGATAACGAGAAGAATCAGAACGAGTTGAATAAATTGCCTGACACTTTTTATTTTTACAAGTTCTTCTAGTGCTTAAACGTTCAATCACCATTTCATTCGAAATTTCAAAGTCGACTACAGACATTTTTAATTGCGCAAAACGCTCTTTTATAAGCTCCGCAAAAAGCTCTGCCTGAATCAAAGTACGAGGAAATCCATCAAAAATAATCGCCTTTGCCGTACTTATATGTTCTTCAATCCACTGGGCAACCATATCAACAATTACCCTATCATCTACTAGTCTACCAGATTTTATGACAAAATCCATTTGCTTTCCAAGCTCAGTCCCCTCTGAGATATGCTTTCGGCATAAATCTCCCGTAGAAAGCTGAATCCATCCCAACTTTTGCTTACACAATGCAGCAATTGTCCCTTTTCCAGCACCAGGAGGACCTGAAAATATGAATGCTTTTGTACACTCACTCACCGGGCCCCTCGCGTTTTTAATCTTCCTGAAGCAAGAAATCCTTCATAATTATGTTCAATTAAATACGATTCCATTTGATTTGCTGTCTCAAGTGCTACCCCAACCACAATCAGAAGAGCCGTACCACCAAGCAAGAATGGCATATTTTGTGATCCGACAAAACGCATCATAATGTTTGGTAAAAGTGCAAGTATAGCTAAATAAATTGAACCAACAAGACCTAATCGAGTTAAAATATTATCAAAAAATTCAGCTGTTTTTCTTCCTGGCCTAATACCTGGAATGAATCCACCATTCTTTTTAATAACATCTGCTAATTCTGTTGGATTAAATACCAATGCTGTATAGAAAAAATAGAATCCAACAATTAATACAAACTGCAGCACCATATAAAGAAGAGCTGTTTGCCCTAAGCTTCGTGAAATTGTTCCCAATATTGCAAATCGATCCGCTAACATTCCGGCAATAGCAACTGGAATATTCATTACAGAACCAGCAAAAATAACCGGCATTACTCCAGCACTATTAATTTTAAAAGGAATAAATGAGCGCTGTCCACCGTACATTTTATTACCAATAATTCTACGTGCATACTCAACCGGTATTTTACGTTCACCTTTTTCTAAAAAGATGATGCAAACGGTAATTGCCGCAAGAGACAACCAAATTGCAAGTGCAATGATCCAATTCATTCCTGGTAAAGAACCATGATACAAAATACCACTTCGTGCAAATTCAATTGTACGCAATACATACCCAGGAAAACGAGCAACAATACCGGCAAAAATAATCATCGAACTACCATTGCCAATACCAGAGAGAGAAATTTGCTCTCCAAGCCACATCACAATCATACACCCAACAGCAAGAGACAGAACAAAAAGCAATCTAAAACTCCATCCAGGAGTCAAAACAAGACCCTTTGTTTCAAGCGCAATTGCGTACATAAAACTGTAAACAACACTTAATCCAAGTGCCAAATAACGTGTATATTGATTTATAATTTTACGACCGTAATCACCTTCTTTAACTAACTGCTCAAAATAAGGAACAGTAAAGCCAAGTATTTGCATCATAATAGATGCGGTAATATACGGTGAGATTCCCAATGCAAATACTGTACATTGAGCTAATGCACCACCAGAAAAAACATCTAAATACCCAAGTAATTTTCCTAGGTTTGTTGCTTGTTTAATAATGTGCGCAAGCCCAACCGTATCAACCCCTACAACCGGAATATGAAATCCAATTCTATATACAATAAGGACACCAAGCGTAAAAACTAATTTTTTACGCAAATCCGTAATAGAAAAAATGTTTTTTAACGTACGCAACAGCTTCACTTTTTAAGCCCCTTTTATAACAGCTACAGTACCACCACACGATTTTATTTTTTCAAGTGCTGAAGCACTACATGCATCAACAGTAATTGTTAATTTCTTTGTAAGCTCTCCATTACCAAGTATTTTCGCAGGGCTCTTACTGTTTTTCAGTAATCCTTTTTTTACAAAATCTTCTTTAGTAATTGTTTGTTCATTGTCAAACAATTGCTCCAAATGTGAAAGACTAATAATTTCATATTTAATCTTAAAACGTGCATTAGTAAATCCACGTTTTGGAAGACGACGGTGCAAAGGCATTTGACCACCTTCAAAAGAGCAAAGAACTTTTCTTCCTGCTCCTGAACGAGCTTTTTGACCTTTGTGACCACGCCCAGCAGTTCCACCTCTGCTACCACCACGCCCTACACGTTTTCTTTTTTTAACAATTGCTACGCGTTCATCAAGTTTAAACATTGCTGCCTTTCGTAATTTGCTCCGGCTTTTTCCCACGTAGTTTTGCAACTTGCCCCAAAGAACGTAATTGCGCCAAAGCATTTAAAGTAGCTTTTACCACATTCATTCTGTTTGAAGAACCAAGGGATTTTGCCAATACGTCTTTTACTCCCAACGCTTCCATTACCAATCGAACGGCACCACCAGCAATTACACCGGTACCACGAGAAGCAGAACGAATTAAAACGGAACTCGAACCATGCTTTCCAAGAGCATTGTAAGGGAGAGTATCACCACGCAAAGGAATTTGAATAAGGTTTTTTCGTGCCCTATTTGTCGCTTTTGCAATTGCGTTTGCAACTTCGCGACTTTTCCCGAGTGCAATACCAACTTTACCATTTTGATCACCTGTTACAACAAGCGCTGAGAAAGAGAAACGCTTTCCACCCTTAGTCACCTTAGTGACACGACGCACATTAACTACGTGATCTACAAATGTATTATCTGTCTGTGTTTCCTGTTTGCCCTTTGCGGCCATGATCATTTATTCCTTATCTTAACTAAACTTCCACGCCACCAGCACGAAGTCCATCTGCCAACGCCTTAACTCTTCCATGAAACAAGAACCGTCCTCTATCAAAGCAAACCTTCTTAACCCCTTGTTCAAGAGCTCGCTTTGCAAGTTCAGTACCAACTGCCGTTGCAACTTCGGTTTTTGTCCCTTTTGCATCAAGCGCCAATGAAGAACAACTTGCTACTGTTTTATGTTGAGCATCATCAATAATTTGTGCGTAAATCTGATTTATACTACGAAAAACCGAAACTCTTGGTAAATCAGTAGTACGTCGTAATCTGTTACGAACAACTAATTGTTTGTTCTTTCTTCGTCTTTTTATTTTCTTTGCAACTGACACTATTTAATCCTCACAATACAAGCCTTAAGCAGATTTTGCTTTACCAGCTTTTCTTATTACTCTATCAGTGGTTAAGCGAACTCCAGTTCCTTTATATGGCTCTGTAGGTTTTAAATCACAAAACTCACCACACACTTTCCCCAACAACTCTCTATTTGCTGATTTTACCGTTAAAAGCTGACCTGATTTGTCTGCTTCAACAGTAACATCTTTTGGGAGCGTTAATTCAATTTTATGACTAAACCCAAGATTGAACTCTATTTTATCGCACTTAAATTGTGCGTTAT
>JAYPWJ010000013.1:6901-14425 GCA_038135085.1 bacterium
ATCCTAACCCAACAATCTTTACTTGCTTTTCAAAAGGAGCATGTGCCCCAGTAATTTTATTTGAAAGCAATGCTCTATGAAGCCCCCACACTTGACGCGCATCACGTGTATTTTTCTTTGTAGAGATAAAAAGTTGACCATCTTCAATTTTAGCTTCTAATACATCAGGAATAACATGCACACCTGAAGCATTTTTTCCATTATAATGAACTTCTTGCCCTTTGAGTTCTACTTTCACATCTTGCAAGGCAATCGGTTTTCTTCCAATCTTTGACATCTTTTTATTCCTACCAAACTCTACAAAGAAGCTCGCCACCAACAAACATACCTTTGTCGCGTGCTTGCTTATCAGTTATGACTCCACGATTTGTCGATATAATCGAAATACCAAGACCGCCAATAACTGGTTTAATTGCTTTTACTTTTGCATAAATACGCTTGCTCGGCTTACTCACTCGACTGATTGAGTGGATCACCGACTCACCATCAACGTACTTAAGCATAACTTTGAGTCGTTTCTTACCCCCATCTAACGTAACTTCTTCAACCCCTAAAATAAATCCTTCATCTGCTAAAATACGTGCAATCTCAGCATTCATTTTAGAACAAGGCGCTAATACAAATGGCTTTGACGCCATAATAGCATTACGTATAACAGTTAAGAAATTTCCAATCGAATCAATCGACATATCAGCCTTCCTTAAATACCTGGCTTTTTACCAACTTGTTTTTTTCACACCTGGCAATACACCTTGTAAAGCCAATTCACGAAATTTAATCCTTGAAAGATTAAATATCCCTATATATCCTCGCGGCCTTCCTGTTAAAGCACAACGCTTTCTGATTCTTACAGGACTCGCATTACGAGGAATACGTTGCAACAACTGCTGCGCTGCCAAACGCTCTTCAAGTGAAAGCGAAGTATCCTTTACTGCAGCTTTCAACTCTTCTCTCTTTTTTTTGTAACGTTCAGCTAACCGTATTCGTTTATTATTTTTTTCTATCGAAGATTTTTTTGCCATAATTTATTACCTTATTTTACCTTCTCACGAAACGGCATATTAAAACTTTTTAACAAATCACGAGCTTGATCATCTTTATCTGCTGAAGTATGAATAGAAATATTCAAACCATAAGCTTTTTCACTTGTAGTGGTATCTGCTTCAGGAAAAACAGTCCATTCCTTAATGCCCAAATTATAATTTCCGCGACGATCAAATTTTGGCGTTACACCACGAAAATCTCTTACATTTGGTAGCGCAACATTAATAAGTCTATCAAGAAATTCATACATTTTCTTTTTTCGCAAGGTTACCCTTACACCAAGTGGCATACCTTCGCGAATTTTAAATCCTGCAATTGACTTTCTTGCTTTGGTTATCACCGGAGTTTGCCCTGCAATATTTTCAATCGCTTTTGCAACTTTTTGCAAAACACGACTATCAGCAACAGCTTCTTTTACCCCGACATTAATTACTATTTTTTCTATTCGCGGCACTGCCATAATATTATCAAGATCAAAATCTTTTTTTAGATTTGGTCTAATCGTTTTACGGTACAATTCATCTAATCGAGCACTTGACATGCTATTCCCTCAGTCTATCCTAAAGCGTTTTACATCACTTCTTTGCATTTACCACACACACGTGCTCTTTTGCCATCCTTCAACTCAATCGTAGCTACACGACAAGCCTTTTTACATGAAGGACACACCGGCATTACCTTAGAAAGTTCAATATATGATTCTTCTTTTCTAATTCCTGGAGTGTCACCCTGCTTGCGAGCTTTCATATGCTTAGTCATAACCGCTACATCTTTGATTAATACTTTACCCTTTTTAGGCAAAATAGCAATCACAGAGGAAGTTTTCCCCTTATCTTTTCCAGAAATGACCTTAACTTTATCGTCTTTTTTAATTCTCATCATGGCTATACCCCTACACCACTTCTGGAGCTAACTTAATTACCTCAGGGTAACCCTTGTACCCTGAACGAGGACGAACCTCACGAGCAACTGGACCAAAAACACGTGTTCCTACGGGACTATCGTTTTTATCAATAATAACACCCGCATTTTCACCAAATCTAATCCAACTACCATCTTCACGTTGTACTTCTTTTCTTGTTCGTACAATAACCACAGTTACGATGTCACTTTTTTTAACACCACCACCAGGAATTGCTTTTTTTACGGCACATCGTATTGTATCACCCACACGAGCAAATCGCTTACGAGTACTTCCAATAATGTGAATACACTGTAACAGTTTAGCGCCGGAATTATCTGCAGCTTGTAAGTATGATTCTTTTTGTATCATAATATATCCTTAACAGCCTAAACCGTTTGACGTGTTACAACACGATCCAAGTACATATACTTGGTCTTTGCCAACGGACGACCTTCAAAAAACTCGACAACATCCCCCACCTGAGCTTCACCCTTTTCATCATGCACTTTATAGTGCTTTTCTTTTTTCAAAACTTTTCCAAAGATAGGGTGCTTTAACGTTCTGGTTGTCTTAACAACGATGGTTTTATCCATTTTGTTAGAAATCACTTCTCCCAGAAAAATTTGTCGTGTTTTTTTACTCTTTTCCATACAACACTATTCCTTATGAGCGGTAGTCTCTTGCACTTGCTTCTGTTCTTTTTGAGTCAAGAGCGTCAATCCCCGCGCAATATTTTTACGTAATTTACTAAACTGAGAGTAATCCTTTATATGGGTTGTTGATGAACTCAACCGTAACCCAAAAAACTCTCTTCTCCAGCCCTCTACCTTCTCTTGCAATTCTTGTTCACTCAAATTTTTGAGATCTTCAATAACTTTACGAGCCATGTGCTTGCTCCTCCGATTTCTTAACAACACGAACCTTTAAAGGCAATTTTGATGCAGCTAAATGGAAAATTCTACGTGCTCTTGCTTCAGGAACTCCTGCAATTTCACAGAAAATCCTTCCACGCTTAACAACTGCAACCCATGCATCAGGACTTCCTTTACCTTTACCCATTCGAGTTTCAGCTGGTTTTTTTGTAATCGGCTTATCAGGGAAAAGACGAAGGAAAAATTTACCTTCTTTTTTCAACTTCCTAGACATTGTCACACGCATCGCTTCAATTTGCTGAGCAGTGATCCATGCCGGCGTTTGAGCCTGTAGACCGTACTCTCCAAAAGCAACAGTAAGACACCCTTTAGAAAGCCCTTTACGTCTTCCTCTTTGTGTTTTTCTAAATTTTGTTTTCTTTGGCATCAACATGGCATATCTTTCAACATTTTAAATTTAAGCGATTTGGTACTCACCACGACCAATCCAGACCTTAACTCCAATAATCCCATACGTTGTTTTTGCTTCTGCAAAACCGTAATCAATATCCGCACGTAAAGTATGCAACGGAACCGATCCAACACGCACCCATTCTTTTCTTGCAATTTCAGCACCATTAAGACGCCCACCACAACAAATTTTAATACCGGTTGCACCAGCACGCATTGTGTTTCCTGAAGAACGTTTCATCGCTTTTTTAAAGCTCACTCGTTTTTCAAGTTGCTCTGCAATATTTTTAGCAACAAGTGTCGCATCAAGATCCGTATTTTTAACTTCTTGCACAGAAATTTCAATATCTTTTTTACCAGTCAACTTTGTAATTTTACGGCGCAAAACGTCAATTTCTTGTCCTTTTTTACCGATAACAAAACCTGGTCGTCCAGAGTGAATAGTGATTTTAATGTTATCACCAGCTTTTTCAATTTCAACTCGAGCAACATCGGCATGTTTCAATTGCTTGTCAAGAAACTTTCTGATTTTTAAATCTTCAAGCAACTGAAGCCCGTAACTGTGCCGAGCAAACCATTTTGCATCCCAATCTCTGTAGACCCCGACTCTAAAGCCTTTTGGGTTTACCTTTTGTCCCATGTTACGCCTTCCTCGTTGCAGACTTTTGTTCTAATACCACACTGATATGACTAAATCGTCTTTTCTGAGAAGCTGCTCGTCCCATTGCGCCAGGCTTAAAGTAACGAAACACTTTCCCTTCATCAACCTTAATCTCTTTAATGCGCAAATCATCAGATTCAACACTTTGGAGATTCTTTGCATTGGCCGCAGCTGACTCAATCAACTTTTTAAGCGGAACAACTCGTTTTGTTTGATGAGTTGCCAACCACCCAAGCGCGTAATCCACATCCTTACCTCGCACAACGTCAGCAAGGGGACGTAACTTATAGGGAGAAAAAGGAAGTCGTTTCGCTTTAGCTACAAATTGCATTTATATCCTCAAAATTACCTTTAACGGCTGGTTTACAGTATACCTTATTTACTTTCCGGGGGCAACTCCAGCTTTTCGTTGTCCACTATGTAATCTAAATGTTCTTGTTGGAGCAAACTCACCCAGATAATGCCCAACCATGTTTTCAGTAACAAATACTGAAACAAACTTCTTTCCATTATGAACAGCAAAAGTAAGCCCTACACATTCAGGAATTACCATACTTTTACGAGACCATGTTTTAATGGGCTCTTGTTTTTTTGCTGCCTTAGCCTGCTCAACTTTCTTGAGCAAAGAAGTCTCAACAAATGGGCCTTTTCTAGTCGATCGAGTCATATCTTACTTTCGTTATACGTTATTTCTTTTTGCTCTTGCGACGTCTTATAATAAGCGCACTTTTTCTTTTACGTGTACGAGTACCCTTACAACCTTTACCCCAAGGAGACTGTGGGTGCGATCCAGATTTTGATCGCCCTTCACCACCACCATGAGGGTGATCAATAGGGTTCATAGCCATACCACGAACCGTTGGACGAAATCCTCGTTGTCTGGTTCTTCCAGCCTTACCCCAAGAAATGTTTTTATAATCAGCATTTCCTAGTGTTCCAACTGTTGCCCAACAATCAATGTGTACCATTCGTACTTCATTTGAAGGCATACGTAATGTCGCATACTTATCAGTCTTTGCCATCAACTGTGCAGTTGTTCCTGCACTTCGAGCAAATGTTCCACCCGATCCCGGTTTCACTTCAACGTTATGAACATTAAAACCAACTGGAATCGACTTTAATGGCAAACAGTTACCTGGTTTTGCCTCAACAGTTTTACCTGCAACAACAATATCCCCTACACCCATTCCTTCAGGTAAAAGAATATACCGTTTTGCACCATTTTTGTACGCAACTAAACTGATACGAACATTTCGATTTGGATCATACTCAACTGTCGTAATTTTTCCTTCGACATCTTTAAGCGTTCTCAAAAAATCGATAACACGGTATCGACGAGCTGCACCACCACCACGATGACGAACAGTAATTCTTCCGTAAGTATTTCTTCCAGCCTTTTTCTTAAGACCTTTTGAAAGACTTTTTTCTGGTTTCTTTCTTGTGATATCATCAGAAGAAAGAAATGATTGAAACCTTAAAGAAGGATTACGAGGTTTTCTTTTTACAATAGCCATACGTTACTCCTGGTCCTTTTGCGGTGTTGATTGTTCCTCTGGTGTCATTCCAGTAACGTCAACCCCTGGTTGTCCAAGCGCATCAATGCTATACCCTTCTTTAAGGGTAATAATTGCTTTTTTTATAGATTTACCGTTAATCGGACGACGCTTATTACTCAAACGAAGCTTTCCTTTACGAATAACGATTCTAACTTTATCAACTTTAACATTGAATAATTTTTCAAGAGCCTGACGCACCAATGATTTATTCGCATCCATATGAACTTCAACAATCAATTGCTTTAATCGACTATTAAGCCTATACGCTTTATCAGTAACTATCGGACCTTTTACAATATCATAAACTGTTAAATCCATCGCGCCACCATTTCTTTAAAGCTTCCAACATCTTTTTTCAGCACAACCCAAGACGAAGAATCAGACAAATCATAAACATTCGCTGAATCAAAGAAAACAACGCGCACCCACGGAACATTTGCAAAAGAAGCTGCAGTAACAAGGTCATGCGGAGCTAAAAAGAGATTAACTTGTTTATCTGCAAGTTTTGCTTTTTTAAATGCATCAACTGCTTGTTTTGTTTTAGGAACATTTCCTTCAAACGCCCAATCAATTGAAACCACTTTTCCAGAATCCAATGCATTCCAAAGCACTGCTCCTGTCAACATTTTTCGAGATTTCTTAGTCGTTTTAAGTTGCTTAACTCTTTTTTGAGGCCCAAAAATAACACCTCCACCTCGCCACAACGGAGAAGTGACAGAACCGGCACGCGCACGACCTGTTCCTTTTTGTTTCCAAGGTTTTTTATTAGACCCAGAAACTTCAGAACGACCTTTTGATGCCACAGTTCCTTGACGCCAGTTTTGAAGCAAACGACGCACCTCTACTGAAAAAAGCTCAGGAGAAGCAGTTTTTCTTTGAGTTTCTGTAAGCCCCAAATCTTTAGCCGAAAGCTTTTGCACTTTTGAAGTTACCTTTGGAGCTTTTTTTACTGGCTCTGTTTTTTCACTCATGCTTTTACCCCGCTCTGAACAAAGACAACTGAACCAGATTTTCCTGGAACAGCTCCCTTAATAAGAACTACTTGAGAATCTTTTTCATTTTTTACAATTTTAAGATTCTGCACTGTTCTTTTATCTACACCCATGTGACCAGGCATTTTTTTACCCTTAATAACTTTACCACATGCACACATAAATCCGATGGACCCAGGGCGTTTCCCCATGGTGCTTCCGTGACTACTTGGACCACCTGAGAAGTTATGACGTCGCACAACCCCAGCAAAACCACACCCTTTAGTGATTCCTGCTACGTCAACAATCTTACCTTCTTCAAATGCTTCATGAAAGTTTACTGATTGCCCAACTTTAACGGTCTCAAGCACTGAACCATCAACTTTAATTTCTTTGATTTGTCTAAAAAAGTTTTTTAGCTTCTTTAACCAATCAGCTGAAAATGGCTTGCCTTCATTACGTTTTCTAACGAATCCAACAATGACAGCATTATAACCATCACGCTCTTCTGTTCTTGTTCCAACAACAAACCAGTTTGTAATATCTACAACGGTGACAGGGACCACCTTGTTGCCAGAAAATACTTGGGTCATCCCAAGCTTCTTACCCCAAAAACCTTGTGCCATAAATTATCTTTCCCTATCACTTAATTTCAACATTCACACCAGATGAAATATTGAGCTTCCCAAGAGCATCCATCGTCTGCTCTGATGGAGAAACAATATCCAAAATTCTGCGATGTGTTGTTAAATCAAACTGATCACGTGATTTCTTATAAACATGCGGAGACCGTAACACAGTAAAACATCTTTTCTTATTCGGCATAGGCACAGGTCCAACGATCTGTGCCCCAGTTCTTCTTGCTGTTAAAACAATCTGTTTTACTGCCTTGTCGAGCAACTGATGATCATACGATTTCAGCGCTAAACGAATTTTCGATTTTTTCATCAGTTGACCCTATGTTACTCTATGATCTCAGTCACAACACCTTTTCCAACTGTCTTACCACCTTCACGAATTGCAAAATGAAGATCTTTTTCCATTGCGATTGAGTTAATCAACTCAA
>JAYPWJ010000014.1:0-5128 GCA_038135085.1 bacterium
TGAGCCATCATCTTCCTTAACTTCAAGCAGCGGTTTTCCAATATAAGCCAAGAGATCATTCAAATGCTGTGGCTTGTTAATTTCCATAATCTTTTTTTCCGGATGCACTTTTTGAAGTAAACCAACAAGGTCTTTGCTTGCGCCTGCAATTAAAATAACGTCACAAAAAGCAAAGCCATCCATCACTTTTTTCCATCGCAAAGGTGCATGCAACTGCTGCATAATAGCAGCACGAATGCTATTACCCTCTTTTAAAGCCTGGCCGGTAATGCCACTCAAAAATGGAATTGAAGCATCTTTAAAATCAACCTTTTCAAGATACATCTTCATCGTTTTTAAGATTTCATCCATTTCAGGTGAATGGAGCCCTGCGCCAACCGGCATTTGTTCAATCGGGCCGATCGGGTTGTCTTCTAGCGCTGTTTTGCCACCTGCAATTGACTCGATACTGCCGGTCACAATGGCCTGATCATCAAGCTCGTAGTTAGCTATAGTGGCAACGTTATTCCCATTCACACAACCATCACAGATTTTTTTAAGCTGCTCCATATCAACATTTTTAACTCGTATTGCTTCAACTCGTTTTGTTTTTAAAAATTCTTGGTAAATAGAAGCATATTTATTTAAAAGGTAAACTGCATCAGGAAGCGTAATTCCGTTAACCGATGCCAAAGCACCATATTCCCCCACGTCATTACCCGCCACCACAGATGGAACAATACCATGCTCTTTTAAAAGAGCAGCAACTGAAACACCCACCAAAAAAAGTGCGATATAACTATTTTCAAGTTTAGAAATATCTGCATCAGAAGATGCAAAACAAATTTTTACAAAATTCTTATCAAGGCAGCTACCCGCCTCTTCAAAGTACTCTTGCATTAATCGGGAATTATCATAAAATTCTTTACCAAGACCAACAGACTGACTACTAAACCCTGGAAACACAATACCAAATTTCATCCTCGCCCCTTTTATAATCACTCACTAGTGAGATTCTAAAAAGCGCTGCAAGGCATGGATCCGTTTAATACTTTCTTCTTTACCAAGCAACGCAAGTAACTCAAAAACTCCTGGGCTGCTTGCTCCACCAGTTAAAGCAATTCGTAGAGGTTGAGCAACATGAACCAACTTAATGTCATGCTCTTTGCAGAAAGCTTTAATTAGTGCTGAAAGTGCTTGGCTTGTAAATTCATCTATTGCTTCAAGTTTTGGGGTCAATGCATCAAGATACCCACGTGATTGACGGGACATCCATTTTTTAACGTCCTCAACTTCATACAATGAAGGGCCATCATGCAAGGTCACCAAAAGAGTGCACAGTTCAGAGCCAATTTTCACACGCTCTTGGTACAGTTCAACTGCCTTATACCGTTGTGCGTCAGACCAGCTTGAAAGCTTTGTTTTTAAATCTGGGCAAACATCAGTCACCAGCCACTCAAAGCAAGCTTCTGATTGTAATGCTTTGAGGTAAACACTATTGAGCCATTGCAGCTTTTGTATGTCAAAAACGGCAGACTTTTTACCAACTGCCTCAAGAGTAAAGTACTTGATAAGCTCATCTTTTGTAAATATTTCTTGGTCACCATGTGCCCATCCAAGCCGCACGCTGTAATTAACCAACGCATCGGGCAAATAACCCATTCGTTTATATTCAAGTACATCAACCGCCCCATCACGCTTACTTAACCGCTGACCATTCGTATTTAAAATAAGCGGAATGTGCGCAAACTGAGGCGGTTTAAAACCACACGCTTGGTAAAGTAAAACCTGTTTTGGAGTATTAGTTAAATGATCATCACCACGAATCACATTGGTAATATTCATGAACGCATCATCAACCACCACCACAAAATTGTAAGTTGGTGAGCCATCAGAGCGCACAATAATAAAATCATCAAACTGTGAACGGTCAAAATTAACCGTACCCCGAATAGCGTCTTGAATGGTAATGGTTTTAACATCGTCAGGAACGGCAAAACGAATTACAAATGACTGATCACTGTCTTGCCTAATCTTGGCATTTTTACAATGGCCATCATAGCCAAAATATTCATCAGTGTTACCAGTTGCTCTAATTCGTGTTTCAATCGCTTCTGGCGTACACACGCATCGATACGCGCTGCCTTGTTCTAATAGTTTTGAAAGTTGTTCCTGATAGGCTTCTGTGCGCTCAGATTGAAATACTAACGGCTGGTCACTTTTAAGACCACACCATTCAAGTGCTGCAACTTGCGCATCAACAAACTCTTTTTTAGAACGTTGCAGATCAGTGTCTTCAACACGAACCACAAACTCACCATTATTGTGACGTGCAAAAAGGCAATTAAAAAGAGCAGTTCGCATGCCCCCAATATGTAGGTTTCCCGTTGGTGAAGGAGCAAAGCGAACTTTTATTTTTTTGGTTTCAGGCATGTTTATCACGCAATTTGAGAAAGTTTAACCTGTGCAATTTGTGCCCATGGTGAAGCCTTTTGAGCATCAGCCGGCTGCTTTGTTTTTTCAAATGGCGCCCATGCTTTTTGTGCCAAACTGAACTTGTCTTTTGACCAATAATAATAGCCTAAAAAGAAAGCTGCAGTGTCATTGTTTGGGTTATCTTGATCATCTGCAAGTTGTTGCAGTTCTTGCACCCCTTGATCTGTTTTACCAGCATCAATTTTTAACAACGCACCTTTTGTTTTAAAAAGGTAATAACCAGGTGAAGTTTTGCCCATTTTTGCTACTGCTTGGTCAAGTGTTTCAATCGCTTGATCAAACTTTCCTTCACGCGCTTGCACATCGGCTTGAAATGCTTGGGCATACGTAGCATAAACAGTACCACGTTGCTTATCTTCAACCGTTTTAAATCCAAATGCTGCATCATCCCATTGTTGTTTTTCAACGGTTCCTTTTTGCATCAAATGGAAAGCACGATCATACTCATCAAGCGCTTCAGAAAACACAATTTGGGCAGCACCTTCTTGGCGTTCAACATACCATTGCTTTGCTTTCCAACCACCAACGGCAAGTAAAACTAACAACAGTGCGCCTAAAAATGCTTGGGTATATTTATCGTTTTTTAAATCACGAATCCAATCATTAATCATACCCTGAACTGCTTCTTGCATCATACTCTATGACCCTTTTTTATTCAGGTTTGGCATCGATAGGAGCGTCACCTTGTTGCGGTGCACGCGCTTCTAACTTTTGTTGACGAAGTTTACGTTCTTCACCACGTCGCCCTGCGCGTTCAGCTTTAGTTGTGATAACCTTGCGACCACGGTAGAATCCACAACCTTGGCAGATTGCGTGTGATTGAACAATTTCGTTACAATTTTTACATGAACCAAAGGCACGAGCCTTAATTCCTTTGTTTGCAAAACGCTTATCCCTACGGGATTTCGAGCGCTTACGCTTTGGTACTGGCATGACATAACTCCTTGATAAAGCTTAATATTCTTCGAAAGTGCCTGATCTAAAGGTACCAAAACCTCAAAAAAAAGCAAAAATCTATACTTGTTCCCAGAGCCCTGCAAAGTTCTGTTGCAATTTGCCTGCAAGCTGCAATTCAAAAAGTTGATTTTTAAGCTCAATTTCAGGCAATTTGCTTAACTCAATCAACTCATCAACCGTTTTGGCAGGTGCACAAAAAGCAACAAGCGGGTCAACTGGCTCTGCCGTTTTGAGTGGAATCTGACTTTGAGCTGACAACCCGAACTCTTCAAAAAATGATTCTGGGCCCGTGACCAGCTGAGCACCTTGAGCCAAAAGGGCATGGCAGCCAGCACTCAACTTATCATCAATCTGACCAGGAACAGCAAACACTGAGAGCCCTTCTTGCAATGCGTATTTTGCTGTAATAAGCGCACCACTTTTTTTAGCAGCTCGCACCACCAGCGTGCCGTGGCTCAACCCTGCAATAATTCTATTACGTGCTGGAAAGTTATGCGGATGAGGCTCCATTGTCAGCGGAAAAGAACTCATAACGGCCCCGCCCTGATGTACAACTGCTTCAAATAATTTTTTATTGTCAGAAGGATAGGGCCGCAACAACCCAGAACCGAGCACTACAAATGTTTTACCACCAGCATCAATGGTCGCTTGATGAGCAATTGTATCAATACCATAGGCACCACCACTTACAATGCCCCAGCCTTCATTAACTAAACCAGGAACCAAATTTTGAACTACTTTGGCACCATAAACACTTTTTGCCCGCGAACCTACAAAGGCAATTGTCTTTTCTGGAAAATTTAAATTCCCCTGGTAATAAAGCACTGGGGGAGCCAAATGAATCTCTTTTAAAAGCTGTGGGTATTCATCATCAAAAATTGTGCACCACTGAATACCATGCTTTTCAATCAACTTCAACTCTTGGTCAAGATAGGTAGTATCTTTCAAACCTTCAACCAAAAGCTGCGCTGTTTTTTCTGTTGCGCCCAGACTACGAAACTCTTTGTAAGTAAAACTATAGAGATTTGGTAGCTGCACACCAAATTGCGCAACTAAAGCCTCAACTTTTGCAGGGCCAACCTGTGGAATTAATGAAAGATGAAGCAGCGACTGTTTTTTGTTCATAGTTCCCTTCAAGATTTTTGGCCAGTATACCCCGATTACAGGCTTTTACAAGAGTATTTTAAAAACCGAACTTAACCATTGAGTCGCACTATTGAAAAATGCTAAAATTTCTACAAAGTAATTTTTAAAAAGGAAAAACTCAATGAAGAAAAAAATTATTATCACACTTGCTTTAACCGTAACTGCTTTTATTGCTGCAAAAAACACCCATATAGACAATCCACTTGAACGCGGTGCCCATATTTTAAATACCCCAGTTATTACGCAATACTTAAAACGCTATTACCCAAAACAAAAAACAAACCCAATTTTAACTGCATATAGTGATCGTATTAAAAAAGCAGAAGCAGCATTGAATGGTAAACAGTCTGTTATACTTTCAGGTAAAAAAGTTTTAATAAAACGTCCAATTTCACATGATGAATACAGAACTTATATTTCGCAAATGGAAACCTATTTAAAAGCTATTGTTGATGCAATTCATGCAAGCCCTGATGAAGAAACCGATACACTTGTTTCACTCACCCCAAAAAACAAACACATTCAAACTAATCGAGCCAAAACGCATGTG
>JAYPWJ010000014.1:5138-10685 GCA_038135085.1 bacterium
ATGTGTTAGTAACTTCATGGATGTCGATGCATGACTACAACAAATATATTAAAAGCAATTTTGCAAAAGAAGGAGTTAAAACGGTTCACCCGCGCCACCTTGCAAGTATTCAACAGGAAGGATATGAAAGAACTCCTGCCTGGTGGGGCACTGTGTGGGTTTCAATTCCGCATGAAACACAAACCTTTATAAAAAACTATTTAGCACAAAATAAAAACGCAACACCGCAGCAATTAAAACTCCGTTTAATTCAATACCTTGGCCTGGCCCCAGAGTTCCCAGGAGAAGAGCAAGACCGCGTGTTTGTACTCATGTGGGTAAAACCAGCCGACTTTATTCGTCCCTGCGTAAACAATAATTTATTTACTAATCGTTGCGAAGCTGATTACGGACCATTTTTACCACCAGCACCATTTGGTGATATTTTTACCCTTGGCGGTGTGTTTAACCAAAGTTATATCAATTGGTTTACTACCAACCGCAATAAAACCTACGTCAATTTATTCCCCTGGACAGGTCTTGGGTATACGTTTGATTGGGGAACTAATTTTGAAAATGAAAGACCAGGAACCATTCCAGAAAAAGGTGCCAGTGAGTTTATTGTGCGACCGCAAGAAAAAGTATTTATTCAAGGCGATCCAATAAAAGCTGAGGAATTTGCAGATTTTACCTTACAACTTCCATAATTAAATACTCTTTTTTATTTTTCTGACAATCTTGCCTTAATAAGTATATTCCTGATACACTTGGCTCATCATTTAGATATAAACGATCTAATCGGGAGTTTACATGCGTATTATCTTACTTTTTTCACTTACATACTGCTTAACTACGACCGCTGGAATCTTTGACTGTTTACCATGTTTCCGTCAAAAACCTCAAGGTGTTGCCGTTGATCATTACGAAAATGTATCCTTTACACACCCTACAAATCTTCCAGAATATGATATCGATACAATTGTTGGAGCACTCCATGCACGCGAATTTACAAAGGTTGTAAAAGCAGTTAAAGACCATAGTGGAAACTTAAACATAACAAGTACTGGTGGCGAACTTGCGCTTGTTATTGCAACCAGAATTGGGTACCCTGCACTGGTACGATTATTTTATGAATCTGGCGCAAACCCAATAGCAAGAGACCAGGCAGGAGTGAGCGCAGAAAAAGTTGCCCAAGACAAAGATGATGCAACAAACCAAGTACAGTTTGTCTGCCACCAAGATTTAAAAACTGCCAAAGCAAAACTTGCCCGAGCATGGAAAAAAATTGCACCGCGCTTAGCGGGGTATGAAGAAAATGCAGAACGGACAGCAAGCCCAGATGAAACTGCACCAATTGTTACAACCTGCTCCTGCGCCTGCGACTTTAAAATTAATAAATCTAATAAATTGCTCACATTACCATGCACTCACAAAATACACACAACCTGCCGGCTTGAACGCATTAAAAGTGGAATGGCTCAATGCCCAACCTGCCGTGCTCCCTTCAAGTTAAAAGCAAAAGAAGTTGCGGTAAGAGATGCTGCACAAACACTTGGAGCACACAAAACCCAAAGAGAAACTGCAATAAAAGGCGAGATGCAAGCATGGCTTGATATGGAACTCACCGACCGAGAAACTGCTCTACGTTTGGCAGGAAGTGCAATGCTTCTTCCACGAGAAGAAGAAGTAGTAGAAGATGGACAGTACGAGTAATAAAAAGGGCCCCGCAGGGCCCTTAATTTTTAGAACATCATTATTTGCGAATCATCATCATTATCAATAACTGACGGTTCATCATCTTCCAATAACTCAGCTGCTGCTGAAGTACGGGGTCTCTCTATTTCAGGCCCACTAAACTGAACCGGCCCATTATCAAAACTATCAGCCGAAACAGTAGGCTCTTTATCTGGCTCTTGCTGAGGCGTATTAGTTGTATCAGAATCATCCTGAACATCTTCAGCACGAACCGCACCTTTAAGTGCAGCGTCACCACTTGGCACCTGCGTATCTTTACGCATTAAACCAGAAGAACCACCACCATCACCTGATTCATCATTAGTTGCACTATCATCAGACTCAAATGCAACAACAGAAGCAAGTTTGCGACCTTCATCAAGGCGAATCAAACGAACACCTTTTGCCTGACGGCCCATGGTTCTAATCTCTTTTGGAAGCAAGTGAATAATTTTACCTGCGTCATCAATTAAAAGAATGTGAGAGTCTGGCCCAATGATAACAAGCCCAACCACTTCACCATTTCTACGATCAGTTGGAATGGTTCTTACACCAAGACCACCACGGTGTGCCACACGGAAATCACCGGTACGTGTTTGTTTTCCGTATCCATTTTGTGTTGCAAACAAGAGTGTTTTGTTTTCATCATCGATAATTTCCATACCAACAACATGGTCATCTTTTCTGAGTCTAATACCAATTACACCCGCAGCTTGACGCCCCATCGAACGAATTTCAGTTTCTTTAAACCTAATCCCTTGCCCAAAGGCTGTTGCCAAGACAATATCGTCATTTCCGCTACTTACACCACAGAATGAAAGTTGGTCATCATCTTTTAGACCAAGTGCACGAATTCCAGAAACTCGAATTTTAGCAAATGCTTTTGCGTCAGTTTTTTTGATGATACCTTTTTTGGTTACCATCACAATCTGTTTATTTTCCATGTCACGCATGCAAAGCAAACGAACAACTGTTTCACCCTCAGTCAACGGTAACAAGTTAATAACAGCGCGCCCTTTTGCAGTTCGAGAACCTTCTGGTACTTGATATACACGCATACTGTAAACACGGCCTAAGCTAGTAAAGAACAAGAGTTCGTCATGGCTTTTTGCAACAAACATATCACGCACAACATCTTCTGCGTCATCAAGTTTTTGCATTCCCATTTTACCTTTACCACCACGATGCTGCACACCATAAGTATCAAGAGGAACACGCTTCATATAACCTTTTTGGGTCAAGGTTACAACCACTTCTTGATCAGGAATTAAATCTTCATCAGTTAATGATTCAAAAACATCTTCGATCTTTGTACGACGCGGATTAGCATATGTTTCTTTAATATATGTTAATTCATCCACGATCTCTTTTTTAAGAATCTCACGATTCTCAAGCACTGAGTTTAAGTATGCAATTTTCTTTTTAATTTCTGCAATTTCAGCATGAATTTTTTCTTGTTCCATACCGGTCAAACGCTGCAAACGCATTTCAAGAATTGCTTTGCTTTGTTCAACTGAAAGCTTATAGGCCTTTGCCAATGAGCTCATTGCAAGTTCTGTTGTTTTTGATTTTTTAATCAATTGAACAACATCATCAATATTATCAAGCGCAATAATAAAACCTTCAAGCAAATGCTCACGCGCTTTTGCCTTATCAAGTTCATAAACGGTCCGCTTGTATACAATTGTTTCACGGTGAAGCAAGAACTGCTTTACCAATTCACGCAACGTAAAGACCATTGGGCGGTGATCAAGCAACGCCAAACTTAAAATAGAAATTGAAGTTTGCAGCGGTGTATATTTGTAAAGTTGGTTCAAAATAACATCAGGAATTTCGCCACGCTTTACGTCAATAACCACGCGCATTCCACGACGATCTGATTCGTCACGAATGTTGGTAATTCCTTCAACCACTTTGTTTTTAACCAAGTCTGCAATCTTGATAATCAGTTCCGCTTTATTTACCTGGTATGGTAATTCGGTAATGATAATTGCTGAACCTTTTTTGGTTTCTTGAATATCGGTTACCCCACGAACAACAACATTTCCACGGCCAGTTTTGTATGCTTTAAGCACACCACCACGCCCACAGATAATTCCCCCTGTTGGGAAATCAGGAGCAGGAATCAGTTTGATTAATTCTTCTTGCGTAATATTTTCATTTTTCAAAAAGGCTAAACAACCATCAATCACTTCACCCAAATTGTGTGGTGGAATAGAAGTTGCCATTCCAACTGCAATACCAGCTGTTCCGTTTACCAAAAGATTTGGTATACGGCTTGGAAGCACCACCGGCTCAGTAGTAGATTCATCATAGTTTGGTGTAAAAGGAACCGTATTCTTTTCAATATCGGCCAAAATTTCTTGAGTAATTTTTTGAAGTCGTACTTCAGTATAACGAGGTGCCGCAGCATTATCACCGTCAACCGAACCCCAGTTTCCTTGCCCATCAAGCAATGGATAACGTTTTGCAAAGTCCTGAACCATTCCCACCATAGTGTTGTAAATAGCCATATCACCATGCGGGTGATATTTCCCCATTACGTCACCAACTACACGCATAGCTTTTTTATACGGCTTGTTGTGGTGGTATCCCAATTCATGCATAGCGTACAACACACGACGGTGCACAGGCTTTAACCCATCACGCACGTCAGGAATTGCACGGCTGACTACCACCGACATGGCGTAGTCTAAAAAGGAATTCTTGAGCTCATCTTCAATTAAAACTGGTGTGGTACCCTTTTCCAGGGTGCCCTGTTCTTTTTCGGCTGCCATACCCCATACCCTTTATTGTAAAAGTAGAACGGATGATCACAATGATCTATTGGGATAAGGATACCCCGAACAGCCAAATAAGACAAGAATAGGTTTATAAGGATTACCAGAAAGATTTATAATCCTTTAACCGGTATACGCTGGTCTATACCAAGATATTTTTTATTTCTTTTTGCTTTTGGAATTTTGTTTCCTGTCAGATCTATTGCCCCCCCCAGTACGATGAAAACGCTCCCTCAGAAATATTTGTTAATGGATTATAAGAAAGATCAATGCTAAAGAGATATGCAAAACTGTCGGTCTTAAAAAATCCCTTTTGAATGTCGGTAATATTATTATGAGAAAAATTTAAATGACTTGATTCAGCGTTATTTAACACGCCCGGATCTTTTAACGCTGTAAGCCTGTTATAAGAAAGATCAACCGTTCCTCCACGTGCTAAACCAGCAGAGGCTGATTTACCAGCAAGAGAAGTAATAGCGTTATGGGAAAGATCAACAGTTTTAGCCGAACTCAACTTGTGAACGTTACTTAAACCCTTTAAAGAAGTAATACCCCTATTTTTTAACCGTAAAATCCCTACCGTGGTTTTATAATCTTGTCGGTAAGCTTCTGGACCGGAACCAACCCTAATAATATTTGTTTCTTCATCGTAACCTCCTTAGTCATTTGCTTTAGTTGACTTGTTATATTCCATAATCAATCTCAATGGGAAAAATAATATCAATATTATCACGACCAGTCTCTTCAATCACCTGTCTTCTGATACGTTCTTTTTTCTCATTACCATAAAGCATTATCAATAAACCTCGATAGACCCTTTGAAAAACGTCCAATTTTTCTATAGCTTCAATATTAGGCTTAAGAAGGTCGTAGTTTCCGCTCAAATCAATTGTTTTAAGACTAGTTAAACCTTCAAAAGCCCCCCGCTCAATCCTCGTAATATTGTTACGAGATAGATCAAGGGTTTGAAGCTGACCAAGCCCTTCAAAAGCCCCCCGCTCAATCCTCGTAATATTGTTATGAGATAGATTAACGGTTTGAAGCTGATCAAGCC
>JAYPWJ010000014.1:10785-14148 GCA_038135085.1 bacterium
ACCTGAATCGATCTGACTTAATTTATTATCATATAGATCAAGGGTTTGAAGCTGATCAAGCCCTTTAAAAGTACCTGAATCGATCTGACTTAATTTATTACCTTTCAAATCAAGGGTTTGAAGCTGATCAAGCCCTTTAAAAGCCTTTTTATTAATTTTTGTTATTCCCAATTGACAAAGTTCAATAGATTCGAGTTTAGGAACCCCTCTAAAAATATTAGGTTTAAGCACAAGAGGGGGAGTTAGGTTCCCCTCATTAGAAGTAACACCGGATAGTGAAAGTTTTTTAATATCTGAAATTTTATATTCTTTAGTAAAATTAACATCTTGCAAACCCTCAAAAGAACCTAACCCGAAGTCTCTATGAAAATGAAAATCCAAAGAGGTAGGTTGCCCATAGATACCTGCTTGCATAACTTTATCACGAAATGAAATAGAGTAGTGCTCACGATCACCACCTACAATACCATTTTCAAATAAAGGAATAGATACCTCTTCTTGCAATCTTTTACCTATTTCATTTTCATCAAACTCTATACCCATTTGATCAATAATCTGTCTTCCTGAAACATTATGATATACTCTTTCAAACCTATTATAATCATGATTCAGCCATGCTTTATAAATTTTTTCCATTAAACTATCTGCATCTAAAAAATCTAATGCCTTTATTAAACTTTTTAATCGATCCTTATCGACTACCCAGTAACCATCATCATAATGATCACTATAATATTCTTGCGGTAAGGAGCCATATTTATAAAAATCTAAAATCGCTCTAAAACCATCAGCATTTACATTTGAAGAATAGGGACTTTCTTCATATGGTACTGGCTGACTCGAATCATACTCTTCACCAAACGACTCTGACATATCTCTAAAAAATCTGAATTCTTCCCTAGCAGGAATTTCTATCACTTCTCCGCCAACTTGAATAAATGCATTACCGTCATCTATGGCCACAATAAATTGGACCAAAAAAGTACCAATTAAGACCAACCCTAATAATATTTGTTTCTTCATCGTAACCTCCTTTATTAGAAACATCTCCATTTATCTCTTTCAGATTAGCAAACCACCCTCACAAAAAGCAACAAAAAAACCTACCCAAACTTAAATACAAACTCTATTAGCTTAAAAATTAAAAAAAACTTAAGCCTAGATTAAAAGATAATTTACAACTGATCCCGCTTGATTTACACTGTTTGGTATGAAAATAACAAAAGAGCTTTTAAAAACATTTACGCCGGACAAAATTAGAAACTTCTGTGTGATCGCCCATATTGACCACGGGAAATCAACCCTATCAGACCGTTTATTAGAGGTGACAGGAACCCTTTCAACGCGTCATAAAAATGAGCAGTTTTTAGATAAACTGCAGGTTGAAAAAGAACGTGGTATTACCGTGAAAGCTCAAAGCGCTTCCATGGTGTATGAACATAATGGGGAAAAATATCTTTTAAACTTGATTGATACACCAGGTCACGTTGATTTTAGTTATGAAGTTTCTCGGTCATTATACGCATGCCAAGGAGCATTGTTGTTGGTTGATGCTGCCCAAGGGGTGCAAGCACAAACCATGGCAAACTTTTATTTAGCGTTTGACCAAGATTTAACAATTCTGCCTGTTATTAATAAAATTGATATGGCAGCTGCTGATGTACCTCGCGTGGCACGTGAACTTGATACACTCTTTGATTATAAAGAAGATGAACTGATTCTAGCCTCTGCAAAAACTGGTATTGGTATTGATAAAATTTTAGGCGCAATTGTTGAGCGTATGCCTGCACCAACTGCAAAACCTGATGGTGACTTAAAAGCACTTTTGTTTGACTCGTGGTTTGATGATTACCGCGGTGTTATCTGTTTAATCGCAGTGCATGATGGAACCATTAAAAAAGGGGACATGGTTACACTGGTACAAGCAGGTGCAACCTATGAGGTGCTTGAAATTGGTGTAATGCAACCAGAACCAAGCCCAACCGATGTACTTTATGCTGGGCAAGTTGGGTATTTAATTACTGGAATGAAAACCGTTCAAGAAGCGCGAGTGGGTGACACCATTCATAGAGCAAAACAAAAAGTTGAACCGTTCCCTGGTTTTAAACCGGCAAAGCCGATGGTATTTGCGGGAATCTTCCCGGTTGAAAACTCTGACTTTGACGAGTTGCGTGACGCAATTGAAAAATTAACCCTGAACGACGCGAGTGTAACGGTTGAAAAAAAATCATCACCTGCATTGGGCCTTGGGTTCCGTTGTGGGTTCTTAGGACTGTTACACATGGATGTGTTTAAACAACGGCTTGAACAAGAGTATGACCTTGCCGTGATTATTACTGCGCCAAGTGTTCGGTATGAACTTGATTTAACCAGTGGTGAAAGAGTTTCGTTGGAAAACCCATCTGATTTTCCTGAACGTAATTATATTGAAACCATTTACGAACCAATTATTGAAGCAACTATTATTGTGCCACAAACCTATCTTGGTAATGTTTTAACTCTTTGCCAAAAGAAACGTGGTGTACAACTTGAGATGAAACATCTTGATGAAGAACGTATTATTTTAAAATACAAACTTCCACTTAATGAAGTTGCAACCGACTTTTATGATCAAATAAAATCATTAAGTTCTGGTTATGCAAGTTTTGATTATGAAATTTCAGGAACAGAGCCAGCCGATTTAGTAAAAATGGATTTCTTGCTCAATGGCAAACCGGTGGATGCACTTTCAGTTATTGTGCATAAAGAAAATGCCTATGCTATTGGCCGTGAACTTGCAGGTAAATTACGCAAAGTTATTCCACGCCAGTTATTTGAAGTTGCAATTCAAGCTGCACTTGGCGGAACCATTATTGCCCGTGAAACCGTTTCTGCATTGCGTAAAAATGTTACAGCTAAATGTTACGGCGGCGATATTACCCGTAAACGTAAGTTGCTTGAAAAACAGAAAAAAGGTAAAAAACGTATGAAACAGGTGGGCAACGTTGAAGTCCCCCAAGAGGCCTTTTTGACCATTTTGAAGAAAGATTAATAAGCAGGCTGTGAGCTTAAAATCACCAACTATTTGTTTTTCGCCCTCCATTTCTGGTATACTTAAGCTTAAGATGGAGAACGTAAAAATGGATGGAGGTCCACAATTATTATGAAGAAGTTATATATACTGTTAACATTGGTGTTAGTTCCCAATTACAATTGTGTAAAAGCAAGTAATTACCCCCCAAAGGCAGGGAAATATTCTACACAATTTCCTATGGCTCAAAAACAGCCAACTGCCTTAAATACTTTGATGAGAAACCGTAAGAGTATTCATCTTCAACAAGCTACTTATTTTAATTCCCCTAAACTTACCACAAAGAGTAGATT
>JAYPWJ010000015.1:0-4945 GCA_038135085.1 bacterium
CATGTCGGGTTTTAATTCCATTATTTGTAAAAACATCCATAAAACGGTCTGTCGCTGACTGGCCTTCTTCAAGCCCGTCAAGACATTTATCAAGAAGATCATCCATTAATGCTTTTCGCTTCTTTATTCCCTTATTTCCGCTTATCTTAAGTGCCTCACGGAATGCATCACCGAGTTTTTTTGCGTTTTCTTTAATATTTGCTTTATCAAAATAGCCGGCTGGTTTTTCTGCTTCAATTTCTTCTTCAACCTGGGCAATATCAACAGCGGGCGCTGTTACAATTGGCTCTGCTGGTCTTGGTTGAGCGGCTCTGTCTACCTCAGCTGCCTTTTTAATTGATTCACGTAATGTTTTACGCAATGCCTTTAATTTTTTAGCTGTTTCCTGACTTGCTTCTTTTGTTATTTTGTCTGTATCACTCTCAAAGATATGAATTTTGTAATTCAACTTAATAAGCAGCTCTTCTTTTACCGACGTAAATCCATCAAACTTATCAAGCAGCTTCATGCTCTCTTCATATTTGCCATTAGTTTTTGCAATTCGGTTTTTTAAAAATTGCTCAGTCGCTGTTTTAAGGTCTTTTGAGACTTTTGGGTCATTAACTGCTTTTGCAAGTGAATCAGTTAAGTATTCTTTTTGTTCGTCGGTTAAATCTTCATAAAGGTCGCCTTTTGAATTTTTAAGTGTTTGGAGCATTGCAAGCAGGGTGGTTGGGGGCAATAATTCTTTTCCACTCGTATAATTGGAAAGTTGTGGCAGAAGGTGTTTCACCCGTAATGCTTTTTGATGTGCTTGTGCAACAGAATCACTTGCTAACGCTGTGTGGTTGATTTGTGTAACTGCTTCTTTAATAACATCGGTCAGTGGCTCGTCACCAAGTAACCGTTTAATATCTTTATTCCCACGCAGCTCCCGCGCTAAATCAAGACCCATTTTTTTCATTGCCTCAATATCGCCAGCTTGTGTTTCAAGTGCGCTTTTAATAAACCGTTTAAGTTGGTCTGCGGTAAATTCTACTTTATAAACGCCATCTTTACCTTTAACTGGTTTACTGACCTCTTTTAAAATTTCTGCAACTTCTTTTGGGTTAGCTTGTCGTTTGGCTATTTCTTCTATGATTGCTAGATTTCTTGCCTCTTGTGGTTCGATCCATGTTGTTCCATCATGGTAGCCACCGTAGGTTGCATGCACAGTCTCTGCAATTTGTTTTTTAATTGCGCTGTTTACACCTTTTTCAAAAAGTGAGGCAAACATTCCCTTTTTTGCTTTGCTGAGTGCTTTTGAATACTCATCAAGTTCGTCCGCGAGCGCTTTTTTCTGTTTTTCAGGAAGTGCTTTGCTGATTATATCTTCTATTTTTTTATTAAGATTCTTACGACCTTCAGCAGTATTTGGTTCAAGCGCATTAAGGCCATCAAGCATTTCTTCAACATTTGCAAGTGGCTTTGAGTAGGTTGCACTGAATGCATCTGAAATTATTTTTTCTTCAAATGTTTCTTTAAAATTTTCGTTCTTTTCAAAAATATCTTTAAACTTTTTTTGAGCTGCTTCAATACGCTCTTTCAGGGTTGTTACCTTGCCAACCCGCGTTTCATCAGGGTCGAGGCTTCCCTCAACTATTCGTTCAGCCATTCTTTTTGTTACTGCATCTTTAAGCTGTTGGTCTACATCAGTTCGGTTTAAAAGATCACTCAGTCTTTTTTGTGCCATTTTTGGATTTTCAAATACTTTATTAATTACGGTATCCAGTAGTTCTGTTTTGATTTCCCCAACGTTGTGCAGAAGGTCAACTTCAAAAGTTCCTCTTTTTACAATGTAATGCTTTTTATAAAACCGTTGATGCATAAAAACAGCCGCTGCAATGAATGGTCCTACAGCAGGTATAGCTGCAAGTGGGACAGCGCGGTGAATTGAACGGGTATCAATAGTGGTTCGTGTTTCAGTTGGTTTGTTTTTTGGATTGTTTGCGGTTTTTTCAGTTGCAAAAAGTGCGTCATAAAATTTAGAAAGCTTCCCAGCATCTTCAAAGAATTTATTTGGTGATTGTCGCCTCATCCCATCAATAACTTTGCGTGCTTCGTTTTCTAGACTCTTAATTTTTTGTGGGCCTGATTCTTTGTCAAAAGCAGCTTTTGCCTTTTCAAACCGTGTTTGGTCAACAGATGTTTGTGTGGTACTTCTGCTTGAGGTGCCGCTGCCACCGCCCAGGTCTATCCCAGTGCCATTTGTTGCCATTGATACTTCAACTAGACTTTGAAGTATAAGATCAAAAACCCCATGCACTTGCGTATGCGTGGTTAAAAAAAGCATAGAAAGGGTGATTACCCGTAAAAGATTCTGAGATTTTTCTTTTTTATCTTTCATAATCAACTCCTTTCGTTACTTTTATGCGTTGGTTATTCGCCAACTACTGCGGCATCGCCACCGCCGTCACCATCACTACCGCTATGATCGTTTGCACTATTGCGAGCTTCTTCTTCTTCTTGTAACCCTTTTTGGCGTGCAGATACAGTTCCTCCAGAACCATCGCCACTTGTAGTTTTTCCACCATCGCCACCTGTAGTTTCTCCACCATCACCATCACCACCTTTTTTCTTTGGTGTTTCAACCGGTGCTTTTTTGGTTGGTGCTTCTCCTTGCCCTGCTTTACGTTCGCCGGTAGTAATTCCATCGCTTGTTGCAGCAGCAGTGTCACCTTCCCCTTTGGTTTTTGCTTCTGCTTCTTTTGCTGCATTGGCTTTTTCGGCTGCAGTTTGTGGCTTTCCATCTTTTCCTAAAAGTGCATCAGTATTGCTATTTTGAGCTTTATCTAATTTTTCTTTGAATTCCTTAAGCTTTTCATTTTCTTTTGCACCAGGAAGATGCTCAAGCTGTTCAAGGACCATTCTTTTTGTTTCTGCAGTAATACTTGCTTGGTCGTATTGGTATAAAATCTTTTCAATAACCCGTTTTTCAACCGCTTCTTGTGAGCCCAGCAGCTCTTCTGTCATAAGCTCTTTATAGGTTTCAAAAAATGCATCAATACGCGCTTTAAGTTCAGTTGGTTCTTTAGTATTTTGTGAAATTCGGGTATTAATTAACTCGCTTAATACACTTTCTTGGAATAATGTTTTTGTTGCAGCGTTTGCATCTCCAATTTTTGCGTTTACAGCTTCCATCAAAGCTTTAAGAGTTTTAGGATCGGTTGGTTGGTTTCCAAGTTGACCCATTGGAATTTCAACAATAGCTTTTGTTAAATTGATTCTGAGGTCAGCACGCTTTGTGAGCCCTTCTATAGACTGCAAGCCTTTAAATGCATTTGCAATTTCTGTAATAGTTTCTTCTTCTAGTAGCTTTGTGGTGTAGGCTTTCTTTGCTTGGTTTCTACTTTCTTTTACTTCACTAATCGAATCTTTTAGTGAATCAATTACCCTGTTGGTTTGGTCTGCAATAAATTTGTCAGCTGCATTTTTAAAGGTTGCGGTGTTTCCGCCTTTCGCATTTTCTGCAGTGATATTTTCCATTAAAAGGTTTCGCTCTGCTTCTGGTAACGCTTCAAGAAGATCAGGGAACTGTTCTACTGTCCGCATCAGCTCTGAGGTTTGTTGGGTTGTAAGTTGGGTGCCTTTTTCAACTGCTTCGCTTAGCAACGTTTCCATTCGTCTTTCTTTTAAACCCTTCTGATGTTCTTGTGTTGGTCCCTGTTTTACAATATGTTTTTTAATCTGCTCGGCAGTTACTTCGTTTACAATTGTGGTAATGTCACCACCAAGACGTTTTTCAAGCGTTTTATCCCGTTTGAGTGTTTTGAGTAAACGGTCTCTGCGGTCTTGCAATGTTTTTGTGTCAAAGTCACCTTCTGGGTCAAGCGCAGTTGCAATCATTGCCCGCAGGCCTTCTGGGGTAAACTTTGGTTCATACACAAATTTTCCTTTAGCATCAGTACTTTTGTAGGTGACTCTTTTTCGTGATGCAGCACTAATAATGTCGGCAAGGCGTTGAATATTATCCGGATATTTTTCTGCTTGTGCTTGAATATAATCTTTCACGGCATCAACATCTTTGTTAAGTGCATCTTTCAGTTTTCTTCTAACTTCTCGCTTCCATTTTACTCTTATTTTTCTTAAAAATTCTTTTCTAAATGAACTTTTAATTTCATCAGGTTCAACATCTACAAATTTTTCCATTTCAGCTTTGAGTGACTTGTCCTGGTCTTCAGACAATGATTCGTTAATCAGTTTTTCAACTGCGCGGTTAAATGAAGGGATTTTTTCATCAACTGCTTTTAAGGTTTTAAGTGCTTCAAGGCCTTCCGCAGCACTAAATTTTGGGTCTCCCGCTTTTTGCATCAGCTGCTCTGCTATGGCGTCATTAATTTGTTGGCGGGGAAGTGGTGAGCCTTCTGCGTCAAAAAGTGGACCAAAAGCATCTTCCATATTATCAATATGTTCTTGAATGGTAAGCTCGGTTGGTCCATTTAATACAATATCTGCAATACGATGAGCCACATCACTCATAAACCGCTGAGAAAGATTTTCATGATTACCAGGATCGCTTTGCGCAAACTGTGTATTAATATCTTTTAAAAGTTCTTTCAATTGAGTTGGATCTTTTTCTTGGGTCGCTTTGCTAATCATTGTATCAAGTAAACTACTTTTCAATTGATCAAGGTCGGTGTCAATCAGTTCCTGGGTTTTTGAGTCGTAGAATGCAACGGTGTCATACTGAAAAAGTCTGTCTCTCACACCAAATTCAGCACCAGAAAAAACGTTTACCAAACCTTTTCCTATATTGCTCACCAGGCTATAGGCTCCATCTACAGCTGATCTTAGCGTATAGCTTTTTGAAAGGGTTCGGGCGCTCGCGTCAAATTTATCTTCTTGTTCGGCAATTCTAGTATAGGCATCCACAAATTGTGCCGCTATTTTGCCACCATCATTTGCGAGCATTTCTTTATAGGGAGTG
>JAYPWJ010000015.1:4955-13993 GCA_038135085.1 bacterium
GTGGTACGCATTTCATCAATAATCTTTTTGACAGCTTTTTCTTCTGTTTTAAGAAGTTTAATATCCGCGGCGCTTTTAATATGTTCAAAATCAAACTTGGGGATAATATCACCCACCGGGCCTGAAGGGGCTTTTCTAGTTGTGGTTGTTGCTGTGCCACCAGAATCTTTTCCGGATCCTTTTCGGGCTGCTCTTTCTGCATTAGCTTTTGCTATTCGTGCTTTTCGTTCTTCTTCTTGTTTCTTTTTTTTCGCTTTTTGTGCGGCAGTTGGTTTTCCAATAGTTGCGTGTAAAGAGATGCATCCAGAAAATGCAATCAATGCAAGCAGCACAAAGAGTTTTTTACCAACAAACTTTTTTCTTACCTTCATCCCTTTTTCCCCTTTATCCTATCTTTTTTATTCTCCACCAGTTGTTACTTCTCCATCACCATTTGTATTATCTTGGTCACCGCCAGTTGTACCACCATCATTTGGATCATCTTGCCCATCTTTTTTTCTTTCATTTGCAAGTTCTCCAGCGCTTGGTCCATTAGTTGGATCGTCTTTATTTGCTTTTGGTGTTGCTTTGCCAGCGCTTGGTCCATCACCGCTTGGATCATCTTGTCCACCGCTTGCTTCATGTTGAGGTGTTTCTTGGACACCATCGGCACGTGTTACATTTTGATGCCTATCAGCTGCACTATCACCAGCTGCTGTTTTACCTTGTTCTTTGGCACGTGCTTGTGCTTCTTCAGCTCTTTTTCTTTGTTCTTCTTCTGTAAGCGGTTTACCAGAACCATCTCCAAAGAGCCCCCCGGCATCTCCGCCTGATGCGTCTGCATTTTCAGCTGCAGTCATTTCCCTGTGAACGTCGAGTACAAGGTTTGCAATATGACTGGTTAAGCTTCCGCTTGCACTTCCTTCAAAACGTTGCCCCGCTGCCGTTGAACCTTTCAATTCTTTAAGCAATTCAAGACCTCGACGTTTTACTTCTTGAAGGTTTTGTTTGGTTCCTTCAGTTAAGGCGATTTTAATAAAGTTTTCAATGTAATGGTCAGGGTAACGGTCATATTTGCTGACGGTGTTAATCATGTCAGCAATATCATCCATGTTTGGTGGAGTTTCATTTGCTTTTGCTTTAATATATTCTTCAACCGCGCCTTCACCTTCATCAATTATTTTCTTAATTTTTCGGTGCTCCATAAGGTGACCTACGCTTCTTCGGATAAAGCGACCAAATGTTTTGAAAAAGCCTTTGCTCTCAATTGCTTTTGCATTTTCTAAGTAATCACGAATATCATAATCAATCGCTTTTTTTTCTGCTTTTGAAACATCTTCCTCTGAAAGTTCTGTGTTTAATACCTTGGTAAATTCTGTTCTTGAAAGAAGGGCGGCAGGGTCTCTTTCCGGGGCGCTTCCGCTTGCTTTTTTAAGGAGCATTAGTGCGCCTCTAAACGGTTCTTCTCCATCACCATTTTCATCGTCTGCAGCTACGGTATTTTCTATATCAAGTATTGTTGTTATTTGTGTAAGAAGGGCTGCAATTTCATCCGGTTGTAAATCTTGATTGTCTTTAATACGTTTAATAACATTTCGCGTTGTTCTCCCTATTTCAGCTGCGCCTGCATCTTTAGCTTCTATAATTTCGCTGACATAGTTTTCAGCATATGATTCAAGCAAAATGTCTCGTGGTATATCATCACCATCATCATCCTCACCATCGTCATCTTCACCACCACTTTCATTACCTTCATCTGGTAGTGTGACTGAAGCAGAGTGGCTTGCGGTTAAACTTGGGGCATCTTTAGATGGGAATGTTTTTTCAAAATCATCTAAAATTTGTTGAAGCTTTTCTTTCATTCTTGGGTTTTTTTCTATCGCGTCTTTAACTGCTTTCTTGAATTTTTCTGCAACGTCACGTCCTGCAAACTCAGGGCTTTCAATAAGATCTTTTAATTGCTTAAGCGCTTCTGAAGCCTGGCTAAATTGGTCAAGAGAAGCTGCAGGGTCACCATCTTTTGGTGTTAAAGAATCAACCAGGTTATCTTCTAAGAAGTCCACAGTAACTTTTTTAAGTTCTGCTGAGTTTGGTTCTTTTTTTAATCGTTCTGAAAGGAGGTCTAAGAATGTTTTATTTACTTCTGTTAAACGAGCAAACGCTTTAAGTTCCACACGTACTTTTGTAAGGTCAACGGCTGTTATTTCTCCATCTTTCAATGGCTCAAGTACGAGTTTGGTTAAGAACTCAGTTAAAGCTTGTTTAAATTCTGGTGCAAGTTGAAAGAATGGCTCTTTACTTCCGGGTCTTGGTTTGTCAAATGATGCGGTTAGTGCTACAGATAAAAAGTCGAATGTTTCTTGCCGTTCAGAAGGTGATACTCTTTGAAAATCATTTGCTGAAAGTTTGCTAACCATATTTTTTACGGTCTCTTTAGCTTCAAATAAATAATTAGGATTGCTACGCGCTTCATCTTCAAAGTCTTTAAGTGACTTGTCTCGCTTTCCTTGGCCAAGTCCTGATCTTTTTAATGCTTCATTCCATAAATCATCAAACGAAACTTTTGATCGGCTGTTATACTTATCAACGGCCGTTTGCAACATTTCTTTTAACTCTGGTAGTTCGCCAAATGCGTTGAGTGCTGATTGCGCTTCGCTAAGATCATAATTCGTTGATTTTTTATTATCAAGTGGGTCAACAAATTTTTCTTTTACAAAGTTCTTAACTGCGGTTTCTATTTCTGGGTCTGCTTCTTTACTACCAGCCGAAAACCGTTTTGCAATTGTTACAAGGTCAGCAACAATTTCATCTCGACCTTCAACTGGAATCTCTCTGTAATCTTCAAGAGGCATCTTGTTCATCTTTTCCATCAGACCTTTGATTGTCTCTTTATCTGCGGTTTCAACAGACTCTTCATCAGCTTCTGCTTTTTTGAGTTCTACTGTTTGTTGTGAAGAAGAAAGTTGTGCAGATGGGTCATCAATAGGTACAATTCTGCCTCCAATTTCAGTAAATCCTTGTTCCCAAAGTTCAGTCATAGCCGAACCTTTTAACACTCTGTCATCAAGGCCGAGAAACCCCCCTTTAACGGTTGCTTCTAGTCCACGTCTTAGGTTTTGGCTACAAATAGTTAGTTTACTAAACCCAAGCAGGGCGATTACCATAAAAAAACTTGAAACGAACTTATTTTTCTTCATTTTAAGCTACTCCATTTGAGGGACTTCCATTACTACCTTTAAGGTCAGGATAGCAGTTTGGGCTGCTGAAAAACAAGGGTTTTTATGATTTTCTTGTTTTTAAGCTTATTTTTGCTGAAAAACGGTTAAAATTGAAATAAGCTCATTCTTATCGTATACTTGTGTTTCTTATGTGCCCGTAGCTCAGTTGGATAGAGCGACGGACTTCTAATCCGTAGGTCGCAGGTTCGAATCCTGCCGGGCACACCATCTTAATTATCCAGGGCTTGAATCACTAGGGTCATAGGTTGGCTTTGTTTGAGTGTTTGTTTCTGTTCCTGATGAGCGTCTCTGATTTACTCGTTGCCCTATTGGGATGCCAGAATTGTGGTATAAACCGCTATTTCCTGTTTTTGTTGTTCCCGTTTTTCCTGAGCTTTTTGTTTGATTGCTTTTTGGTTTTTTGCCCGATTTTTTTTGTACTCTTGGTGCCGGCACAATACGACGTGAATTGGCCCTAATAGTTGCGCCTTGTCGTGCAGCTCTTTGCCCGCTTTGTTTTAATGCTTCCAGCGCTTCTTGCACTTGCTGGTAGTTCAATTTGTGTACCGTTCCGCTGCCAAACAAACTGCTTGTGTCTGAGCTTTGTGCGGCCAGAGGGGCTATAAGCCCCCATACCACTGCGACAAAAATGATTCCTTTTTTTGTCATTTCATTTTCCTTTGAGTTTTTATTCACCATCTTCTACCGGTTGTGGATCATCGCCGCCATTTTCTTCTTTTAATTGTTTAGCGAGCTCTTCAGCGGCTTCTCTTGCAGCTTTACGTTTTTCTTCTTTCTGTAGTGCGCGGCGTTCTTTTGGAGTAAGGTTAGAGGAATCACTTTTTTGTTGTTTTGGGGTTCTTTGATCGCCGGTTGTCCCACCGCCGTCACTACCTTGCCCTGAGTGTGCTTCATGTTGTCCATCTGTTTGTACACCAGTTACTTCTGTTTCACCCGAATTGCTATCACCTTGACCGTCTTTTGCAGCTTCTGCAGCCTCTGCTTTTGTTTTTTTCTCAGCTTCTTTTGCGGCTCTTTTTTGTTGAGCGAGCGTTTGTGTTTTTCCACTGCCAAAAAGCCCTCCAGCATCACCGTCGCTGTCTGGGTTGTCTGCTGCGTTATCAAATGTTGTGCGTGCGCTTTCTAGTTTGCTAATGAGATCATTAAGTTCTTTATTTTTTCTGTTTCTCGGTTCCGGGTGATGTTGTTCTGAGTCACTATCGTAGTACGTTTCATATTCCTTTTTAATGGCGGATATTTTTTCGCCGAGCGCTTCTCCAAATGCTTCTTTAAGTGTTTTACGTTGTTTAGGGTCGGTAATGCCTTTGAGTGCCGGTTTAAATACCTCTTCAATTAACCTATTTATTTCTTCAAGCGTTTTGTTTGTTGCTACTCGAATTTCCCTAACAGTTTTCCCTTTCATACTTTTGCTTGGAGCAATTTCTTTATCTATTAAGAAACGTATTCCTTCTGCTCTCAGTTCAGGAGAGGCTTCAGGGCTAGTGATTCTTTTTTCAATACCATCAGCAACTGCCTTGCGTTGATCCGGTGAAAGCTTGCTATAATTAGAACTTTCGCTTAATCTTTGAATTGCAGTAACGAGCTCTTCAGATGGTGTATCAGAATCGTCGAAAGTAAGAGTCGCTAAAGCGTCAAACCGTTTTAATTCTTCTTGGTATTGTTTTGAGCCCGCAAGTGCCTGTTTGATTTTGTGTTCTTTTAAGAAGTTTTGTATAACCTCAGAAATGTCTTTTCCTTTAAGTGCTGTTTTGATTGCTTCATTGTTACCAATTTCCGCATAAAGTTTAAGTGCTTGTTCCTCAAGGCCAGCAAAATCTGTGCTGATTACCCCTTCTGGAGCAATTGCTTTTCTAATAAAGCTTTCAATGTTATCAGCGCTATACTTGCCTGATTTACTTGCTGCTTCAATAACGTCAGCCATTAGAACGGTACGGTCTTCTATTTTAACTCTTCCAATTGTAGAAGTGACTGTTCCCGAACGTGCAACCTCCTGAATATAGTCTTTTACGGTGTTAGCGCTGCCGGTTTCAATGGCGTCTTTGAGCCCTTCTTTAAAGCTTTTCCCATCAACATCTTGGGATCTTCTCTGCCAGAAATGAGTTATGTTAGTCCAAACTTTCCCCCAAAAACCTTTTGGTTCAGCTTTGCCAATACTGTCTGCAAAATCGCTTATGCTTCTGTTAAGACTTACTAGTTCTTCCCCAGGTTTTACCGTTTTATCAATAACGGTTTCCATTGCTTTTGTAAGTTCTGGCCTCCCAAAACCGGCTTCTCTTAATGCTTTTATTTTTGCAATTGCCGGCTCAGTATCCTGCGTTCCATCTGCATATTTATCTAAAATTGCTTGAATTATGGTATCTGAGTTATTTTTATTTTGAAAAATTTGAGCGGCGGCATCGCTTTTTAAGGCGGTTTTTAATTCTTCTAGTGCTGTTGGTTTGTCAGACTGAAGGAGACCAAGCAATTTTTCCAGGTTTAATGGTTTAACTTTTTGTTTTGCTTCTCTTTCCTGCTTTTTTTGTTTAATTATTTTATCGTCTAGTTTTTGAATAATTCTGTTTAGTCCTTCGGAAATAGGCGATTTAGTATAGCTTCTCTCTAGATTATCTTTATAACGTTTAAGGGTTTTTTGGATTTCTACATTTTCTTCTAAAGAAAATTTACCCTCATTTAATGCTTGATCAAGAGCATTTAAAAGTTTCTGCTGAAGGGTTCCATCCCAACTTGAAATTGTTAGTGTTTCCGGTCTTACCCAGGGCATTGTATTTGTTACAATTTTTAGTAACTCTGAAGGCGTTGCTGTTCCAGCTTCAACTTTTTGTTTCATCTCTTTTTCAGTCATTTTTGTTTGTGCCGCACTCAGCCCAGGTGCGGCTACCAACAGCGCAAGTAGGGCGATTAAGCCACCTTTATAAAGTATTGTTTTCTTCATCATTTTTTCCTTTTTTATATTTTATAACTTCTTTTTATTCTTCAACTTCTGTTGGATCATCGCCATCGCCATCATTGCTACCACCATCGCCACCGCCTTCATCTTTTCCAGCAGTTGCTTCGTGATGCTTAAGCCCTGTGCTTGATGGATTTTCTAGTTGATAAACTGCAGCTTTTAATCCCGTTGGTAAATCAAGAGAAGGACTTTTGCCCGTAAAGGTTCTTGCAATATCGTCAGTAAGTTCGCTTGTTTGCTGCCGTGTAAGGTCACGATTATTCATGATAGCTCTATATGCGTCTACAAGGTCACCTTCTACAACCCGGCGTGCATTTAAATCATCTGCCGTTTCTTCATTACCTTTTTCTTCAATGAGGCTTGAAACGGTATCTACATCGCCGTTTTTAAGCGCTTGTCTTACTTTTTCAATAAAGCTTTGCGTGCCGCCTGTACCGCCAGAAGAGCTGTCACTTTGCGAGCCGTTGTTTGTATCATCAACGCCGGTTGTTTGTGTTCCGCCTTTTTGACTATCGTCTTCACTTTCTTGTCCGCCTTCTTTGCCTTGTTCTGCGTTTTCGGTAAGAGCTCTGTTGAGCGCTTCTTTTTCTAGTGCTTTTCTTTTTCGTTCTATTTTTGTTAAGTAGGTATCAATAGTTTCTGCTTCAGGGTCATTTTCATCTTCGGCTAGAAGTTCATTTTGCATCTCTTCAAGTGCTTCTTTAAGCGTATCAAGCTCTTCTGTTGTTTTTGCATCTATAATTCTGTTTGCAAGGTCCTCAGCAAATTTATTACCAGAGTTTGTACTGGTTGGTGCAGAAGCTTTAAACGCTTTTCCCACTAGTGCTTCAAGTGCGTCAAGCCCATAATCATCATCGTCATCGCCATCGTCATCGTCATTGTCACCAAACAGACCGTCTAAGCCACCGCTTTGGCCTCCTTGTCCTTCTTGCGTTTTAATTTCTTTTTCTTTTTCATTTGCACGTCTTTGTAACTCTTGCAGCCCCTGTTTTTGTGTTTCATTTCCATAGGTATTAATTTGTTCTTTAAGATTTTCAAGATCATCAAGAACGTTAGAAATATCTTTGTCAGAGCGGGCTTTATCAATTTCTTGGTCGAGTCGATTGAGTTCGGTTCCAATATCTGAAACTTCTTTTTGTTTGAGTGAAAGCATCTCTGCTTTTAAACCAGTTGGGAGATCTTTTTGCCATTCTGCGGTACCTTCTGGGTCAAGCTCATTTAGTTTATTGGCCATGTCGGTTAAGAGGCGGCTGTCAGCACGGTTTTTAACAATTTCTTTATAAAGTTCAATAATTTGTTTTGCGTCATCATTTTCCATTGCTTGTTTTAATGCTTCTTTTGGCGAAACATCAAGTTCAATCATTCTTGCTTCAAGGTCGATCGGTAAATCAGGAATACGACGGTTAAAGCTGTTCAGGCTTTCTGCAATTTTATCGGTAAGCGCTTTGAGTTCATCTGCTGATACGGTTTTACCACTTCCTAATGGATCCATTAATGAATCATAAATTTCAACCAAGCCACGCTCATCATTGGCTGTTTTTGTTTTTTCAATAAGATCATTCAGTGCTTGGATGTCAATTGGATCCGCCTCAAGCGCTTGCTTTACTTGGTCTTCAATTGAAAGTTCTTTTGGGTTCTTTTTTCCAGATCCAGACAACCATGAAGAAAGGCCTTTTCTGATACGTTCAAACATGCCGCCATCTTCTTTTGGTTCGGTTTCTATTTTTTTGATTTCACGCTGCACTTTTCGGGCTAATGTATCTCGTATTGAAGGGTCCAGTGTTTTGTCAGTTTCAAGTGTATCGGCAATTACTTCAAGCATTGCTCCATTTTTTCTTGCTATGGCGTTTGCAATTGCATCGGTCAAACCAGTTTCAAGACTATTTTTGATAACATCATCTGTAAGCCCGCTCTCTTGAAGGGCTGTTTTAATTGAGCTTATAGTTATTCCTAATTTACTTCTATCTACGTTTACAAGGTTTGCCGCATATTTTGGCAGTTTACTTATGTCCGGTACTGATGCTGCATCGGTAATTACCTTTGCAAAACCTTTTTCAATAATTGTTTGAAGCTCTGCTTCTGATAGGTCTGGGTTTGCTGCGATAATATCTGGAGCGAGAGCTTTAAGTCCTTGTGCATCACCTTGATTAAGCGCTCTTTGTGCTGTTTGCGCGATCTCTTTTTCAAGAGCAGCCGCATTTGAATCAACGAGATCTGGTTCATCAAGTTCTTGATTGTTATTTTCTGGCTCTGGTTTTGAAAGCTCTTTTTTAAGCACACCTTTTTTGATCAATTTTTCTGTTCTTGTTTTTTGTTTTTCTAAAATTGTTTCAACAGACTTACTGTTATTTAAAAGATCAACAACATGTTGTTTAATAATTTCATTAACTTCTGCTTGAGTTATAGAAGGATTATTCTCAAATGCTTCTTTGGTAACTTTAACAATACTATCTCCCAAGGCACCTTTGTCAGCATAAAAGCTGTTGATTAAATCTACTTCTAGTTGGTTAACAAGGGTTGAAAGCTCTGGGTCACTTGGGTAATCATCGCCAAGAAATGTTTTAATCGTTTGGCCAATTTCTTCTTTAAATTCATCAGTTTCAAAGTATGTTGTTTTTGCATTAACAATTGCTCTTTGTTCTTCTTCAGTTGGGGGTGCTTGTTTTGTAAAGCGAGCTGCAAGACTTTTGAATGTGCTTTTTATTGAGTCCCATATGCCCCTGGCTGGAGCGTCTTCTTCTTTAATTTTTCTGAGTTTCCAGTTTGCCTGGCGGGAAAGGGCGATGCGGTCTGCTGTAGAAAGAACAGATGAGTTTTGTATATCATCAGCAAGTATTTTTAAAAGTTTTGTATCTTGTGATTCTATTGCTTTT
>JAYPWJ010000016.1:0-2772 GCA_038135085.1 bacterium
ATCGTCAGATTCAACGGTATAGCTAGAAAAAGTATTGCCGTTGCTAAGGTGGTAAAAGTTGGGTGGGAGCGGTACTGTTTTAGCTTGACTACTTAAAACAATAGAACTCATTATAATACTTATCAATGCGCGCTTACTTGCACTCATTACTTCTCCTTGCATGCAAAGTTTTTCTTAGCATTGCATAGGGAGGTCTACCTTGTAAAGGGGTTGCAGGTAAGAACCCGCTCAGTAATTAAAGGAATTGCTTTATAGAGCGGTTTTGTTTTGAGCATATTAAGTGCAAATTCGGTACAGCCAATATGAAAACGGCAGGTTGCTGGTCCTAACAAGGGGCGAAAAAAAAGAATACACCCCATAAGAAGATAATTAATCACTGGTTCCTTTGGCTGCGAGTACAAGGAGTTGAAGAAGTTTTGAAAACGGTAAATCAACCCCTCGTTTATTGCATATTACAACCAGATCTTTTGAATATTGACAGAGGTTGTGTTCCCTAAAGATAGCTCTTACACGTCTTTTGAAAAGATTTCTTTCTGGGGCCGTTCCTGAGGCCTTTGGTGTGACAATAAGGACTCTTCCTACCGATTGTTCTGTCTGAGCAACAAGAATCCGTAAGCCGGTACACCGTACAAAAACACGTGCTCTTTTAAAAAGCTGTGCTATTTCTGATCGGGAAAAAGAAGAAATTTTAACTACCGGCTTGGTTTTTGGCATGGGTTACCTAGGCACGTACAGCAAGTCTCTTTCTGCCTTTTGCTCTTCGGCGGTTCAAGATTTTTCTGCCATGACGGGTTGCCATACGCTTGCGAAAACCATGCTTCCTATTTCTTTTTAAACGACTTTTTCTAAAAAAAGTTACTGACATGCTTCGATCCTTTGGTCAAAAATTATCATGATATAAGCCTATTTTAAAGGGATTTTAAGTTTTTCGCAACCTAATTGTTTGAGTAAGCGGGAGAAAAATCAATTTTAAGCTTAAAATTGTTCAAGATATCGTTGGGCTTCAAGGGCTGCCATACATCCAGATCCTGCAGAAACGATTGCCTGCCGATACTTAAAATCTGCTACGTCACCTGCTACAAAGACTCCCTCAACAGACGTTTTGCATCCATCTTTTACAATATACCCCATTTTATCAAGTTTAAGCTGTCCCTTAAAAATTTGGGTATTGGGTTTTTGTCCAATTGCTAAAAAAAGGACATCGGCTGGAATTATTTTTTTCTCTTTTGTTTTTTGGTCAGTTATTTCTACAGCGGTCACATGTGATCCATCGCCTTTAATTTCTGTCACAGTATATGAGTAAATAACTTTAATATTGGGGTTATCAAGCACACGTTTTTGCATTGCTGGTGAGGCAGTCAATGAATCTAAAATATGAACAATGGTAATATCGTTTGTATATTTGGTCATAAATGAAGCATCTTCCATTGCGGTATCACCACCGCCTACAATAACCACTTTTTTATCGGGATAAAATGCTCCGTCACATACAGCACATACAGTTACACCTTTTCCCCAGTATTCTTGTTCACCAGGGCAACCAAGATGATTTGGAGATGCGCCAGTTGCAATAATAACTGAACGAGCTTTGAACTGTTTTTCTTTGTTGGTAGTCAAAGTAAATGGATGTGTTGAAAAATCAACACTGGTAATCGATTCTGAAATAATCTGCGTGCCAAAATGTTGTGCATGCTCTTTCATATTCATCATTAAGCGAGGCCCAAGAATACTTTTTTCACCCGGCCAATTTTCAACAGCTGTAGTTCCCATAAGTTGTCCACCTGGTGCAGAACCTTCAAATAAAATTGGTTTTAAAAATGCTCGTGAAGTGTAAACAGCGGCTGTTAATCCAGCAGGACCAGAACCAATAATGGCAACTTCATTAATAGTATTTTCGCTCATATGTTGCGTGACCTTTGTTTTGTTAAATAATAAATTGCATGATTTAATGTCTTTTCTCGCAAACAACATTGTTCAAGTAACGCAGAACAAATTGGAACTTCTTGTCCTAAAAACTTTGTATCTGGTGGTTCAAAGTAAACAAATTCTTTTGTGCGTGGACGTTTGGTTAAATTAAGATAACCTTTTACGTCTTCAACCGATGTTGAAATTGATTCGTAATAAGAAAGTTGATGAGTAAAAATGACCTCTTTTACTTGCTTCATTGCAAGCTTTTTAACTTTATCCTGAAAATCAGGTTGCATTTTATATACTTGATAATCAGGGTTATCATGAATAACATCAAGAATTTCTTTTTGTTGCCGAAGTACTAAGTGGTTAGGTACTTCAAAAGAATGGCGTGAAAGTAATAATTTAAGTGTTTCTTCAGCTGTTGAACGTCTTTGAGAGATATCATTTCGATAAGAAAAAACTTCTATCATTTTTTGATGAAGTTCTTGATTGTTTCTAATTCTAAAATGCTTTTTAAATTGATCAACACCAAAATGGCTGTAGGGCGTGAAATCTAAAACAGTTACACGAAAGGGATATTGTGTGTCGATATGGCTGCTAAAATATTCTTGTAGCGAGGGGCTTTGAGTTACAAAATTTTCCCCTTTTTTTCTCCCAACAAACAGTTGTTGAAAGTGTATATCAGCTTCTTCAAACCCAACACGTACCCACAAATGCTCCCCATCCCCATCAAAAAGATTATTACCTTCAAGGTCAAGTACGCATACTGAAAAATAGACCCAATCGCCGGTTGAAATTGTTTCGCTTGCTTGTTCTTTTTGTGCTTTTAATTCTTCTTTAAGAAAATTTTTTATTTGAAAA
>JAYPWJ010000016.1:2782-7952 GCA_038135085.1 bacterium
GCTTTAAAGGGTAATCGTTTCCAGCCTTGTAAAGCAATTGGTTGGGCAAGTGTGAGTGAAAAATTGTATTGTGCCCGTTGATTTGCATCAATACTGATATCGGTTAATCGTGGTTCCCCAGCAATTAAAATTTTATTACTCGTAATTTTTTGATAAAGCCAACTGACAACATAGTATTTGAAAAAAAATTCTTTTACATGCTCAAGTAGATGGGGTTGGAAATTTTTTTCTATATAAGAAAGTGGGGTATTCCCTTTTGAAAAACCCTGCGTATGGGTTTCTGATTGCTGCGCAAATGAAGCTTGAGAGTAAAGTTTTTTTACGTAAGCTTCTGGAACAGTGATAGTTGTGTATGCAAAATGAGGACCAACCTGCTTAAGTATAAAATCAAGGCCGTTCTGACGATCTTCCATTACTGCTCCTTACCATAAAAATGGTGCGAGAGGAGGGACTTGAACCCACACTTCGGTTAAGAAACTGGATCCTAAATCCAGCGCGTCTACCAATTCCGCCACTCTCGCACTTCCTCTTTTTTTATACATGGGCCGTATTGGACTTGAACCAATAACCTGCAGATTAAGAGTCTGTTGCTCTGCCAATTGAGCTAACGGCCCTAAAACCTTGTACCCATGCTAGTGTACCAGAAGGTTACAGAAAATAAAAGGAGAATTATAACCTTAAGTCAGCTTCCTTCTTTGAACTCAGTTCTTCTGCTTTTTTAATAAATTTATCAGTTGTTTTCTGAAGCAGGTCACTGAGCCGTTTTGCAAAGTCTTCTGAGATATCTTTTGCCTTTTGGCTATCACGTATAAGGTTATGAAAATTCTTTCGAACTGCTCTAATACTTACACGACTTTCTTCTAATTTTTTTCCAAGAAGTTTAATAAGTTCTTCTCTTCGAGCAATACTCATTTCAGGAAGTTGTAACCTAATTACATTTCCATCATTCAAGGGAGTAAGGCCCACATCAGAATCCATAATTGCACGTTCAATATCAGGAACAACTGCTTGATCCCAAGGTTGAATCAAAATTGAGCGTGCTTCTGGAACAGAAATTGAAGCAAGGTTTTTTAAAGGAAGTTCGCTGTCCCCGCCATAACATGCAACTTTGATATCTTCCACCATTGAAGGGTGAGCTCGACCACTTCGAATACCAACTAATTCGTGTTCAAAGTGTTTTAAGCTTTTTGTCATCTCTTCATCGGTTGCTTTTTCAAAAGGTGCTGTTGCGCCTTCAGTTAAAGTAATATCAATCATACCTATTCCTTTATTCGGCTTATCCGCCTATTTGATAACGAGCGAATCGACGAATTTTAATATTTTCACCAACTTTTCCAATGAGCTCTTTGAGCGCATCATCAACAGTTGTTTTTCCTGTTTGGTCTTTAAAGAATTTTTGTTGAAGGAGGCAAATATCTCCGTAGAGTTTTTTGATTTTGCCATCAAGGACTTTTTCAGCAATATCGCCTGTTTTACCTTCTTCTTGAACTTGCTCTTTCATGAGTTCTTTTTCTTTTTCAAGAAAGTTTGGATCGACGTCTTCTGGAGTTAAGTAGAGTGGATTCATTGCTGCAATGTGAACGCTAAGGTCATCAGCAAGTTCCTTGATTGCTTCGTTGCGTGCTACAAAATCTGTTTCGCAGTTAAGCTCTACAAGCACACCAATGGTTGAACCCGGGTGAATGTATGAATGAATTAAGCCAGCACCAGTTGCGTTATCACCGCGTTTTGCTGCAATTTTTACACCTTTTTTGCGAAGCAATTTAATTGCCTCATCCATGTTGCCGGCTGCTTCTTCGAGGGCTTTTTTACAATCCATCATGCCCATTCCGGTCTGTGTACGCAATGTTTGAATCTGCTTTATGTCTACCTTTGCCATAAAAACTCCTTGGTCACGGTCTATTACTTATAGGTTCTTAGTGTGCCAGAAGCTCTATTTTTAGCAATAAAAAGCTGAAAAATCCGTTAAAATAAGATTAATAAGGGGGTTTGTTAAAAAAGAAGGCACCAGGAAGGTGCCTTTAAAGTTTCTTAATGATCTGCTTTTAGAAAGTACACCATCCACCATGTTGAACAAAGTACCCTAAAAGTGTCCATGCAGCTGACCCAATAACAAAAACCTGAGCAGTCTTTTTGCAATCAAGTTTGAGTTTGAGCTGTTTTTTAACCAGCATTGCAAGTGCAACAGTTACGATTGAAAATATGATGAATTCTACTAGCATTGCTCCGCCTGCCCCTTGTTGGTAAATCTGTTTCAGTAATGGAAGGTTAGTAATTCTCAAGTCTAAAATTCCTTCTAAAAGAAGAAGCAAAGCAGTTAAAAAGGTTACAACAGATGGGAGCATAAGGGAGTCGGCAACTTTCTTTTTTGTTTGTTCTGCCAGTACGTAGCTTTCAACAAAAACTACTACTAGCGTGAACATCATAATGAAAGGTCCACATGTGTGATTAACCATAATTATCGCTCCTTAATAAGATAAAAAATTTTATTAAACGCAGACGTGAAACTGTATGAGGTGGCCACCAAGAACCCATACTAGTGCGCCAGGAACAAAAACGCGTGCTACTTTTTCTAAAGAAAGTTTCATTTTTAGACGGTCGCGTGCGAGTAGTGCCATTCCAACGGTGATCGCACTTACAAGAATAAGTTGTGCAAGCAGGCCACCCATGGTTCCAGCTTGACCAAGTTGTTTTACAATTGGGAGTGCCATTAAATTGATATTAACGGCGTTAAAAAGTGTATTTACCAAAGCTGTTAAAATAGTTACAACGCATGGAAGCAGCAGTGAATCAGCAAGCTTTTTTTTTGTTTCTTGTGCAAGCAGAAAAGCTTCAATCATCACAATAACAAGGGGGAATACGACAGTCACAGGGCCGCATATATTTTGAATCATAACTCTCTCCTTTTATGAGTTATTTGAGACTATTACCCGACTAGTCTATAAAATTGGGAAAAGTTAAGTCAATAAAAGGGCTACTCAGTGTATGATCGACAAAAAAAGAATGTTTTGTTTTGGATAACTAAGGCGATTGAAAGAATGGTCAGGAGGGCCGTTTGTATAATTTTTGTATCAGGATGTGTTGCAAAGAGCTCATTGAAAAGACCGGCTGTGATGTGAAAAATCACCGCAAGCAAAATATTTCTATTACCTTTGTAGTAAATCCAATTCATCAGAAGAACAAATGGAAAAAGACTTATGACAAAATTAAGTGAATGTGCGACACCAATTTCAACAAGGTTACTATGATAATAGTCATGAATGAACGAAAGTGGTAAATGCCAAATAACCCAAAAGAATGCGAAAAGCATTGAAGTGGTAAACAAACTAAACCGATTGCGCAAGCAGTCTGTGCCATATGAATGCCAGGCAAGCTCTTCAACAAGCGGTGCAAGAAACAACATTACCCATGCAGGAAACAGGCTAAAGGTGAATGATGATTGCTGTGCCAAAGCAAACTGTGAAGCGCTGTAACCAAATAACAAAGAAACGGCTTGTGCAAGTAAAATGCTTGCAGGCATGAGGCAGCATGCCAAAGCAAGATAGAGTGGCTTTATCTGTGAAATGTTAAAAATACGCTCAAACAAATCATTACGTAAATGCTTATTGAAATACATCATTGCAAAGGCAATAACCGTAGGGAAAAAAAGTCCCATTAAAACAAATATTCCTGAACCGGTTGGGTTAGTTCCAACTGGTGTATCAACGTATTGTGCCATATAAAGGGCAGCGTAAGTGGTAGCTGTTGATAAGAAATAAAAAAGAACAGGTCGATTATAATATTTTAAAGTATTTGTATTCATAATTTTACATCTTCTCTGGTCGGGAGACCCCCATTAATTGCAAGCATCTATCAAATTGCTCTTTGACCAGAGTAGTGAGAAAGAGCCGTCCGCGACTTTGTTCAACCGTCTGAGGCTCAATAACGCGATTGTGATGATAGTAATTATGGAATAAGTGTGCCAAATCCAACAGGTAATAAGCAAGTAAATGAACTTGATAGTTTTGTGCAATGCTCTGGAGCAGTGTTTTGAACTCTACAATCTTTTTAAGAATCGCTACTTCACTATCGGTTAAACTTTTTGCGTCATCAGCATTAATGTTTTTTAGTTCATCGTACGCTTGCGCTTTTTCCAAAATGCTATTGGTTCTTACGTAGGCATATTGTAAGTAATAAACGGGATTTTCATCAGTTTGTGAAAGTGCCAAGTCTAAATCAAAATCTAAATGTGCATCTGCTTTTCTATTTAAATAAAAGAACCGCGCAATGTCGGTGCCGACTGTCTCGGTAATATCAGCAAGGCCCACAATTCTGCCAGCACGTTTTGAAAGCTTCATTTGCTGACCGCCTTCTTTAATAGAAACCAGCTGATACACTCTAGTGTAATGTCATTTAAACCAAGTGCTTGACGAATTCCATCAAGACGTTTTGGGTAGCTGTGGTGGTCTTGCCCAAGAACAATAATTAAATAATTAAAACCACGTTCAGCTTTATCAAGCATGTAGGCAGCATCGGCAGCAGCATACGTATAAGCACCATCCGCTTTTTTAACTACACGGTCTTTGTCATCACCAAATTCAGTTGATTTAAACCAGAGTGCGCCTTCTTGTTCAAACAGGTAGCCATTTTCTTGGAGACGTTCAAGTGCTGCTTTAACTTTGTCAGGGTGCAATGTCTTTTCAGAAAACCAAACATCAAAATCAATATTGTAATTGCCCACTGTTTGTTTTAATTGTTCAAGAAGATGTGCGTAACCATACTCAACAAAAAAATCGTCAGATTTTTGAATTACGTCGTTTCCATGTTCTTTAACGCATTGGTCAGCCAGTTCTTTGAGGTATTCGCCTTGGTACGCATCTTCAGGCAGATCGATCTCTTGTCCCAAAGCTTGCTGACATCTAATTTTTAAAGAGTTTCCTAGTTTTACCATTTGGGCACCGGCATCGTTTATGTAATGCTCACGGCACACTTTGTAGCCCAAGAAAGTCAAAACATTTGAAAGGACGTCACCAATGATACCGCCACGGCCATGGCCAAGATGCAACGGGCCGGTTGGGTTGGCGCTGATAAATTCAATATTGTAATTGGTATCAGGGTTTTCCAGTTTGAAAAAGTTATTTTTTTCTTCAAAAAGATTGTGAGCAAGTTCCTGAAAAACCTCTAGATTAAG
>JAYPWJ010000016.1:7962-13275 GCA_038135085.1 bacterium
ACCTGGACCAGCACTTTCAATTTTTTTGACTGCTGGGTTCTTAAAACTTTCAATAATTTCTTGTGCAATTTCACGAGGCGCGCGGCCAAGGGGTTTTGAAAGTAACAATGCAACGTTACAGTTTATATCCCCAAATTCAGCTTTTTGTGGGTCTGTATTAAGGGTAAAATCCATTCTTTCAGCGACGGTGTGTCCTTCAAAATGGGTTGCTAAAAAATCAGAAAAAGATTGTTTTAAGGTTTGGATAGCATTCATAGCAGGCCTTTATATTTCAGATTACGAACACCTTAAGCCTACCCGAAGAGAATGAAAAAGTCACTTTTTCAGTTTTTGTTTTGGGAGTAAATTTTGAGCATATCCAAGTAATCCATAGCTTATTGCTAGCGACCCCACAACAACCTGAACGGTGGCTTGTTTAGAACAGGGGGTTTCTGTACATGTGGTTAACCCAGCATTTATAATTGTTGCTCCAAACAGAGCGCTGAGTGTGTATTGAGCGTTTGGAACAATAGAACTAATATCTTTAATGAATGACGTTGGAGGCCGGTCTGGAAAAATATAACGTTGGTTTTTTTCGTTTTTATTGCCGTTTAGGCTGCTTAAAGAAAGGAGCGTGAGGAGTAAAATTTTTGAAATGTTTTTCATAATTAGCTTTGCTTTTTTGGGGTGTCTGTAACTACGCAGGCTGCTACTACGCATGAGGCACTATAAAACCAAAGTGCCGAGCCAATAGAAAGCATAGCAGCCGATGCCGGTGAACAGTCTTCAAGTGAGCAGGTCATATACCCAGCTGGCGCTAGAAAGCAGCCGCTAATTGCGGCAGTGGTTGGCCAAACAGTTGCATTTCTGCCAGGAATATTAGCAAGTATCCAGTAAAAGGTAAGTGGTGGTTTTGCTGGCTGAATAACACCATCTCTTTTGTGTTTTTTAAGAAAGGGGCATTCTTCTGCTGGCCCAGCTGTGAGTGCTGGTACTAATACAAAAAGTAAACTTGATAAGATCAAAAAACGTTTCATTAAAAATCCCTTTCTTGTGGAGAGTATATCATTGACGCGTTCAAAACAGTAAAGGGTTTTTTTGAGTGTGTAAAGAGAAAATTGAAATAAATAAAAAGGGACCACAGAGAGCAGCCCCTTCAAATTACTGATTAAGCCATACCATGGGCAAAGTATTCACCATGATTAATTTGGCGAGCAACTTCGGTTCTTCCGCATTTATTTGCAAGACGAATCAATTCATCGGTTGTATAACCTGAAGCAAAACCAAACAAAATAAATTGACGGTCATCAAGCGCAAATGGAAGTGTGTGAGCTTGTGGGTGAAAATCACTTACCAAGTTTCCATAAGCATCGACACGTTTGTTATACAATTTGCGGAATGCTTTTTGAACAAAATATTTGTGCCCAGAACGTAGCAAGTGGATAAAGGCATAAAAGCATGCGCCTGCTGCAAGCCCGTACCCAGCGCCGGTTTTTCTGTCAGATTCCATAAGGTAAGCGCCAATTCCTGTTGCTGGTAAAATTGACCAACTTGCATATTCAAGCCAGTATTTCAGTCCTTTACGGAATGCCGTTTGATCAGCAAGTGATTCAATTGCTTCATCGCGATGGCGATTTTCCCATGCGTTCGCGCTTCCTGTAATACTTGCCATTAAGAGAGCAGTGAAAATAATTTTCTTGTTCATAGTGAATCTCCCAACTAAATGTTGTTTATGGTTGTTACACACTTGTTGGGCGCAAAGTTTAAAGCGGTTTTGAGAGGAAGTCAAATGCAGGGAAAGACAAAAAAACTTTTTTACGGTATACTACAAATAAGCTCAGAATGGATAGTTTGGTAGAGTTAAACGTGGGTTTTAAAAAATGAAAATTGCGGTTCTTGTCTCTGGTGGGGTCGATAGCTCAGTTGCTTTGCGTCTTTTAAAAGAGCAAGGGTACAATGTTACTGCTTTCTATCTTAAAATCTGGCTTGAAGATGAGCTTGCATTTTTAGGGAGCTGTCCATGGCAAGAAGATCTTGAGTATGCTCAAAAGGTCTGTAAACAAGCGGGTGTTGAGCTCAAAATTATTTCATTTCAAGAAGCGTATCATAAAACAGTGGTTGCTTATGCAATTGAGCAGGTTAAGCAAGGATTAACGCCAAACCCAGATATGCTCTGCAATACCATGATTAAATTTGGTGCGTTTTATGACGCAGTTGGCAAAGAATATGACAAAATTGCAACTGGCCACTATGCTCAAGTAATTGAAAAGGATGGTATCTTTTATCTCCATCAAACGCCTGATGCAATTAAAGATCAAACTTATTTTCTGGCACGCTTAAGTCAAGATCAACTTTCTCGTGTTATGTTCCCTATCGGTGAATATAGAAAAGAAGAAGTCCGCGCATTGGCACATAAATTTGATTTACCAACTAAGAATCGAAAAGATAGTCAGGGGCTTTGTTTTTTGGGCAAAATAAAGTTCAGTGAATTTATTAAAGAACATGTGGGTACTAAAGAAGGTCCAATCATTGAGCTAGAAACGGGCAAGCAATGGGGCACGCATGAAGGGTTCTGGTTCTATACTGTTGGTCAACGCAAAGGGATAAAACTTTCGCACGGGCCTTGGTATGTTGTTGGTAAAGATGTTGCAAAAAATATTGTGTATATTTCAAAAGATTATTATTCCGATGACAAAAAAAGGGACACTTTTACGATTAGCACACCAAACTGGTTTGCTGGTTCAGCGCCACATAAAAAGCAATTGAAGGTTAAAATTCGTCATGGCGCGCAAAGTTATGATGCACAATTGCAAGATTTACAAGTAACACTTTCTGAGCGAGATCAAGGGCTTGCCCCAGGACAATTTGCTGTTTTTTATGATGGTGAAACGTGCCTTGGTTGCGGTGTAATTGACCGTGTGATATCATAGAAAAACAATTAACTGATCTCTTGAAAGTATTATTCAATGCGCAAATTTTCCTTTCGTTTGTTTTCAAAGCTTCCATCTTCTGAATTTCGTATTACTCTTTCTACTATGATTACGCTTGGTCGTATTGCGCTTGCTCCTTGTATTGTTGCGGCAATGTTTTTGGGTAAATGGGGTGTTTCAGCCATTTTGTTTTGTATTGCGAGTTTAACTGATCTTCTTGATGGAATGGTTGCTCGCTTTTTTAATCAAAAAACATTTTTGGGCGCTTGTCTTGATCCACTTGCCGATAAAATTTTGTTAGTAAGTTGTTTTGGTGCACTTGCATTAACCGATACTTTGCCTTTTAAAGTTCCTTATTGGTTTGTTTCATTAGTGCTTCTTCGCGAGCTCATGATTGTATTTGGGTTTGTTTATATTTATTGTGCACGAACTGGTGTAACAGTCCGTCCAACGTTACTCGGTAAAGTGACCACTGCGCTTCAAATGCTTTTTATAGTGTGGCTTTTTTTATGTTACTTTTATGGATGGGCTCCTCCAGTAACTTATTATGTCACGCTTGCAATAATAACTGTATTGGTTATTGTTTCATTTGTTCAGTATGCGCAGACAGGATTGTGTTATTATTTAGATAGAGGGAGCTGTTAAATGAAAAAGTGTTGTCTTATTTTTATGGCTGTTTTTTCATTAACTGCAGCAGAAACGGGAATGAAACCACGTGCAGTTCGTCGACAAAAAACGGGTGATATACGGCGTGTAATTGGCGATGAATTTGAAAAAATGTTGACGTCATCTTCTTCTTTGATAGCATCATTGTCAGATGTGATACAAACGTCTGTAAGTAAAATTAAACAAATTGTTTCTGGTGAGGATAATTTTTTTGCACAACAAACTACGCCAAAGTTGGTAGACTATAAAAATCGGCTTAAAGCGATTCGAATAAAATTAGAAACAACTCTGCAGGAAATAGAAAAAGAATTAAAAGCGCTCAAAAAAGATTTTGAACTCGGAAAGGAATAACTATGGCAAGTGGATATAACAGAGTGGTGATGGTTGGTAATTTAACGCGTGATCCTGAATTAAAACAGCTTCCGTCTGGACAATCAGTATGCCGTTTGAACGTTGCTTCAAACCGTCAATTCCGTAATCGCCAAACTGGTGATATGGTACAAGAAGTTTGTTACGTTGACGTTGATGTTTGGGGCGCACAAGCTGAAAGTTCAAGCAATTATCTTCAAAAAGGAAGACAGGTTTTAATTGAAGGGCGTTTAAAACTTGATTCATGGCAAGATGCAGAAGGTAACAACCGCAGTAAGCATTCAATTGTTGCTGATAGAGTTGTGTTTCTTTCTTCTGGTGCACAAGATGGTGCAGAAGCAAGCACCGCCTCAGAAGCAGCAGCGCCTAAAGCGGAAGAAAAATTTGAACCACGCAATGATGTTGAACGTGAATTAATGTCGCAACTTGATGATATTAAAAAACGTACAGCTCCACAGGCTGCAGCTCCAGCACCTGCGCCAGCTCAAGTGGCTCCAGCTCAAGCTCAACCGGCAGCAACGCCTACCCAACCAGCTGGCCCTGCGGTATTTAAGGATGAGCCGCCATTTCAAGACGATTTACCCTTCTAGAGCTTTTTAGCATACGGAATTGTAAAAAACAAATTATTGACAGATAGTACTGCGTTTTGCCACACTATAGGTAAATAGAGGCTTTCTAAAAGGAGGTATTCATGAAACGCAGTACTATTTTTTTGCTTATTTGTTTACCGTTGCAGCTTGGTGCTTACCAGCAAGACAGTATGATCCAAATGAACTTTGCTACAAATTTGTATCCAGCAACACCAATGAAAAATGTGCAATCACTGACAATGAAATTGTGGGGTTATGTTGAGGGTGCTTTTTCACATGAAGAAATTCGTACTCGTTTTTTAGAAAATCAAGATCGTTTTACGCAACAATTAGTGCAACTTAATAGTATGCTTGATATTTTACTTTTGTCGCTTGAAGAGCAGGTGCATGAAGAGCCTGAAATAGTGGTTCAAGCAATTAAAGATTTTGAATATATTTTTGATGGCATTTCAGGAACATCTGAGCGGTATACTTTTTTGACTCAAGAGACAGAAACAAACTCTTCAATTATTGCAAATTACCTGTTTGGCGTCATTCTTGAAAAATTAAAACGAGTGCTTGAAACGGGGCAAATTACTACCCCGCTCTATGCATTTTTCTTTTCAAATAGGGTCAATCATTCTAAACTGACAACACCTTTATTACCGCCAGCGTACACAGTACCTGTTGCACCAATGGCTTGAACCCAATAAAAACGGTCTTGGGTTTTAAGTGCTGTGTCTGCAAGTGGGCCTTGTTCGGCAGTAATATTCCAATCGGTTGTTCCTACTCTGTACGGT
>JAYPWJ010000017.1:0-1751 GCA_038135085.1 bacterium
GAGGCAGATGCCGTGCTTATGATGATGTATGGATCGCTATCGGCACTCTTTGATTATTATTTTTGCTTTTCTTTTTTTACCAGCAATTACGAATTATTTTGAAAAAGATTCTATTAATCTTTTGGTTTGGTCTGGGGTGTTTGATCCTGAGCATTTTAAACAGTTTGAACAAGAATCAGGGATACGGGTTAACGTGACCTATTTTAGTAGTCATGAAGAGGTTCTTATTAAGTTGTTAGCTACCAAGTCAAAAGGATATGATTTACTTGTTACTTCTGAGTTAGGGGTTGAATTTTTAATTGAGCGGAATCTTATTAAAAAAATTGATAAAGATAGACTCACATTTTTTGATAAGCTTAATCCTAAATTTTTGAATCATTATTTCGATCCAAACAATCAATACTCTATACCAGAAGATTGGTATGTTTTGGGTATTGGAGTTAATAAGAAATTCTTTAAAAAAGGGTTGCCGCCGGCAAATTTAGGAACTATTTTTGATTCTAAAATAATGCCAAATCATATTGGAATGACCAATGACGCAAAAGAAACTATCGCGCTTGCTTCATTATATCTTTTTGGTCAAAATCGTCCTTTAAATCAAAAAGAGGTTGAGCAGGTCAAACAGTTGTTGATTACTCAAAAACAGAAGGTGGAAGCTTATACTGATTTTCGTGGGGATTTTCTTTTAGAATCAGGCAATTGCCCAATTGCTTTGGTAGCAACAAATTATATTTGGCGGGAGCTACAAGAAGAAAATAATCTGGCCTTTTTACTTCCAAAAGAAGCAGTTGTTTTGAATATTGAAAATTTTGTGATTCCTGTAGCAACTGAAAAAGACGACTATATTTATAAGCTTTTAAACTTTTTATATCGGCCTGAAATTCAAAAGCATAATTTTGAAAATTTTAGCTTTTGCCCTGTGCTAAAAGATGCGGACTATATGTTCAAGGCTCAAGGGTTGCAGGCAGTCATACCTTACATTCATCCTGAAAGCCCTGAACAGGCACTTATAGCTCAAAGTTTTTTAACAGATGAACAGCTTAATGAGATTTTGTTAGCAGTTAAAGGGAGTTAATTTTCAGTAGCTGAGTCTTTTTAGTTCGCGGGCAGTTTTTTTTGCGGCTTTTATTATGCTGTCTTGATAAGATTTTTTAATGTCTTGCATCAAGCTTTTATCTTTATTTCTCATATATACGTGAGCAAAAAGGGTGACCAGTTCACCATTATCATTAGTAAGTTCAAGTTCATCTGCAGCATGAACAAGATTTTTTAATTGACCGTCATCAAGTTTACTTAAAGAAAATCCGCTTAAGCTAGAACCATATTTACAATATATGAATAACCTTAAAAATGTTTGATGAGAAAAATCAACTTCATGGGGTAAGTTTTGATAATACTCTTGGTCAGATTCATCCCAAGGACTAAGACGGCCAAACCATTTTTTAAAATTTGCTGCTACGTTTAGTGTTTTCCCAGTGTTAAATTTGAGAGTAAAGGAGGTAACAGGGTATCCGGCAACTGCTGCTGGTTCTGCTTCTCCTCCACTAGCTAAATTATCAAGAGGCTCTATTTTAATTCTTTTTGCTGGATGTCCTTCACTTGCATGTAGTGGTCCAATGGATAAAAAGAGGGTGAGTACTATAAAAAATTTGTTCATAAATATCCTGAGCTAAGTAGTGTTTTATTCTTTTGACGCAGCTAGTCTATGATATTTTGAGAAAAAAATCTATTTAGGGTACGCTAGAAGCCTT
>JAYPWJ010000017.1:1761-2315 GCA_038135085.1 bacterium
GTTTAAGTGAAAGTAGAAAGGACATGCTGTGGCCAGTAAAAATAAGTTTTATGTAACGACTCCAATTTATTATGCAACAGCGAGTCCCCATCTTGGCACCCTTTATTCAACTTTATTAGCAGATGTTGCCGCTCGGTGGCATAAGGTTCAAGGGGTTGATACGTTCTTTTTAACTGGAACAGATGAGTATGGTCAAAAGGTTGCCCAGGCGGCAGAAGCAGCTGGAAAAAACCCAAAAGAATTTGTTGATCAATTTATTGATGCATACAAGAACATTTGGAAAGACTATCAAATTGATTACAGTCATTTTATTAGAACTACAGATGAACCTCATACCAAAGCAGTTCAAAAATGGATAGCAGATCTTTTGGAAAAAGGTGATATTTATAAAGGTGCTTATGAGGGCTGGTACTGCACACCCTGTGAAACGTATCTTACCGAAAAAGATTTTGAAAAAGACGCAAAAAATCCACTATGTCCTTCATGTGAGCGTGAAACAGCCTGGGTTTCAGAGCCCTGTTATTTTTTTAAACTTTCTGCTTACCAAGATAAAT
>JAYPWJ010000017.1:2325-12811 GCA_038135085.1 bacterium
CTCCAAAAGAACGAGCAGCCGACGTGGTTAATTTTGTAAAAGGTGGCTTTCAAGATTTAATTTTTTCTAGTACAAATATAAAATGGTGTGTTCAGTTTCCTAATGATGATCAGCATGTAACTTACGTATGGGCAGACGCATTGAATAATTATATTACTGCAATTGGGTATGCTCAAGAGCATCGTGCTGATGAATTTAAAAAGTGGTGGCCAGCTGACATGCAAGTGATGGGTAAAGATATTTTGAGATTTCATGCAATTTATTGGCCGGCCTTTTTAATGGCTTCAGAACTTCCATTACCAAAGCAACTTTTGGTTCATGGTTGGATTAAAATGGGTGACCATAAAATGTCAAAATCGCGTGGTAATGCGGTTGATCCAAAAGAGCTTTTGAAAAATTATGGAGCTGATGCGGTTCGTTATTATTTAGTAAAACAACTTGCTATAACACATGATGGACAATTTACTATTCCAGATTTAGAACAAAAAATTAGTACTGATTTAGCAAATGACCTTGGTAATCTTTTGCAACGAGCTGTAAGCCTTGCAGTAAAGCAGGATGCATTAACCATTCCTGCGGTGGCGCTTGGTGATGCCGAGCAAGCGTTGTTTGAAGCTTCACTTGAAATGTTGCGTAACTTTGAAGATGAGATGGAACGTGGTTTTTATCATGTGGCATTGAACCATGTTTGGAAATTTTTAAATCAAGTAAATGCTTATTTCCATAATAAAGAACCGTGGAAATTAGCAAAGTCTGACAAAGATTCCTTTATGGGCGTATTGAGTGCAACGTTCCATTCATTAAAAACAGTTGGTATTGTGTTGTGGCCTGTTATGCCACAAAAAATGGAAGAATTATTTAACAGGATTGGCTATACGCTTACACTTGACCAAGATAATGTAGGGCAGTGTAAAGTGTTGTGGAACAGTCCATTTACCTTAAAAGAGGGTGCTGCCTTGTTTGAAAAACCAGAACCAAAAGAAGCAATCGTTCAACCTGAGCCTGAGTACATTAAAATAGATGATGTTGCAAAAGTGGATTTAAAAGTTGGGACCATTACCAAGTGTGAACTAATTGAAGAATCAGAAAAACTTTTAAAGCTTGAAGTTGATTTGGGTGAATCAGAACCACGTTGCATTCTTGCAGGGGTTCGCGCATCATATAATCCAGAAGATTTGATCGGTAAGCAGGGTGTGTTTGTAACCAACTTAAAACCACGCACAATGCTTAAAAAGTACGTATCACAGGGCATGATGTTGTTTGTTAAAGACAGCGATGACAAAATGGTATTTGTAACAACAGAGAAAGAGGTTCCAAAAGGGAACAAACTTCAATAGGAATTAACGTGAATAAGCAATTGATAGTAAGCATCGTGGTAGTAAGTAGTCTCTTTTCAATGCAAGCAGGGCCAATTTATAATGTAACAGAGGTTCTTGCAAATTGTTTTGGTGTCCAACCAGTTCAGACCGTACAATATATTGCACAGAGTTGGTTTTATTTGGGCAAAGGGCCTCTCGTTAAAGTGTGTACTGCCGCAGGATATTCAGATCCACATGCAGCTGCTTGTGCTACTTGTATGTTTGGTACTTATGGTTGTGGCGCTGTTGCTTGTTGTTGTATTCAACATCATTGTAGTAAACAGTCTGATTCTGATTCAGTAGTTCTAGCCACTTCACCTAAAAAGAATGAATAGTTTTTAAAAAGAGAGAAATGGATTGAACAGAATTCTTTTCTTGTTACTGTTACTTGGTTTTGTAAAAGATACTTTAGGCTTGCCTGATTGTTGTTTGAGCTGTTTACCTTCAAAAAAATTAGCTCAAACTTCTTTTTTATTGACTGCAGGTACCGGATATATTTTATCTGGTTTAGCCTTTGAAAAGAAATCACCGGAACTAGGCGGTGCTGCTGCATGTTGTTGCTGTGTCGCCTGCTGTTGTGGTTTAATTGCGGTAAAAAGATTTCGGCAAGAGCAGGGGTTGGTTGTAACCCAGCCCGGTAAAAAAAAGAGTGAAAAATGAAAAAAATATTACTTTTATTGATGTTGAGTATTTTTGTTTTTGTTAAAGCAAGCCAAAAAAAAGATGAATCACATGGTTATACTATGCATCCCTATGTTTGCTGTGCAAAATGGGGTCCATGGGTAACAGGACCTTCAGCTTGTGTTTCAGCGTATGCAGCTCAAGCAGCTCCTACCTCATGTGGTCAATATTGTTTTGGTGGTATGGCAGTGGGATGTTGTTTTGCTTTTGCAATTACATCTCTTGCCGGGTATGAGTTGTATCAAGCTCAGCAAGAAGTAAAAGCAAAGAAGCAAACATAGAAAAGTAGTATGATAAAAAAAGGTATAGGGTTGGTATTGCTCGGTTTTACATGCATACTCAAAGCGAGTGAGCAGGTGAGTGAACAGCAAGAGCAGAGTAAAATTTTAAGCTGTTTACTTTTGATGAAAGATTGGAGTGGTTATTTTGGTCATGGAATGCTTAGAGGGAGTTGCCACGCTCCATTTCCCTTACAGTGTTGTTTAATTCCTGCAGGATGTATTTGTTGTTGTACATGTTGTGTTTGTACAGTGGCTGCTTATGAGGTTTCTGAATTAGAAAAAAGATGTTTTAAAGGTTACATCACATCACAACCAAAAAGAAATTAAACCGTTAATTCATTTTATTTTTTACTTTTTTCGTCTTTAAAAGTGATATAAAACTGTAGTTTTCAAAATTCATTGTAAGTCTCTTTCTTTCGTTGCATTTTTGCGCATGCAGAGTATACTGCTGACAAATTTTGTTACACTTTTAATAAGGGCAGTTTATGAAGAACAGACCGCTATTTTTTGGCGTATTTTTTCTCTTTATTTCAAACAGTTATGCTGATTTGTCAACTCAAAAAAACTTACAAATAGTTTCACCGCAGTTTCAAAAGGGGTTTTTAGGCACTTTGCAAGATCTTGATCAAGCTGAAAATGATGAACAACGTAAGGGTGTTTTAATTTCACTGGGTAGACAGTTTAAAGAAGAAGACGGGGTTGATTTTGGTCATGAGGTAAATAGAGGTACTCTTTGGAGCCTTGTTGTTGCTTATGAACTTGGAAAACCAAAAACTTTAGAAGCATTGAGTAGTTGTGTTAAACCACCTTCTAGTCCATGGTTTGCAGAAGCATTAATGCATGAGGGGCGGTATACGCAAAAACAATTTGAGGGTGCCTTAACGCTTCATACCGATGATGAAAATGGTACAACGACGGAAAAAAAATTGTATCTTTTAGAAAGTGCTTTTGCCTTACCACGTGAACGTTATAATCAAATGATGAAAGTATTGCTTAAAGATGAGCAAGTAAAAGATGCGCTTAAAATAGCAGGTACGCACATTAAAGAGAGTGGGCAACCTATGCATACTGTTTTGCATGAAGCTGCTGAACATAATGATGCAGAAATATTTGCCTTGATTGCGCAAGAAGGTAATTTTGTTGCAAATCAGTTACTTTCTTATAAAAGACAGGATGGTCAAACTCCAACAGCCATTGCATTACGTAGTGGCAGTTATGCTGTTGCAGGGTGGTTGTTAAAAAATAAGCAAGTACAATCTGAAGTAGTTCTTCAAGCTTTTGATGTATCAAAAAATCGTACAGTTCCTGCTTGTACTTATTTGCATGATGCAGCAAAGTCGGGTGATGGGGAATTAATTGATGCGATTATTAAGGCCGGCAACTATAAGCGTTATAATCTTCTTGATCATCCAGATGCAAAAGGTGATACCCCAATTACCTTACTTTTTAAAGCCGGTCGGTATGAAAAGGCCGAAGAACTCATGAAGCAAGCTGGTTTTGGAAATCTTCAAAAGAGCGCGATATTCTTGAAAAAACAGATCGATGCAAAGGATACCAGTGATGTTGCACGCCTGAAAGCTCGCACTTTGTATGCAAAATATTGTACCCTTAAAAATATGGTGGTAACCAGTGTAGTAGCTCCTGTATGGGCAGCAGTTGCAACATTGGTAGAAAAGGGGCAAAAAGGGGTTAATGAAGTTTGGGGCTCAACAGGCACTCGAGACTGAATTATTATTTTTAAAGGAATTGCAGGATGATCTGGTTAATGATTATTTAGCAGCTCTTTCGCCCGTTCTGTGTGCTATTTTGGCAATTCCTTGTTTAGAGGCGGAGCGAGAATATGTTATTGGGCAAATTGAAACGGAGTTATCACGCACTCAAAAAAATTGGATTTATTGAAACAGGTATTTTTAAAGGTGCGCGTGAAGATCAATACGATTTAATTTTTCAAAAACCTGATTGCAAGACCGGGTAAAGGCTGATACACTTTGTGCCAATTAAATTACACTAATGAAAGGTTTTTATATGAAACAAAAATTATTGGTAGCGCTTTTATGCATTACAACAATGGCAAAAGCTGGGAATGATTGGAATGTGAATTCTTTGCTTGCTTATTTAGGTACAGGAAGCGCTAATGTGGCGCTTATTACAGTGTATTACGCTCACCGTCTTTCTGCTCCTTTACCAACTGCTTCATTGCAAGATCGTACAAATTGGGTTGAAGGTTCGGTTGCTAAGAATTTGTTAGATACTGCTAGTTGGTTAGTTAAAAATGGTGGAGCAGATCCTACAAGATCCATCCCTGGGACTGATAACAAATCGTTTTGTAGTGTTGCAAATGGAAAGTTATCTGTAGGCGATCACAACAATCCATACCGTTCATTTTGCATTCAGCATTGTATAGCAACAGCATTTTATCAAACGGCGCTCTCAATGGCTCAAAAACTAGATGAAACTGTTAATCCGAAATAAATAATATGATAAAAAAACTATTAATGGGGCTTTTTCTTTTTCACCCTGCTTGTGCGATAGATATTGAAGCATTAAAAATAGGTGCAGCTGCTGGTGGTGCATTGATTGCCTGTGGTACTGTAGGTGGAGCTTCCCTTGAGGTTGAGGCTCAAGGAAGATTCTTTGACCCTGAAAGAGCTTCAACAGGAGCGGGCAAAAATTTTTTACATGGCGCAAAAGAAGGGTTCAAAGCTTCATTGCTTGATGCTGCTTGGGTAAGTGGAGCGGTCGCTTTAGCCAGCCGTCTTCCAGTTGATCGTTTGGTTGCTCCTTCAAAAGTTCCTTTCTTAACATTAAACGATCTTAAAATACCCTTAGGTCTTTATGCTGGTTCAGCCGTATTATTGTATTGTGGAGGTAGTCGAGTGTATGACTATATAATAAAGAATAATTACATGATAACGGTTCGTGGTGAAGAATTTGGGGCAGGAGCTGAAGGGCTTGCAAAAGTGGTCGCAAGACCAGATGAAAGAAATCCAGATGTTATAAGAGCTTGTGTGTCAAGAGCTTGTGCATCAATATTTTTTGATAAGACAGTTTCTTGGATACCTTCTGCTCTTTTAATGTGGAGAATAAGTAAAATCAAGTAATGCGTGACTAAATTATTTTTTATAGCCACATTTTTTATCGCTGCATAACAAAGTAACCGTTCCAGTTTTTGGGGCGGTTTTTTTGATGAGTGCAGGTAATTTGCAATCTTGGCAAGGTGTTTCTTCAATTTCACCAAACATGGCAAACTTACATTTTGGGTAGTTGCCACAACCCCAGAAGGTACCGCCACGCCATTTGCGCTTAACAACATCACCTTTATCTTGAGGGCAAGCAAAGCCAGCTTTTTCTTGGTGAATGTATTTGCAATCAGGGTACCCAGAGCATGAAATGAATTTGCCAAAGCGGCCGACCATTTCTCGCATGTTTTTGCTACATTGAGGGCATGTCATAGTAAGTTCTTGTGGTTTTTCTTTTTCTACAAGTTCAATGCTACCATCTTCTTCATTGCGTATAAAGTTGCTGGTAAAGGAGCAATTAGGAAATTCAGGGCATCCTAAAAATTCACCTGCTTTTCCAAAACGGACAATTAATTTACTGCCTTTACATTGCGGGCAATCAACATCGGTTTCTTGTATAACCTTGCCAGCATCACCTTTGAATTCTTTTAAATCAACTTCAAATTGTGCGTAAAAATCATTTAAAAGTTTGTCTCTGTCAAGTTCCCCAGAATCAATTTTATCAAGGTCTTCTTCCATGGTTGCAGTAAATTTTACATTGATAATATGAGGTAAATTTTCAGAAAGCATTTTTGTTACTGTCATGCCAAGTTCGGTTGGTACAAATCGTTTTTTTTCAAGTGTGGTGTACGCTCGCGCTCTAATAGTACGCATAATAGTTGCGTAGGTACTTGGTCTTCCAATTCCTTCTTTTTCAAGCTCTTTAACAAGCGTTGCTTCACTATAACGTGGAGGTGGTTGGGTAAAATGCTGTTTCGGGTCAATTTTTTGCAAGCTGATTGCATCTTTTTCTTTGAGCCCTTGTGGGAGTATTGTTCTTCCCTCTTCTTCTTTTTCTTTAACCATATAGACTTTTAAAAAACCATCGAATATCAGCGTTGATCCGGTTGCTTTAAAAGTATATTTGCCACCTTTAATAACCACTTGGCGTTGCGCATATTGTGCGGGTACCATTTGGCAAGCAACAAACCGTTTCCAAATTAAATCGTATAACTTTGCTTGGTCAGCAGTTAAATATTGTTTAATTGAATCGGGGTGTAATGTCACGTCTACTGGGCGAATTGCTTCGTGAGCATCTTGTGTGTTGCCCTTTGATTTTTTTGCGTACACGTTAGTTGTTTTTGGTGTGTAGTCTGCACCATAATTTTGTTGTACATATTTGTGTGTTTGCTTTAACGCGGTGTCAGAAATTCGTAATGAATCGGTACGCATATAGGTAATAAGCGCTACTGGTGAGTCACCACCAAGCGGAATACCTTCATATAAATTTTGTGCAGTACGCATTGTTTTTTCAACCGCAAAGCCTAAACGGTTGTACGCTGCTTGTTGTAAAGTACTTGTCATAAACGGTGGCAACGGGTTTTTGGCACGTTTTTTATCAGCAATTTTATCAATAGTAAACTGCTCATTTTTAATATTGCCAACATGCGTGTCAGTTTCTTCTTTATTTTTTAACTCAGCCTTTTTTGCGCCAATGTGTGTCAGGGCCGCAACAACGGTGCCGGCATCATTTTTAAAGTGTCCGGTGACCGACCAATATTCTTCTGGTTTAAAATCACGAATTGCTTGTTCACGGTCACAAATTAATTTAAGAGCAACAGATTGAACGCGTCCTGCAGAAAGCCCTTTTGAAATTTTTTTCCAAAGAACGGGTGAAACTTCATACCCCACCCATCGGTCAAGTACACGGCGTGCTTGTTGTGCTGCAACTTTTTGCATATCAATATGATGTGGGTTGCTAATTGCTTCTATAACAGCCGGTTTGGTAATTTCGTTAAACGCAATACGGTGAATGCCATTTTTATTTTTAATAACTTTTTTTATTTCTTGCGCAACATGCCAAGCAATAATTTCACCTTCACGGTCAGGGTCAGGAGCAAGATACACTTCATCAGCACCACTGGCAGCTTTGCAGAGTTCTGCAATCGTTTTTTCTTTACCTTCAAGCGCAACATATTCAATAGTAATAGGGTCTCTGGTAACCCCCATAGTTTTAGTTGGTAGATCTTTTACATGCCCCATTGTGGACATAATTCTAAAATCTGGTCCTAAAAACTTCTTAATAGTTTTAATCTTTGCAGGTGACTCTACAATTAATAGCTTCTTCATAGACCCTTCACATTTGGTTATAGGCTTTGGCTAGACAATGTAACGCATAAAAAATGATTTTTCAAACCGCGCCACCCTCAGCCTCCTTTATACCGTCCAATTATAGAATCAAGAATAAACTAAAAAAATACAAAGAGTCAAATAAATTAGATTTTGGTAATAAAAAAGCCTTTTTAAAGGGGTTTTTGAGTGGTTCGCCTCAGATTGAACGTTTTAAGATCTTGAAGGGGTTTGGGTAAAAAAAAGACCTCAGGTAAAGTGGAGGTCTTTTTGGGATCTTAGTTGATCAGATTTTTACTTAAGCAGCTTTTTAACTTTTTGAGCTGCGCTTACAACTTCTGTGAGTGTTACGTTTTTACCGTAGTTGTTATTGTAAAATGTGCGAACAGCATTGAGTAACTGCATTCTTCTGGCGTTGTGATCAAGCCCTTCTTGAATTTGAGCATACCATTTTGCAGGGAATTTATTACCGGTACCATAATAGTAAATATACTGCCATGCGTTTGCTTTGGTTTTTTCTTTATTCTTTACAATAATTTTATCTAGAAAATTACTTGTTTGGTTATGAACAAAGTGCATTATAGTGTTTTCTCGCTGTTCTTGTGCTGTTGGAGTATAGTTAGGAACCCACCCAGCCTTAACAGAGGTACTCATTCCAGTTAATAACACTAACCCTAAAACTAATTGTTTCTTCATTTCTATCTCCTTTTTTTGAAGAAAACCATTTCATTAACACTTTTCCTTTATCGACTAAAACTTTGTCGAATAGCATCTTTTATTTGCGCTTCAAATTCTTCTATAGCTTTACCTATTTTGGCCGTGCTTTTTTCTTTATAATTTTCAAATCGTACCCAGTGTTGGTAAAAACTGCGAGCTGCTTTTAGTGCTTCCCATCGATGGGCGTTATCATTTAACCCGCTTTTAATAAATTTTATTTTAGCGCTATGAGGGTCACCAATAGAGTCTTGTAGTGTATAAGCACGCGCTGCGCCTACAACAGTCCCAATATCAGTATTTGTATAATTATGTATTACAAGATCTTTAACTGCTTTTTTTACAACAGCATTGAATAAATAAAAAAGTTGTAGGTCTATTTCTTCAAGCTTTTGTGCAGACGTTTTTTCAGCTTCAGATGCTCTATTTTGGGCTAACCGTTGGTGCGGTTCTGCACCAAACAGTGGGCAAGAAAAAGTAATACTTAAAAGTAAGAATAGTTTTTTCACCTTTAACCTCCTTATTTACCATTCCATTCATCTTATAGATTAACAATTTTAGACCTTTAAAAACAAGGAAAAAATAAAAAAAGTTCTTTTTAAGCTTAAAAAATAATTTTTTAATAAAACCCTTGCACGGGGGTTTTTGGAGTTGTTAGGATAAACTTAAGGTTATTAAAAGTTAAAAAGTGGAGGTCACAATGAAACGCTGGGTATTGTTAGGGATTGGGGTTCTTTCTTTATCAGTCTGGTATTTACAAGCTAAAAGTTTTGATTTTAATGCGGCAAAGCTCTTTTTAAAAGCGCATGAAGATGCATTTGAAAAAATGCGCACAAGAACGCGAAACATGAAAGACCGTATTGATAAGCAGGTTTTTTGGTGTAAATTCCGTGTACGGCCTGCTTGGGTTAAAAATTGTGTTGCTTGCAGATTACGAAATGAAATGGTCAGTGAATTGGTAAGTCTTAAAGAAGATTTAAAACAGAAAGCGCATGCAAAAGAACAATTTGCTGAAAATGATCCTATGACTCATTTGATTGAGTCTGTTGTAAGCAGCATGGAATCAGAACTTTCAAAATATGATATGCTCCCGGTTGTTGAGGCTGTTGCAAAACGAAAAGCGTAAATACTGTTTGATCTCTTTTGACCTTTTTATTTTTGGGGTATAATACTCATCAAGAATATATTAAAAAGGTGATGCATGAATTGGTCAATCCGTTTTGCCTATGTTGAACTTCTTTACGGGTTTGCTCCGTTGCTTTGTCTGGCAGCATGGTACCGTTGGAAGGTGCATAAAAGTCCAGTGTACAGTTACTCACTGACAAGCCAGCTTTTGGCGTCCGGTTTAGTTGCAAATAACTGGCGCAAATATTTTTTTGCAGTTACTCGTTTTATTATTTTGGCCGGTCTTGCATTATTAATTGCGCGGCCACAATTGGTTGATGAACAATCAAAGGTGATGATTGAAGGTATCGATATAATGCTGGTGCTGGATGTTTCTGGAAGTATGCAGCTATTTGATGATCCGCATGACCGTCGTCAGCGAATTACCATTGCAAAAGAAGAAGCAATTAATTTTATTAACAAGCGAGAAAATGACCCAATTGGTTTGGTGTTGTTTGGAAAAGAAGCGGCTTCACGTTGTCCACTAACGCTTGATAAAACAGTACTTGAATCAATTGTTAAAGATATTGAGTTAGGGGTTGTTAACCCTGATGGAACTGTTCTTTCAAAATCTCTTATTACTGCACTTAATCGACTTAAACCTTCAGAAGCAAAAACAAAAATTATTATTTTATTAACTGATGGTGAACCAACTCCTGGGGACCTTCACCCTGATGATGTAATTGTGCTTGCAAAAAAATATGGCGTTAAAATTTATACCATTGGAATCGGTGGTCAGTATGGTGGATTAATTGAACACCCTCACTTTGGTATTCAGCAAGTTGGTATTCCTTTAAATACAAAGCTCCTTTCAAAATTGGCAACACAAACAGGTGGAAAAGCTTTTGTAGCAAGTAACCAAAAAGAGCTTCAACATATTTATAACACTATTGATGAGCTTGAAAAAACTGAATATGAAACGGACGTGTATCATAACTAC
>JAYPWJ010000018.1:0-8580 GCA_038135085.1 bacterium
CGCAAGACAACGCAAAAAAGCTATGTTGTTCGCGATCTTGCTTATAACCCCATAACAAGCATCTTGGCTTATACGTTATCAAATGGAAAAGCTTACGTATCAGGAAAAAAAACCCCCTGCTACCACAATAAAAATGGGTTACCATTAGCCTGGAGCCCAGACGGTACACAGCTTGCGCTTCCTGCAAATACCAATGTTAAAGTATGGACCCCTAATACCGATACACTGCAATGGCTTGAGGATCACACAAGCGCAGTCACCGCATTATGTTGGAAAAACAGGCTTATTTCTGGTTCAGTAGACAGCTCCATAAAAGAGTGGGACCCTACAACCGGTCAATGTACCGTTACCTACGCAGGCCATGTTGGCCGCGCAACTTCCGTTGATGCAACTGGTAATGACTTAATTGTATCGAGCGGCGCTGATAGCTTTATAAGGGTATGGGACCCGCGAGTTAGCAAAAGCATCAAAGCGTTAAAATCTGGTAACCAATGGTACACTAATTCGATAGCATGCCACCCAACAGAACCCATTATCGCTGTTGGTTCTAAATCAGAACCTCTTGAACTATGGGATTTAGTAAGAGATGATTATACTACTTTACTCGGAAACAAAGGTGGAATAAACGCCGTTTCCTGGAGCCCAGATGGCAAATTTCTTGCTTCAGCTTCAACCGATGGTGTGGTAAGAATTTGGAACCCTAAAGAAGAAAAACCCTACTTACAAAAATTTAATCAGGAACCTTATGGGCACTCTGCAACCGCCGTCGCATGGTCCCCAGAGGGAATGCTTGCAGCTGGCTCTCATAAAAAAATCTGTTTTTATAAAATGATAAAAAAGAAATAAAAAGAGACACAAAAAAAGGGCTCGTAATGAGCCCTTTAAATCTTAAAGCAAAAAAAATATTACTTTTTAGCAGCTGCTTCTTTTTTAGAAGCAGTTTTTGCTTTTGCTGCAGAAGAAATCTTTTTTGCCAAGCGACTTGTTTTCCTTTGAGCAGTTTTTCTATGAACTACCCCTTTGCTTGCAGCACGAGCAAGTTGCCCTTCAGCATCTTTAAGCAACGCACGAGCTTGGTCAAGTTCATTAGCCTCAACCGCAGACAGTACTTTTTTTACTGCTGTTTTGATTGCGCTTCGGCGATCTAAATTTCTTTTTTTTCTGACCACGTTTTGACGTGCTCTTTTTTGTGCTGACTTAATATTTGCCATACTCTGACAACCCTTACCTAATTAATAACTTTTTGTACCTTGCTTGCCTTAACACACTTAGTGCATACACGCGCATGGTGAACTTTATTTTTACAATCATTTGCTACTACAAAACGCATTTTATGAACGTTTGGGTAAACCCAGCGTTTAACCTTGTTATTCGCTTTACTTACCAAATTCGCAGTTTGTGGCTTCTTGCCACACACAAAACATGTTCTTGCCATAATTTTATTACCTTTCGCCTCTTTAAGGACAGCTTAAGCCTTGATGTAGAGGTCATAGAGAAATCTAGTATACTAGAACTCCGTATTTTTTCAAATTTAGCTATAGATCAGTAACAAGACTACTTATTTCATTACAAATAGGCTTATTTCCCGCTAATAAAGAGCGATATGAAGGTGTAACTGGGGTCCCATCAAATTGACTTACTGCCCCACCAGCCTCCTCAATAAGCAACATTCCAGCAGCAACATCCCACCAAGAAAGGTCAGTAAAAAGCACCGCATCAGCTTTTCCAGCTGCACAATAAGCTTGATCTAAAGCTGCTGCACCAAGCATTCGTGAGGTATTTGCACGTTGAGCAAAATGACACACAGCCTTAAAAAAATTCGATTCATCTTGATAAGGCAGCGCATAAATAAGCAAACTTTTTTCAACCGGTTGAGGTTCAGAAACCGAAATTGGCTGACCATTTAAATAAGCACCACCACCTTTAATAGCATAAAAAAACTCATTCATAAGTGGTTGAAAAATAAAACCAGCAATAGGCTTATCATTTTTTGTTAACGCAACTGAGGTACAAAAATAAGGCAGTCCACGTGCAAAATTAGTTGTACCATCAAGTGGATCGATAACCCAACAATATTCATTACCTGCAATCTTTCCCGATTCTTCAGCAAAGAACCCTGCGCCAGGCACAAGGTCTTTTAAATGTTCAATCAAAAGTTGTTCACTTTCAATATCAGCTTGAGTTGCAAAACTCCCATCATCTTTGTAGGTTCGATCAACCGTTTTACGAAAATAGGAGCGAAGCAAATCACCCGCTTTACGAATAATTGGCTCAACCGACTTTACCAATGCTTGCGGATTCATACCACTACCTCTCTCTTTTACTCTGCAAAGCGATGATCTTCACGTGGCTCAATACCAAGAAGCTCATAAATTTCACCAGCAAACATTGTTTCTTTTTCAAGCAACGATTCAGAAAGTTTTGTAAGTTTATCATCATTTTCATTGAGAAGTCGTTTTGCATCTTTGTAACAATCTTCAACAATGTCTTTTACTTCCTGATCAATTTTTTCAGCTGTTTGTTGTGAATAAACAAAGTCACCTTGACGTTGCGAATACACAATTGGTCCAAGTTTCTCTGACATTCCATAACGGCAAACCATGTCACGCGCAATATCGGTTGCAGTTAAGAAATCACTATATGCACCTGTTGAAAGCTCATTAAATTTAATTTCTTCAGCAATTCTTCCACCCAATGCAGCCTTAATAGAAGCTAACATTTCTTCTTTTGTGGTAGTGTATTTTTCCCGCTCCGGCATAGAGTGGGTTACCCCAAGTGCACGCCCACGAGGAACAATTGTTACTTTGTGAAGTGGATCCATAATATCTGGAAGCAACAAACGAACCAATGCGTGGCCAGCTTCGTGGTATGCAGTTGTTCTTCTATCATCTTCAGTTAAAGCAATTGTTTTAATTTCTTTACCCAAAAGAATTTTATCTCGTGCTTCTTCAAAATCATGTAACGTTACTTTTTCTTGGTTCTTTTTTGAAGCAACAATTGCAGCTTCATTGATCAAGTTTGCAAGGTCCGCACCAGAAAAACCAGGTGTTCCGCGAGCAATCTTTTTCATATCAACTGAATCATCAATTTGAACAGACTTTGCATGAAGCGACAAAATTTTGCTTCTACTTGCAAGATCTGGGTAAGGAACTTCAACACGTCGGTCAAACCTTCCTGGTCGCAATAATGCCTTATCAAGAACATCTGGACGGTTGGTTGCTGCAAGTACAATAATAGGATCTTTATTAATCTCAAATCCATCCATTTCAGTTAATAACTGGTTTAAAGTTTGTTCACGTTCATCGTGACCACCACCAAAACCACCACCACTTCTTTGACGACCTACCGCATCAATCTCATCAATAAAGATAATACTTGGCGCTGCTTTACGGGCTTGGGCAAAAAGATCACGCACACGGGACGCACCAACACCTACAAATACTTCGATAAAATCTGAACCACTAATACTAAAGAATGGGCAATTTGCTTCACCAGCAACTGCACGAGCAAGCAACGTTTTACCATTTCCAGGCTCACCAACTAATAAAGCACCCCGGGTAATTTTTGCACCCAAACGTTTATATTTTTCTGGATTTTTTAAGAAATCAACGACATCTTGCAATTCTTCTTTTGCCTCTGCAGCACCAGCTACTGAAGAAAAATTGTCTTTAATAGTAGAAGGTAAAAACATCTTAGCTTTACTTTTGCCCATGGTAAATAAATTACCACCCCCCCCTGGCCCAGCGCCACGAGAAGGACGAAACAAGTACCACGCAACCAATAAAAGCAATAATAAAGAAGCTATAAATGCCAACGGCCAAAAACCAATGCTTGAGCTATTTACAATGTTAAATTCAACATCATGCTTACGTAAAAGCTCCCATTGTTCTGGGTTGTTTTCAACAATAACAGTTTCAAACTTTTTACCATCAACCGTTTCACCTGTTGCTGCGGCACCAATGATATCAACCTTCTTGACCTTGTTTTTAGTCACTAAACTTAAAAATTGAGAATATGGAATTTCTCCACGCTCTCTTACTGTATCAGCAACTTTTGTGAGCATAAAAATTGCGCCACATAAAAGCATTGCAAAAAGAAGCAGATTGACTGGACCACCTGGCATTCCACGAAACCGATTTTTATTTTTTTTCATACTGATTTTTACCTTCCTTGAAGTTTCCCTATCTTATAACCCCTTCTCATAGTGAATTATAATACACTCAAGAGCTACTGTCGACTTCTGGGCCCTTTTTTCTATAAGAAAAGCGTCAATAAAGCATTATGCTCAACCTAAATTTGGAAACAATAATCGATTACCCGACCAACATGGATAACTATATCGATAGTTTGCATCAGTAATAAAACGACGCTTATTAGTAAGTAAATTATAAACCGCAAGCCGCTTCGTTTTAATATCAGAAACTGAAAATACTAAATAGTTCCCACATGGCGACCATGAAGATTCCTCTTTATGAGCACGATCATGCGTTACCTGCTTTGTTTGTTCCGTATCAATATCATAAACTAGAATTTGTGAAACCCCTTCAACCAGCTTTGAATAAGCAATTTTATTCTTGACTGGAGAGTAACTTGGTGAGGTACAACAGCCACCTTGAGAAATTCTGCGAATATCATTACCGTTTTTATCCATAATATAAATTTGAGGACGCTTAGTTTCAAAATCAGAACAAAACGCAATTGAACCATTACTTAAAATAACTGGTGACAAATTGTTTCCATCATTTTCTGTAAGCCGTTGGTATTCCGCCTGTTTTTTATTTTTATTATAATGATACCGATAAATTTGGCTGCTTCCCTCAGCAGAAAGACAAAGAACTATATCTTTACCATCTTCAGAAAATGATGGCAGCATATTAAGCCCATCAAAACTTGTGGCGACATGCCGCTTACCTTTTAAATCAGTCCACATCAGCCGCATATTTTCAGCAGTATATTCAGAATAGAGAATAGTATTATTGTTCCAACGAGGCGCAATTGCTAACGTATCAAGGTCTGCAATAACCGCTTCATTCTTACCATCAAAATCTGCTACACAAATTTTTGTTTTTCTTTTTTCTTTCACCGGCTCTTTGCAATAGACCAACTTTGAACTAAAAAATCCATCCCGCTGTGTAAGCGTTTCAAGCACTCGATTAGCCAAAGCATGGCCCCACTCACGCACTGATTTTCCCTTTTTAACCATCTTTTTTGCAGCTATTGTTTTACCAGAACGAGTATTGTAAAGACGCCATTCAAGTGCATTATCTGAAGCTTTATCAGTAACCGCTAACAATAATGGTCCATTTTGCTTGTAGGTTTTTGGCCCTATTTTATCATCAAGTTTTAACAAGCGAGTTACTTTTAAATCAAATTGCCCAGGAAATGAAAGATCGTTGCTAATCGTATCACAAACCATTCTTAAATTTTCAGTATCATTGCCCACGCCAGCAACGGTTATACCCATTTTACGTGTTTTATGAGCAGCAATATTAAGTGCATTACACTGATTGAAAAGTAAAAAGCTCAGAAGTAATAAAATTTTTTTCATAATTTCCTCACGGTTTAAAGGCAACCCGCACAGTTTTTCCCCAGGTTTGACGCGGGAACTTGAGTTGCTCAATCGCCTGTTCTACAGCAATATCATAGACAACAACCCCAGAAGAGTGTTCTACACTTGTCGCAACCAACTCACCATTCCACCCAACTGTTAATGCAACTTCACACACTAACGTTTCTTCCATACCAGCAGGTGGCGCCCACACTTGTGCAATAGCATCTTGCAATGCCTGTTCTACCAAAACTGCATCAAACTCTTTACGTGTCACATATTTAATATCCTGCTCTTTTTTTTCAACCGGCTTTTGAACTGGTTGTTTTTGAGCAATAGGCTTTTTATTTGGTGCCGCTTTTTTTATATCTTTATTTTTAAACGGCTTTATATTTTTGTTTGGAATATGTTTTAAAACTTTTTTTGGCTGTGCTTTTGGTGCAACTTTTTTAGGCGCATTTTTAACAAACCGAGTTGCTGTTTTTGCTACTGATTGTTTGGGAGCCTTTTGAGCAAATGGAATCAATTTTACGATTACATCGGCACCCGTAGAACTAACCTGTATAACAGGACGAGAACTATACCGAGCATAAACAAAAAACAAAACAAAACATAAACAGGCATGGAACACTGAAGAGTAGAAAAAAAGCTTGGTTAAAAACTTCTTTTTACGCGACAGTCTTAGCTGTTGCCAGAGCAACATAACGAACTCCTTCTACCTGATTAATCTTATCGACGAGTTAGTTGTCCTTTCCATACGCAACGCCAGTATCACCTTTTACAAAAACAGTCTTCTGCCCTTTAGGGCCAACTTTCTGTTTAAGCTTTGGTAATAGATCTTTTTGCCTAAGCACAACATCATTTAAAGAAAGCTTTCCGCTTTTATCAATAGTAATAATCAGTTCCTGCTTTTGCGTATCACTAATCTCTTTTACATTTCCCTTTGGGAGTTCAACTTGCAATGCATTTTCTTTTTTAAGCATTGGCGTTGTTACCATGAAAATAATCAAAAGTGTTAATGCCGTATCAATTAACGGCGTCATGCTAATTTCAGGAAGCGACGGTTCGTTTTTCCGTCTCCTGCGGTGTGATCGATATCTCATGACCGTCCTTTTCTTCAAGTAAGGTTATACGTACATGCGCATGAACTTTTTCTGAAACTTTGTGAAGTTGAAACTCAATTTCACCCATTTGCCCTTTTAAATAGTGGTACATAATAGAAACCGGAATGGCCACCATTAAACCACCAAGCGTTGTAAGTAATGCTTCTGCAATACCGGGTGCAATTGTTACAATATCTGCCGCTTGCTTTTCACTAATACTCATAAATGCATGAGTCAAACCCCATACTGTTCCAAACAAACCAAGCAATGGAGAAACTGCAGCTGTCACCGAAAGCACTGGCAAATAACGTTCTTCAACATGAACCATATCATCAATACATGAAAACCGCGCTTCATCAAGAATTAATTCTTCTTTACCTAAACGTTCTTTTGTTTTTGAGCGATCAAGTGCTTGTTTTGCATGACTTAACTGAGTAACCAATAAATGGCCTGGATAAGTTTTTGCGTACTGGTTAGTCAAGGCCACAAGCTCTTCAAGTGACTCAACTTTTTTTAATTTTTTCAAAACTGTTTTGAGCTGTTTTGTTTTAACATTTAGCAAAACAAGTTTATAAAAGACGATAGTCCAACACACAATGGATGACATAAGCAATCCAAAAAGCACTAGTTTGGTCATGCTGTCAGCTTGGGTAACCAAGTGCCAGAAGCCGTTTCCTAAGAGTAATGGCATGAGCTTTTCCTTTTTAAAAGTTGTTTAAACAGAGCTAGTATACTCTACTTTTTAAGAAAAGCTCAAGCAGATAAAAAACAATTACTACTTAGTTACAATCATAAATGGTGGTGGCATAAACCCATCTTGAGTTATCCCTATAAAACTATGACGATTTAACTGCGCATCCGGACTTAAAAGTGATGAAAATTGAGCACTATCACCATCTTTTAATTTATCAGTAAGTTGCGCTAAAGGTGTACTGTAATCTTGTGTCATACGTTGCAATGGATAAGCACCTCTATCTTGTACTGATGCACCCCACATTGATGCATTTGCAAGATCAATATCATGAGTAATATCAGCTTCAAGTACGATATTTTTATCTTCCTCAACATTATTACCATACACACATTGCACCATTATTTTAGTACCGATTCTTTTAAAGTTAGTAGAACGACAATTTGGAACTAAGATTTCACCAAACTGATTAAGTGCTCTGTTTTTGCCATCAGTACTTACTCCGACATTTATATTTCCAGCTTTAATTGCAGTTGTTACCCGTTGCCCATTCTTCACTGCATGTTCTTTATGAATCGATGGTGACTCGAGCACTACATCAGCGCCATATCTTCCTGAAAATTGATAGGTATACAGTTCATGCTTTTCAAAAAGCATCGGCACCTTCTTGCCCGCCGATGTTTGGTCATACATATATTTTACCGGGAAAAGCTTTGCAATAACTTCTGGTCCATACTCCTGCCGTTGCTCAGCAGTTGGTTGGATTTGTGTATTGTAATAATAAAGTTCTTCTTTATTGGGCGCACGAACAAGTACCTTATCAGCAACCTCAGAAGGCATAATTTGAGGAACCGCATAATCCCACATACCCTCATCAGGTTGTTGATGCTTCGGTTTTGTTTCACGTGGCCGCGGTTTTACTAAAACTAAATCTGTTTTTTGTTGCCCAATAACCTTAACATCTTGCGCAAGCGGACACTGGTAAAGTTTCCCAAGCTTTTGAGTATTAGCAACAATAGGAGCCTCACCACGCCCCGTACTAAACTTACAGCTCAAAACACCGCTTTTAAATGTTCCTACTGGATTTTTTGCAGGATCAGCTCTATGGGCTGTTACCGTTTGAGCAAAACGATTGTGAACATCACTGACATTTTGTGGAGTGGTAAACTGAATTGATCCACTCATTGAAACGGGAACCCCATTTAAATATGAATCAAGAAACAAATTGACTTCAGTCA
>JAYPWJ010000018.1:8590-9897 GCA_038135085.1 bacterium
AATTGACTGCCCCTACGGGTTTTTAACTTAATACCAAATTTACCTTCATCTTTTACATCAATACCAGGTGCACATTGAATATGATTGGTTACCAACTGTGGTTGAGCTTGAGCTATTCCATAAACGCTCAAAAGTATGAATACTACTACTTTTTTCACATCGTCCCCCTTTATACTTTAAAAGACCCCTCTTACTTATAAAGTATAAAATAGAGAAACTCCAAACTGCAATGTATCATTAAAGAATGCGCTTTTTAAGCTCTTCTTTATCTGTAACACCCTGCTCAATTTGAATTTTATACGCTTTTTCAAGAAGTTTACCCATTCGCGGCCCTGGTTTAACCTGATCTAAAAGATCTGCTCCCATTAATACTGCTGGCTCTGGCTCATTTAAAACACCCACCTGCTCAACTATTTGAATAAACCCATCAATATCAGGATGCGTAATACCTACAAGCGGCTTGCCAACCTCAGGATTTCGACCTAATTTATCTGCAATGGAAAGCTTTGCAAGCATTGCACAATTGGTATGTGGAGCAAGTTTTTTTGCAAGGCGTTTATAAGCGGACTTTTTTGCTCCCGATTTTATAAATGCAAAAGGCATCATATGATAACGAACCAATTTTGGAACGGTTTCTTTAATACTTGTTTTATTGGTTAATTTTTCAAGTAATTCTGCTGCAATTGGAGCACCCATAGTGTCATGCCCAAAAGCATGAATTACCCCATCAACTTCTTGTGTTGCAACAGCTTTACCAAGATCATGACAAAGTGCAGCCATAATCAATGTAAGACGCTCCTCTTCATCAGCACACTCTAACTCTGTTGCTTTATCAAGTGCCTGCTTTGAATGCTCAAAAACGTCTCCTTCAGGGTGATAATCTGGTCGTTGAACAACCCCAATAGTATCATGTAATTGTGGCAAAATTTCTTTAAGTCTATCAATGTCTTGGAGCCACTGAATACCCAATGAAGGTTGTTTTGATTTAAGAAATAACTTTTCAAATTCCTGAAAAATTCTTTCTGAAGCCACTTCTGATAAATCCATTTCACGGCAAATATGATTTAATTGCTCATCAGGAACCATTTGAAGCCGCCCAATAAACTGCATTACTCTGAAAAAACGAAGTGGATCTTGAATAAATAGTTCTGGGTCTGGCGCACGGAGTATGCCCTGTTTTAAATCACGTTGCCCATCAAAGGGATCTTCAAGTTGAAAGGTAATCAGATCGATGCCCATTGCATTACTCGTTAAATCACGGCGCAAAAATGCATCTTTTAATGAAAGATAAGGGTTAAGTGATACTT
>JAYPWJ010000018.1:9907-12808 GCA_038135085.1 bacterium
GAATAGACCAATCAACATCAACTCCATCAACACGGAGAACTCCAAACTGTTTACCCACAATTCTAACATGGCCAAAACGTTTTAAAATGGCTTCAAGCTGAGTAAGCGGAAGCCCGTGAATTTCAATATCAAGATCCTTAACCGATTTTCCAAGCAATAGATCCCGCACGGCACCCCCGACCAGCAAAGCTCTTCCCCCTGATCGATCAATCGCTTCTACTATCATGCGAACATTACCAAATAATGGAAGAACTTCTTCTTTAAGCCTTTGAATGTTTTGGGTAACTGTTGTAGACTCCATGGTTAGAACCTTAATTTTGTAAATTGCTTAATTTATGAAGGAAAAATATGAAACGTTATAAAAATAGTATTTTATTATCCCTTGCATGCCTTGTATCATTTGGATATCATACCGCAACACAGGCTTTTTTAAAAGATTTAAAATTCTGGTCATCAGGTAAAGAAGAAGTTATCTCATTAACTGAAAAAGTTCCCGAAAACTGTGGAATCAGCATCAGCAATATCAAAGGGGATATCACGGTTAAAACATGGAAGCAGCAAAAAGTAGTTATTGAAGCACGCAAAAGAGGATCTGAACAAGCAATAGATGCAACAACGGTCAAAAAAACCCTTGCTAACAACAGACTACGTATTGAAACTATCTATAAAGACCCTAAAACTAAATGTGCAGTTCATTACGATATCCTAGTACCAGATTCAGCACGTTTACAATCAGTCACCACAGAAAAAGGTTCAATCACTATTGCTAACGCTCAACATGGAGCAATGGCAAAAACAGAACGCGGTAATATCTTGCTTGAAAACGTAACAGGCCCAGTTAAAACAAGCGCTAACCGAGGCTCAATTACAATCGCTGCTAGCGAATTAAAACCTGAAAATAAAATTCTTGCGATCACCGGACGTGGAAACATCAAACTTACCATGCCAGAAAGCAGTAATGCAGATGTATTCTTGAAAACTACGAAAGGTGCAATCAACTCTGAAATCCCGATTACAACTAAATCACGCACTATGAAATTTAACCGCAACACTTTAGCGCAACTCAAACGTGAAGCATACGGAAAAATTGGTGAAGGTGGTTCAGCCATTAAACTTCACACTGGCAGTGGAAACATTAACGTTACAAGCTCATAGTGAGACTGCTTCTTTTTTTGTGCCTAACATCTACACTAGAAGCAAAATTTAAACTGGGACTTGAAGCTTTTCCTACAAAACTTATTGCCCAACTTGCAAATAAACAGGTTGGGCTTATTACTAATCACACTGGTATTAACCAACAATACAAACGGAACATTGAACTCCTTCAAAAACAGGGCATTACCATTGCTACGCTGTATGCGCCAGAACACGGATTAAGCGGCCTTCAGGCAGCTGGATCAGACATTGAAAATAGTTATGACGCAGAAAGCGGACTACCTATTATAAGTCTTCACAAAAACGAATCATTTTGCGCTCCTGATCTTTCCCACATTGATGCCCTTATTTTTGACATGCAAGATTGCGGCATACGCCATTACACCTATAGCTCAATTATGTACCACATGATGGAAACAGCTGCAGTACACAATAAACCATTCATTGTTTTAGACCGCCCAAATCCTCTTGGCACCATTATGGAAGGACCGCTTGTAGAATCTGACTTACTTCACTTTGTTGCCATTGCGCCATTACCCCTTAGACATGCTTTAACCATTGGTGAGCTGGCACTCTACTTCAATAAACACTGTTTAAAAACACCAGTTGATTTAACTATTGTACCATTACAAAATTACACCAGAGACCAAGGTTTAAATAGAGCGCTTTTGGTCCCACTTTCACCCAACATTGCAACACTTGAATCCTGCTTTGGATACTGTTTTGGGTGTATTCTTGATAACATGCGCCCCTTTGATGTTGCGCTTGATACCGGTGAAGCGTTTCAGTGGATTTTATTACCAGAACAAATTGTTAAAGAAAAAAAAATTGATTTTAGAGAGTTAATTGAAATCTGTACACGACATAATATTATCGTTTTAAAACAGGATCGCAAAGAAACCACTCCCTATACAAATGAACCAGTAGTTGGTATTAAATTTAAAATCGAATCAATTGAAACTGTTTCTTGTTCAAATTTTTTGTGGGCTTTAATTGCATGGATTCAAAAATACAATATTAACTTTACCTATCGCCCTTTAATAAATCATATTGTTGGAACAAAACAATTTACCCAAATGATTGAAAAAAAAGTTTCACTTAAAACGCTTGCCATAAAGGTTAACCAAAATCTAGAAACGTTTAATACATTAATACAAGATTCTTTGCTTTATAAACCGGTTCCAAAAGTTCTTCCAATAGCACTTTAATAGTTTCTTTACAAAAAAAATAATTTAAGTACGCTGGTGCACAAATTATATTAAGTGCTCGTTTATAAGGAAGGATCAGACGTATGAAACACACTACTTTTTCTCTATTATTACTCACTTCTTTTTCAATTACCATGAATACAAAGGCTGATTCATATAGTTTTACAGGAAATACTGTCACCATAAAAAATCCCGGCGGTACAACAAAAATTCAGCCATCAGAAACTGATAATGGCGATGCTATTTTAATTGTAAGTAATCAAGTTCATCACCCACACACCCCAATTTTAGAAAAAGGCTCCTCACATGAGGTGACGTTTTCAGGGGAAGAGGTGACCGTTTTTGTACCCGCCAAAAAACATGTGGTCGTTCATTCTGATACTATCAACGCAGAAGATTGCGAGGCAGACCTTACCCTTGAAGGCAATAATGTAACCTTTAAACAACCATCAGAAAAAAAACGTTATTTCACTGTTCATGCTGAAGGGGAAGAAAGCCTCACTATTGATAATGAAACAATAAGTGATAATGTTGACGA
>JAYPWJ010000019.1:0-12396 GCA_038135085.1 bacterium
TGGCTTGTGTCTTGAAAAACGGCAGCCGTTCAATACGTTTTAATTTTCTATAAAGCGCTGCAATTGATTCAGGGTGTGCACCAATTGAGTTGGCAAATTCTTTAATATCAGTTTGTTCAAGTAAAATTTGAAGCCAATTCTGTTTATAACGGGCACTAATTAAATAGGCGGCCTCTAAGGCGGTAGAGTGTAAATTCAGCTCTTGTTGGAGTGATATGATATCTTCAACGCGAACATCTTGATAGGTAAGCTCAACTTCAACGTCCGCTGTTCCCCCACGCCTGCGTGTAGAAGTTGGGTCAAGTGTAAAAATAGCAACGCGGTCAGAAAATAATGTTTTAAGGCCTTTTACAAATGAATGTCCCGGCCCTTCTTTGCGTGCTTGCAAACCGTATTCACTATGCATATCAAAGACTAAGTTGACCGACTTTTTTGAATGAATTAATCCGGCCAGTACTAATCGTGTTAAAAATGTTTTGCCGGTTCCTGTTTTTCCAAAAATACCGGTGCTCCGTTCCGTTAGCCTTTCTAGGTCGATACATACGGGTGTGTCCATATCAAGTGGCGTGCCAATACTAAAATATTTTTGGGAACTATCTTTTTCATCCCCAAAGATTAAGGCAACATCTTTGTTTTGTGCTTCTTGCACCATTGCAAAATGGGATGGAATGGTTTTAACTGGCCCAATCTTTTGCTCTTTATCAAGCATAACCATTGGCTTTAATTGTGCCGTTGCATAGATATGTTTCCGCTTTAAAAAACTGTGCAGGAGCGTCTCTTTTTCTGTTGGTGGGTAGAGCAAAATATCTTGATTGGTTACTTCCAAAGAAAGGTCTGTGATTAATGAAAAGAAGGTGTAGTCTTTACCAATAATAGAAACAAATTTGCCGGTTTTAATGCTTTCAAGCGGTGTTTCTGGTGTAATCCGCATGGTAAGCCCTTCAACCAGTGAGCCTCCAACAATTGAACCAAGTTGCTTTTTCATGAATTATCCCACTAGAACAGTTACATGGTTCAGTTGAACTTCAAGAATACCACCTTTTTTAAGTCTAATTGCTTCTTGTTTTCCTGTTTTAAAACAATAAATTAATTCTTTGTTTACCGCTAAAACTAAAGCTGTTGAAGCATGTCCATTTTGAATAATAAAGCTTCCATCAGGGGTGTTTGCTTCAATCCAAACAACCTCTATTTCTTTTTTTGAAACGGGCTCTATGATTGAAAGTTTCACTTACTTTTCTCTTTCTTTTTGATTGCTTCGGCTTTTTGCCATGCCTGTTCTAAATCACCAACCATATAAAAAGCTTGTTCTGGCCAATCATCACATTCACCATTTACCAGTTTTTCAAAATCGGTAATAGTGGTTTCTTTTGGAACGTAGGTTCCTTTAATGTTGCTAAATGTTTCGGCAACAAAGAGAGGCTGTGTTAGAAATTTTTGAATTTTTTGAGCTCGTTTCACCGTTGTTTTATCTTCTTCAGAAAGTTCTTCCATTCCTAAAATTGCAATAATATCTTGGAGCTCTTTATATCGTTGTAAAAGAGTTTGTACTTTACGTGCAACGTTATAATGACGTTGGCCAACTACGTGTGGATCAAGTCCTTTAGAGTTTGAATCAAGTGGGTCAATAGCTGGATAAATGCCAAGTTCTGCAAGTTTACGTGAAAGCACGGTGTTTGCATCAAGGTGCATAAAGGTTGTTGCAGGAGCAGGGTCAGTAATATCATCAGCCGGTACATATACTGCTTGAATAGAGGTAATTGAGCCGTTAACGGTATTGGTGATTCGTTCTTGAAATGCCCCCATTTCTGTTGCTAATGTTGGTTGATAGCCCACAGCAGATGGCATTCTACCAAGCAATGCAGAAACTTCAGCCCCAGCCTGAACAAATCTAAAGATATTATCAACAAATAAAAGTACATCTTTTTTTTCTTTATCTCTAAAATATTCAGCCATGGTTAAACCGGTTAAAGCAACGCGTAATCGTGCGCCGGGCATTTCGCCCATTTGGCCAAATACTAAAGCTGTTTTATCAAGTACTTTTGACTCTTGCATTTCAAGCCAGAGGTCGTTTCCTTCACGGGTTCGCTCACCTACCCCAGTAAAAACAGAAAATCCGCCGTGCTCAAGTGCAATGTTACGAATCAGCTCCATAACCAAAATAGTTTTACCAACACCAGCACCACCAAACAAACCGATTTTTGAACCTTTAAGGTAGGGGCAAATTAAATCAATTACTTTAATGCCGGTTTCTTGAATTTCGTTTTTAATGCTTTGTTCAACCAATGGGGGCGGGTCGCGGTGAATTGGCCATGGATCTTCTTTTCCATCAACTGGGCCTAAATTATCAATTGGATTACCAAGTACATCAAAAATTCGTCCTAATGTTTGCTTACCAACAGGAATTTTAATTGGGCCACCGGAATTAGTAACTTCAAGCCCACGGCTAATATTAGAAATATCTTCCAGCGCGATACAGCGAACAACACCGTCTCCAAGCTGTTGCATTACTTCAAGACTCGCATTTTTAAATTCATTTGGGTCAGATTCTTTAGGAATCTTAACAGTAACTGCATTAAAAATTTCTGGAGTTGCAGCTTGTTCAAACTGAACATCAATAATAGTTCCACTGATTCGAAGAACTTGTCCAGTCGTTTCTGTTTTTTGTGCCATAACGCCCTCAAAAGATTGATAATTTACAGTTCCAGGCTAATCATTCATACCTGAATTGTAAAGCCTTTTGGTTGTTTATAAATGCTCTTTCTTTGTGACAACCATCTTTGTACCTGCGGTTCTAAAAATATCAGCACGAGAATAAATTTTTCGTATAAGGTCATCTTTTATTGCTTGAACTTGTTTTAGTGCTATAGGGGTTAGGCTTGCGATAAGTTCTGGGTATTTTTTAGATTTTTTAAATCCTTTTATAAAAGGGCTTATCAAATGATTGGCATGTGTTTGTTCATCAAGTCCTTTTATTAATTCAATCACTTCGGGAAGACTTTTATTACGAATGGATAAAAAATCTTCTTGGGATATACATGGAAAAGATCGGTGAATAATTACTGCAGTAAGAAGAATGTCATTTGCCTGTGCTTTATTGTTTCCTGCATAGTTAGCTTTTTTAACAGCTTCGTACCAGCTTTGGCCTTTTGCTCCAGCATTCCAAAGAAGTTCAATCCCTTGATTAATCATGTATGCCATAGCTTCTGAAGTTACAATGTCATTTTGCATGTCAAGCATTTTAGCGCGTACAGATGGGCTTATACGATTAAACTGTTCTGACGTTCCCGCAAAAGAACGACAATTAAAAGGGTAAAGTTCTGGTGGAGTTTTTATTTGTTTACTTTCTTCATACATTTCTGGGAGGAGAACCCAGCAATATTTAACAGGAGCATTTCCGAAATAATTGTCTGGTTTTAGTTGTGAGCAATTTGCAAATTGAGTAGTTAAAAGAAAAAGGGAAAAAACAGGTCCCCAAAATTTTGTCATAGTTTTCCTTAAAGGGAGTGTTTATTGTCTATTATTCTCGATAAGTATGACAAAATCAGCACATTGGGTCAATAAAAGACCCTCGCAAAGAAGGTTTTTTATTTTTAATCGAACAATTACTGCGAATTTTTTGGTTCCCATTCTTTAACGACTTGCCTTGCGTCCATAAAAACTACGGGGATTCCTTGTTTTGTTGCTTCAGCTACTGTTAATAGTATTGCTTTAAGAGCAGCGGGATCAATTTTGCTACCATCTGAAAAAACAAGACCTCCTGCGCCGTTTGCTATTAACTCCATTTGCTCTTCTTCTGTTTTTCCTGCAGCTCGTGCTGCGTTAACGATTTCCTCAATTTGTTGCTTACGATAGCACCTAGGGTAACTTGGGTCTTGGCACTGTTCATCAGCAGCGGCATTTTGGTGAGGAGGTTTTTGCCCACCTTCTGCTGCAACGCAATTGAAAGTTAAAAATGTAAGTGCTAATAACAAAAATTTTTTCATAATTTTGATTCCTTTTTATTGGATGCTGTATTCAATAATTGGCCCATCTTCATTTGTTTTATCAACAAGTTCAAGTGCTTGAGTTACAAATTGAGCAGTTTTTTGTGTGCAAGAAGGACTCTTTGTAGGAGCTTATTTTGGGGTTTTTATTCCCAATTTTTCTTTATTGCTTTCTTTGTGGGTAGGTTCATTTTCAGTTGCTGTGCAGCTTAAAAGCGTACATAAAATAACAAGCGCCAAACTATTTTTCATAATTATTCCGTGCTTTGAATTATTAAGATACGGTGTAGTCTTACAGAAGTAAAAAAGAGAAGCAAGAAAAGAGAGCTATGAAGCGAACGTTCCTTATTGTTACATTTATTATTTTTTTACCCTGCCAGGCTGCAATGCCCGATTTTGCACCTGGAGAGATGGACAGTATTAAAAATATGATGAGAGGAACAATTCAAAATACTTTTGAAGATATTATTACAGAAGATGGTTACCGTGTTTTAAAAGATCCATTTTATTTTTACACTAAGTCACCGCGCAAGCGGGATATTATTGATGAGTGTAGTACGCAACCATTTTTTTGCCAAAAAACGGCAACCTTCTTTTATCATGAAACGAGTAAAGCAGTTTATTTTCAAAACAGAACAGCATTAAATGCTTATGTTGATATAAAGCAGCAGGGGCTTATAGAAGTGCTTGATGAGCGGAGCTTTGCTGATATTGACGTGCCTGAAGTGCTTTCATTATTTGCTCCAGTAAAAGTTCAAGAGCGTAGGTTAGGGGCACTCTTTTTTTATCAAACAGAATGGAAGTCTTGGGGAGTTTATTTTAAACTTCCTCTTTTGTATCAAGAATATAATTTTTATTTAACGCCTGCAGAGCGTGATGCAATTCAAAATGCTGAACTTTTTAAGCCGCGCAAAGTTGAAGCTGTTGCGATTGAAGACGGCCCAAAAGAAAAACCAAAAGGGAGCGGAGTAAAGAAGTTTGCCCAAAAACATTTATTAAGTGATAAAGTAGGTTTTGGTGATTTGCACATTACGTTTGAAAAAGAAATAAAACAGTATAAAAGCTCTACAACTATCGGAGGCTTTGATATTACTGTTCCTACTGCATTTGCATTTAAAAAAGGGATTATTGGAAGCTATTTTGATAAAAAGCGCCCAACACCAACGCTTGATTTGCATGCTGATATTATTGATCTTTATGGTGAAGGGGAGCATGATCAGCTTAAACAGAATGCGCTTGATTTTGGTGTTGCAACGCTTGATCGGCTTTCAACCTTAGTGCTTGAGCATCCTTTAGGTAATGACCATCACCCTGGTATTGCTCCTTTTCTGAAGTTAATTTTGAATTTTAAAAAAGCGGTAAAGGTTTTTGCGCAAGTTAAAGCAGACTTTTTATTGCCTGTTCCTGAGCGTAAATTTTTTAAAAAGGTGGTTGACCGAGCGGCAATTGACGCATCGGCAGATTCTGACCCTGACGATGAAGACGAAGCACGCATTCAAGTAGATTTTTTGAGTAAGCAGTTGGTTCAAAAGCTATTTCCAGAAAGTTATAAGATAGTAGTATTTCCTGGCGTTATGTTGCAACTTGATTGGGGGGTTCTCTTAAAAACACGCGGATGGGCCTTTGAGATGGGCTTACAAGCCTGGTATCAATCAGCTGAGAAATTTGTAACACTTCCAAAAACATCTGTACCACTTGAAATTGAGCAGGGAAGACGTTATGCTGCGTTGCAAAATAAACTTTGGTTTGGCATCTTAAAAGAAGGTGAAGCAACTGCTTTTGAATTAAAAGTTGCAGGAACACCAATCAGTTATGGCATTGGAAGAACGATTTGTGCAACTTTCTCTTATAGTTGGAAATTTTAAAGGGAAAAGGTTTCTTGACACTGCTTTGTGGGACTTTTTACACTTGCGCATAAGGGATTGTTCTTTATTTATGAGAGAAAGGAATAGTTGTGAAATTAGGTTTGAAAATCTTATTGGCTTTGTGCGTAAGTGCGCAGGCAGTAAATGCGCAAAGTTTAGAGTTTGTTGATTTTCCACTTACAAAAGTAGACTATATGTACCGTGAGCAAGGTGGCCCTGTTGCTCGATTAGTATTTGATTTGTGGGTTTGTACGGCTGATTTTTTAGAAGAGAATTATGCTACTTATCGTGCTGATACTAATCGATTTAAAGTGCTTAAGCAGGATTACCATAGTAAGGCGTTGCCGGTTTTTAAAAAGTTAAATACATTTAAACGCTTTATTGATGAATTAAGTTATGAATGGGGACAAAAACGTGACCGTAAAGGGCTGCGTGAACTTTTTAAAAAAATGTTCTCTCGTAATCAAAGTAAAGCATATATAGACAAATTGTCGCCTGAAACCTTCCATGCTCTTTTAAAAGATTTACGATTCTTTTTATGGGATGTTGCCCATAATGCTCCTTATGCAAAAGCAAAATGCTTTGAAACATTAACACAGGAACAGCAAGAAGTATTTGACTACTGGGTGCAGATTGATTACACGGAACTAACATGAAAAAATATACTACTTTAGTAGCATTGTTTCTTTTTTCTTCAATACAGATTTATGCATCTGATCTTTTAATCGCGGGTACGCTAGATTTTTGTGATGGACTTGGCAAAATTCCTTATGGAATCATTGATCATCTTGGGCGTGAGCTTGCCATTACTTATAATACTGATCATGTGTGTACTTTTTATTATGACCCATTTAACTTGCGCAGTAGGGTTAATAAGGTTGCTGGGTTTGATGATGCTGATATGTTTTTATACACTAACCCGTTGGTTACACTTTTAAGTAATGATTGCTACAAGCAGGTACCAGAAAGTACGGTAAAGCTTGCTTACACTATGTTTGAAGCTGATAGAATTCCAGAAGAATGTGTTAACTGCCTGAATAAGGAATTTGATGCCTTAGTGGTTCCGGATCCATATTGGATTGGAGTGTATGAGGCTTCTGGTATTAAAAAACCGATGTATTGTGTCCCAACTGGGTTGTATCTTGAAACATTATTAAATTTTCCAACAAAAGAGCCTGAAGAAGGGCCGTTTATTTTTGGATGTGCTTCAACAGATGTATTTAGAAAAAATTTACGAACTATTGTTGATGCATTTATTCAAAAGTATGGCAATAATCCAGACTATGCACTACATTTACATGTTAAATATGCGTTTTATCAGGGGGATGATTCACTTGAGGCCTATATTGAAGAGCGTGGAATTGAAAATATCGAAATTATTGATGACACATTAAGTGATGAAGAGTTTATAGATTTTTTACGTTCACTTGATTGTTATATTTTGCTTTCTCGCGGTGAAGGTTTTTCAAACACTCCTCGTGAGGCGATGGCATTAGGTGTTCCATGTATTCTTTCTAATAACACGGGGCACAAGACAATTTGTGATTCAGGGTATGTAGTGCCTGTTGAATGTAATCGTAAAATACCGGGATGGTATGAAGCTCTTTCGCGTACTGTTGGGTGTCAGTTTGAGTGTGATGTTGACGATGTAATTATCGCAATGGAAAAAGTTGTAAGTAATTATGATTTTTATTTTGATCAAGCTCAAAATGGCCGTGAATGGGTAGAGCGGTATATTTGGCCAAAACTTAAACAAGACTATTTAACCTTGTTTGACCCAGCGCATGTTGTGGTAGGTAGCCAAAATAAACTTGATACTAAAACACGAACTATTTATACGACTAATAAAACATTTGCAGACAAGCTTCAAACTATCATTGAAAAGCGTAAAGCAGAGGTAACACTTGCAGCACCGTCTGGATTTTGTGATGGTATCGGCAGAATAGGGTATGGCATAATCGACAGTTTAAGTAATGATATTGCAATAAAATCATATCATTTCCCGCAGCATGCTGATAATTATAAAGGCTATATGAGCTTTGATGACCCGTATCAGGTTAAGAATAGAGTTCGTATGACTACCCATTTGGGAGAGCCAAAAACGTTTGTTTATATTGATTCTATTAATGGCCTCCTTGGTGATACCTGTTATCAAAAACTTTCTGATAAGACTGTTAAATTTGCGTATTCAATGTTTGAATCAAGCCGTATTCCTCAAAAGGCAGTAGCCGCATTAAATAGTTATTTTGATGCAGTGATTGTGCCAGATCCATATCATATCAAAGTGTATCAAGATTCAGGGGTTGTTAAGCCTATTTTTTGTATTCCAACTGGTTTATATCTTGAGCGATTTTTAGCTGAGCCAATTAAAGAGTTTGCTGGTAAGCCATTTACGTTTGCGTGTATCGCTACTAATAGTCCACGCAAAAATGTAAAAAAGATTATTGAGGCTTTTGGGGGGCTATATGGAAACAATTCTAATTATCAATTGAAGCTTCATATTAAAAAGCCAACGATGAATGATGTAAAACTTGATATGATGCAACAAAACATTTCAAAACTGTTTGAGCGTGTAGAAGGGGTAGGCGCTGGCTCATTGGGAGACTTTTTTAATAGTTTACCTGATGCAGAAGAAACAGCTGAAGAAATGGTTCAGCGGCTTGGGCTTACCAATGTGGTCATTACATCAGAAATCATGACAGAAAAAGCCTACATTGAGTATTTTAAAGGTATCGATTGCTATGTTTCAGTTTCAACTGGCGAAGGATTTTCAAATACTCCGCGGGAGGCAATGGCATTGGGAATTCCTTGTATTGTTTCAAATAACACTGCTCAGAAAACAATTTGTAAATCTGGATGTGTGATTCCGGTAGAATCTTTACTTGAAGTGAACGCTAAATATAGCGAATTTTCGGAAGATCTTGGCAAGCAGTATGACTGCGCCCCAGAAACGCTTGAAAATGCTTTGCGTGACGCTGTTGAAAATTATACACAGCATCTTGAAAAAGGTGTAGCCGCGCGTGAATGGGTTAAGCAGTATTTATGGCCAAACTTAAAGCAGGATTACTTAACATTATTAAAACCAAAGCGCGTTATTTTGGGTTCTGAAAATAGAATAGACTGTAAAACAGGAACGGTTATAACAACAGATCCTGTTTTTTACTCTAAGGCTATGGTTCTATAGCTTTTAGTAAGCGTTTTTTACTTAAGATATTGAATAATTTTTTTATCAAGCGGTTTTACGCTTGCGCTAAATTCTGCGATTAAATTGCCCTCTGTATTAATCAAATACTTATGAAAGTTCCATCCTGGACCTTTGCTATTCCATCCATTTTGGTCTTCGTCGGTAAGCCATTCATAAACAGGGTGTTTATTTTTTCCTTTTACATCTGTTTTTGTAAAGAGTGGAAACGTTACACCATAGTTAATTTTACAAAACGAGTGAATCTTTTGATTGTCAGCGGGTTCTTGCCCCCAGAATTGATTTGAAGGAAATCCTAAAATAATCAGTTTATCTTTATGCTTTTGATAAAGCTCTTCAAGCCCTTCGTATTGATAAGTGTAACGACACTTTGAAGCGGTGTTTACGACTAAGATATATTTGCCTTTATAGTCAGACATTTTAACCGGCTTGCCTTCAATGCTTTTTGCTGATAGGGCATGGAACGAAGTTTTTGCAGGACATACTTCTGGTTTTTTTCGTTTTTTTGTAGCATAGAGGGCGCCGAACGTGAATACTAGGGCAAGTAGTGCGAGTGTTTTCAATTGCATCGAAAACTCCTAAGAATAGTTCGTTATTAAATGTTATGAGGGTAAATAGTTAATAAATTGTTGTCAAACTCAGTTAAATACCCATTAATCTCTGACTGAGTCAAGAGTCCCGATTTAGCGTCATGGTGCATAATAACTGATGAAGCGTTTAAAATTCCTGCTCGTATTGAGTCTTCAATTGTTTTGCCTCGAAGTAAGTTTGCAACAAGGCATGAGCCAAATGCGTCCCCCGCACCAAGTGAGTTAACTACTTCTGTTGGTAAAGATGGGTGGAAAAAAAGTTGATCTTTGGTGGCAACGTATACGCCTTGTTTACCGTCAGTTACTACTATTCGCTTAACTCCGTATTTAAAAACTTCTTTTAAATACTCATGTAAGGTAAAGGTTATTTTTCCGTAAGAAAGAATACCGCGCGTTAGTGGGGGGCCATCAGCAATAGTTCCTGCTCCAGTTGATTTAAAAAAGCGTGGTTTAAGCGATTCCATAAAAAGTTTCATCTCGTGGCTGTTGGTAATTAAAATATCAATATGAGAAAGTGTGGCTTTAAGTGGTGCGACGTTTTTTGTTAGTTGGCTTGTTCCTGGGTTAACTGCTACTTTTAAGTTGCTTCCACTGATTGTTTTTTGTGCTGTATAGGCAAGGTGAGGTAGAATATCTGCTGCTTTGTGCGTTAAAGAAGTAATATAGACACAGTTGATTTGCTCAAAGAGCGTTGTGGGGATATCCCGTTGTTCAAGCGTTGTGTTGGCTCCTCGATAAGTGAAGACTACACGGTCTCTTTTTGAGCTTGGAATAATAAAAGAGACCCCGGTTTGTTCTTTTTTTGAAACTGCTGCATGAACGTCAATTCCTTCATTTTGCAAGCTTTCTATAATGCAGGTTCCTGCTGGGTCATCGCCTACTTTAAATGCAGTGGTAACTTCATAGCCTAGCTGAGAAAATGAAGCAGCACTGTTAGTTGCGCCTCCTCCGGTTGCATAATGAAGTTTTTCAACCTCAATTTTGCTTCCTTCTTTAAAAGCTAGGTGGGGCGTTCCTTGTGTAACAAGCGCAACATCTAAGCCTTCATGATATTCAATGATGATGTCTTGTGTTGCTGCCCCAATGGTCAACACTTTTGTCATTGCGTTTTAGGCTTCCACTGGTAAAAGAACTTGGTCAAGCACTTCTTGCGCATCTTCAACCCATAAAACCTTGATGCCTTCGGTTATATCTTTTTGATCAGCAATATCATTTTTATTTTGATGTGGCAGAATAACCGTTTCAATATGGTTACGCTTTGCAGCAAGAATTTTTTCTTTAACACCACCAATAGGCATTACTTTCCCGCGTAAATTAATTTCACCTGTCATTGCAAATTTTGCATTGATTGGGCGGTTAGTAAGCACAGAAAGAATTGAAGAAAGTAATGTTACTCCACCAGAAGGACCATCTTTTGGAACTGCTCCTGCTGGAATGTGAATATGTAAATCAAAATCTTGGAATTTTTTTGGATCAATTTTGAATTCTTTCATATGAGCTTTTGCGTAACTAATTGCAGCTCGTGCTGATTCTTTCATAACGTCACCAAGTTGCCCTGTTAGAATTATTTTACCATTTCCTGGCATTAAAATTGCTTCAACTTTTAACATTTCTCCGCCAAAAGGTGTCCAGGCAAGGCCATTGGTAATTCCAATAAGATCTTCAAGTGCATTGTCATAATCAAGAATCTTTTTTGGCCCAAGATGTTTTTCGAGTGTTTCTGGTAAAAAGATTAGTGATTTTTTTTCTTCAACAAGTGAGCGAGCAGCCTTAGAACAGAGTTTTTTAATGACTCGCTCAAGGTTTCTTACCCCTGCTTCACGGGTGTAATTATTGATAAGTTCTGTTAAAACTTCGTCACTAAATTTAATTCCTTTGTTAGTTAAACCCGTTTCTTCAAGTGCTCGTTTTACAAGATATTTTTTTGCAATATTGAGTTTTTCTGGTGCAGTATAGCCTGAAAGGTTGATGACTTCCATACGGTCTCTAAGCGGTTCTGAAATTGCATCAATATTGTTTGCAGTTGCAATAAAGATTACTTTTGAAAGATCAAACGGAACGCCTAAATAGTTATCATAGAAGGTTTTGTTTTGTTGTGGGTCAAGTACTTCAAGCATAGCGGCAGATGGGTCACCTCTAAAATCGGATCCAATTTTATCAAGTTCGTCAATAATAATAATTGGATTTTTTGTTCCTGTTTTGCGCATTGCTTGAATAATTCTGCCAGGCATTGAGCCAACATAGGTTCGGCGATGCCCTCTAATTTCAGATTCATCTTTAACGCCACCTAGTGAGATTCTAAAGTATTTACGCCCAAGTGCACGTGCAATTGATTTTCCAAGTGAGGTTTTACCAATTCCTGGAGCTCCGGCAAAACATAAAATTGGCGCATAACCATCTTCTTTTAAGTTTTTAATTGAGATGAAGTCTAAAATTCTATCTTTAATAGTTTTTAAACCATAATGATCTTCATCTAAAACTTTTGCAGCATGTTTTAAATCAAGATTATCAGGGGTTTCTGTATTCCATGGAAGCGTGAGAACTGTTTCTATATAATTACGAGTGACCGTTGCCTCTACAGAATCTGGCGCTGTTTTTTCAAGACGGTTAATTTGGCGCTTAATTTCTTCTTGAACTTCGTCCGAAAGATTTAATTCGCTCAATTTTTTGCGCATTTTTTCAATAACTAAAACATCATCTTCAAACAGATCTTGTTTAAATGATTTTATCTGTACGCGTAGATAAAATTGCTTTTT
>JAYPWJ010000020.1:0-1981 GCA_038135085.1 bacterium
AAATTAAGATGCGTCCTAAGATTGGTGAACATGACTACCAAACTAAAATTAATCAAGGGATTAAATTCTTAGAAGAAGGAAAGAAAGTGAAAGTTACTTTGCTCTTTAGAGGTCGTGAAATGGCCAATAAGCATGAGCGAGGTAGAGAGCTATTTGATAAAATAGGCCAAACGTTTGAAGAGCGTGGATTGCTCGAAAGAATCATCGAAGACAAAGAAGTCAAAGCTGGTTCTGCGTGGTCTAAAGTGTTTTCATTAAAAACAAAATAAGGGAATTTTTTCATGCCTAAAATGAAAACAAACGCTGCCGCAAAAAAGCGTTTTAAAAAACTAAAAAGCGGTAAAGTAAAGAGAATGTGTTCTTTACGTCGTCACATTTTGACAAAAAAGACTCGCAAAAGAAAACGTCATTTGCGTCAAGGTGGATATATTGCGAAATCAGATCTTAAATCAGCTCTTGGGCTCTTACCCAACTAAATGGTTGGTTTTTATAAAGGTAGGAATAGATTATGACAAGAGTAAAACGTGGTACGGTTGTTAAAAAAAGACACAAAAAGCTTTTAAAACAAACTAAAGGTTTCTGGGGCCAACGTAAAAATGTTTTTAAACGGGCTAAAGAAACATTAATGCGAGCACTCGCTTTTGCATTCAAAGGCAGAAAGCTAAAAAAACGTGATATGCGCGCATTATTCATCACAAGAATTAAAGCAGGAGCCCGTCAAAACGGACTTTCTTATAGTCTTTTTATAAACGGTCTTAAAAAATCAAACATTTCTCTTAACAGAAAAATGCTTGGGCAATTAGCAGTTTTTGAGCCAGAAGGCTTTGCACAACTTGCTACCCTCGCAAAACAGTCCCTTTCTTGACAAAAAATCTCCCTTCTCTGTACACTAAATCCAATGTGTTTTTTGAGGGGAGAGATTGATGGAAATATTGGGAGCTTTAGAAGAGAAGATAAAACGTTTGGTAACCTTGGTTAAGGAACTACAGGCTCATAAAGAACGTCTTGAAGTTGACAATCTAGCGTTGAAAGAGCAAGTTGAAAGCCTTAAGCAAGATCTTTCCAAAAAAGATGAAGATTTACATAAAGAGTGGGATAAGGAAAAGGCTTCCGCAAGGAAAGCTGTTGATGAATTAATTGCTGATATTGATTCATTAATAGAAAGTGGAAGTGTCCAATGAGAAAGGAAAGAGTGCATGTTTCAATTTTTGACGAAACATACTCATTGGTAACGGATGAACCGGAAGAACATCTTAAAGAAGCTGCTTTATTGGTTGACCAACAAATGAGAGATATTGCTTTGGCAGGATTTTCTGACGCTCGTAAAATTTCAGTTCTTGTTGCACTTCAACTGGCAAGTAAGTTACTTCGAGAGGCACAACATGCCCAAGAATGCAGTGAAAAACAAAATACTGTCAGTGAATGGTTAAAAGAGCAGGATGAAGCACTTTCAGATCTTGTTTAACTTTATTCTTTTTTAACTATTGCTCTCACCGCGATCTTTGAACCAAAAAGTTATATCTTTTTGGGCTGCCGAAAAGCATATTAGTTAAGACAAATTAGTGGCATAGTTGAATTATGTGGGAATAAAATAATGGTTGAAACAATAGCAGGCATTGTAAGCATCGCCGGAGTTATAGGGGCTGGATCCTTGCTTATGTATGCACGAAGAAAGGCACAAGAGGCTCAAAATCTTCTTGGTCAATCAAGAGAGAAGTGGAAGAGCATGAAGCGCGATATGGAAGCTGAACGTCGCGAGTCACTTTTAAAAGTCAAAGATGAAGTATACAAAAAACGTAATGAATTTGAACTTGAAATAAAACGAGATCGTCTTGAGATCGAGCGACAACAAGCAAAATTGAGCTCTAAATACGAAACAATTGATAAAAAAGAAACACAGCTTGATGAACTCAAACGAGAGCTTCAGCAAAAAGAACGCAAAATGTCTCGTATGAGTGAAATTCTTTATTCAAATGAAGAG
>JAYPWJ010000020.1:1991-6980 GCA_038135085.1 bacterium
AAATTAGAAAATATCAGTGGTTTTAGTAAAGACCAAGCGAAAAAAGAATTAAGCGATGCATTGCAGGCTGAAGTCCAATTGGCAAATCAAAAATGGATTCAGAAAGTAGAAGAAGAATCTCGTCAAGTTGCTAAAGATAAAGCTGTTAGTATTACCGTAACAGCAATGCAACGCTATACAGTTGATCAGGTTTCACCGCATGCTTCAAGCGTTGTCAGATTACCAGATGAAGACATGAAGGGTCGCATCATTGGAAAAGAAGGGCGAAACATTAAAGCTCTTGAAATGGCGACAGGAATGGAATTTATTATTGGTGATGCTCCTGAAATTATTACGATCTCTGGGTTTAATCCAATTCGTCGTGAAGTTGCACGTAGAGCACTTGAAAAATTAATTTCTGATGGACGAATCAACCCAACACGTATTGAAGAAACCGTTGCTGCTTGCGAAAAAGAAATTGAAGAAACAGTTGAAGAATACGGTAAAAAAGCGGTACTTGAGTTTAATCTTCAAGGAGTAAAACCTGAAATTGTAACGCTACTTGGAAAGCTTCATTTCAGAACAAGCTTTTCTCAAAATGTGCTTGATCACTGTAAAGAAGTAGGTTATTTTGCCCGTATGATTGCTGAAGAATTAGGATTAGATGGACAAACAGCTTTACGAGCAGGACTCTTGCATGATATTGGTAAAGCAGTAACTGCTGAAGTAGAAGGTCCTCACGCATTAATTGGTGGTGACATTGCAAAACGTTGTGGCGAAGACCCCATTGTGGTCAACGCAATTGCAGCGCACCACGAAGAAGTTCCATTCATGTCAATTTATGCACCGATTGTGGTGATTGCAGATACTATTTCTGCATCACGCCCTGGGGCAAGAAGAGAAACATTAGCAGCATATATTAAACGTCTTGAAAAACTTGAAGAGATTGCAAACAGTTTCGGCGGTGTCCGTAAAGCATACGCGCTTCAAGCTGGACGAGAAGTAAGAATTATTGTGGAAGAAGACTATCTTGATGATGAAAAGGCAGCAATCTTAGCTCGTGATATTGCAACAAAAATCGAAGAAGATATGAACTTCCCTGGACAAATTAAAGTTAATGTAATTCGAGAAAAACGTGCAATTGAGTACGCTCGGTAAAAAACCGTAGGGGCTCTATGAGGATAAGTAGATTTGCCAAAAAATGGGGTATTATTCCTCCTATTGGTTTATTTATGCTTTTCCCTTTAACCTTTAGTTTTGCTAAATTGGGGTTCAATTTTGGACCCCCAATTTTATTTATATCTTTTAGAATGATACTTTGTGGCCTCTTGCTTCTTATTTATCATTTTTTAACAACAGAAAAAACTAAACCTTTCTCTAAGGATGATTGGAAACTTTTTTTCTCTGCTTCAGTTATAGGAATTGCGCTTTCTTATATTTCTGTCAACTGGGCTTTAAAGCATATTGCTGTTGCAAAAGCTTCAATTATAATTCTTTCTGTTCCGTTTTTTTCTCTTTTATTTGAATACTTTCATGGGTTTGCAAAGTTAACAAAAAATAAAATATTCGGATTATTTATTGGAATAATTGGTATTACCCCAATATTGTTACAGAAAACATCAACTGAAGTAGCATTTTCAATAAGTATTTATGAATTAGCTGTAATAGTAGCCGCTGCTAGCTATTCATACGGTTGGATTGCTGTCAAACAAATGATTAAAAAACAAACTCACCCTACAGTTTATATTAACGGTTTACGGATATTCTTTGGTGGTATTCTAGCCCTAATTGCCTCTTCTTTTATTGAAGAGTGGAATGGTATTATTCCACCCGTTACTTCTTGGGTAAATTTTTTATGGTATGTATCTTTGGCTTCTTCTATAGCGCTTATATGTTATTCTCTTTATGGTTTTTTGCTAAAACATTATACTGCTTCAATGGTCGCTTTCTGTGGTTTTACAGAACCGCTCTTTGCCGCTCTTTATGCCTGGTTTCTTTTAGGGGAAAAAGTTTCTTTAATATTTTTCTTTTCAATGATAATGGTTTCCTTTGGGTTGTATGTTTTTTCCCAAGAAACAAACCAGTAAGCCTTTTATTGGCATAGTTTGCACCTTAGTTCTTTTAAATGGAACCGTTTGATGGCCTTTTTTCTACTCTTTTGATATAGTGTTTATAAGTTTGTATATTTTTTAACTAAAAAAGTTACACCTTGGTTGATAGGAAGCGGGGACGTTGTGATTATATTATTACTTTTTTACACCATTATGGCAGGGGTTTATACCTTTGGAAAGCAAGCAACATTATATACTGCACCATTTTTCTTAACCGCTATTCGCATGACTGGCGGAGGAATTTGTATTCTTGGGTATCAGTATTTTTCTGATGCAAAAAAGTTCTTTATTAAAAAATCATTCATTCCCTATTTAACTGCGTATATCATTGGTGTCTTTTTTATGGATAACTTTCGACTACAAGCATTACGCTTTATTCCTTCATCAAACGCAGCATTAATCGCTACAACTGCTCCATTTATTGCAGCATTCTTTTCATGGTGGTGGTTTAAAGAAAAGTTTGGCATGAAAAAAATAGGTGCACTCGTTTTTGGTGTTTTGGGAATGTTCCCACTGCTTCTTTCCCATCTAAAGGCACCGCAGGTCGATATTACTTCTGTTTTGATTTCATACGCTGCAGTTATTGTTTCCACTACTTCATTTGTTTTATGTGGTGTACTTTCAAAAGAGTTGATTCAAAATAAAAAAGCTCCATTTTTAATGGTTGTTGGAACAGCAATGACCGGTGGTGGTCTTATTGCACTCGTACTTTCCGGTCTTTTTGAAACGTGGTCCCCAATACCAATTACCGATGTATGCGCAGTGACACCAGTATTGAGTTATCTTTTTGTTACACACTCACTTATGGCCTATCCGCTTTACAATTTCTTAGTACAAAAATACCCAATTACACTTGTTGCATTTGGACAATTGAGTGTTCCACTTTTCACCGGAGTTTTAAGTTTATTCTTTTTTGGAGAATCACTTGAGCTTCCATTCTTTGTTTCTCTCGCTGCTTTAAGTCTATCGTTTTGGCTCTTCTACCAAGAAGAAGACCGTGCCGGCCTCATCCGGCAATAATAATTAATTAAAAAAAACGTTATACTTATATTGTTAATTTTAGAAACTAAAGGAAATTTATTATGTGGTTGATTCTATTACTCTATGCGTTCTTTGCAAGTACTTTTACTATCGGCAAAGAAGCTATTATGCACGTCCCACCACTCTTTTTCATTACTATCAGAATGGTTATTGCAGGGGCATTATTACTCGGTTTTGTAAAATTTAGAGATCACCTTGCATTTAAAATAAAACGAGAGCATTATAAATGGTTTGCTGCTATTGTTCTTTTTCATATTTACTTTTCATATTCTTTGGAATTTGTCAGTTTAAAATATATAACTTCCGCAAAAGCTTGTTTGCTTTATAGCCTTTCACCATTTATTACCGCTGTGTTTTCTTATATTTACTTTAAAGAAGTCATGACTCCAAAAAAATGGGCTGGCCTTATTATTGGATTTTTAGGATTTTTACCAGTTATGATTGCAAGTGCCCCGGTAGTAGAAAACACCCTTGGTTCATTATTCACTTCACGCGCGTTTGAAGTCTGGCCACCAGTGGCAACGTTAATGAAAGCCTCGTTTATCGGGCCGCTTGTGCTGCTTATTTTAATCGGGAACTTTCTCTGCTTTAACCTGCAGGGCTATTTGCTCCATATCTATACCGCGACGCTCCTTTCATTTTTTGGGTTCATTACACCCCTTATTGCAGCGTTATTTGATTGGTTATGGTTTGGTCAAAGCGTCAGCCCTTCATTCTATATAACGGTTGTGCTGGTCTCTTTTGGTTTATATCTGTTTTACCAAGAAGAGCTTAAACAGGGGTATATCGCGCATTAAAGCCCCCATTTAAGCGTATAATCAACAAAATGGAGGTTTTTCTTGTTTTTTGATGCTTTAATTTGATAAGATTAAATTAGTTATAAATTGAATAGATCGTTTCTTTCAAAACTATGGAGGTTATTATGAAGAAACAATTATTATTAGGGTTATTAGTAGTTGGAGTGATGGGTGGAATCGGGAGCTTAAAAGCTATGCGAGCGGGACTACTATTCAAAGCAAATTAAATGCTTTAAAACAGAATAAAGAAGAGGTTCTTGCGCAAGTTCTTGCAAAATTAACCGGACAATCTCTTAACAGTTATTGTGCCAAACTGAAAAAACAATACATACAAGAGCAAGAAGAACAAATGGAAAGACGATATGCACCGCAACCAGACTATGCTCGATAAAGTTGATTATTAATAGTAGGTTAGTATTATGAAGAAACAATTATTATTAGGGTTATTAGTAGTTGGAGTGATGGGTGGAGTAAGTACAATTCAAGCAAAATGCCACATAGTTTCCACAGGTATTTTTCATTCAGATTACAACAAAGCAAAAAATGTATGCGGAACATGTAGCCCAGCTGAACATGATAAAAACGGAAATATCCGTTGTTGGTGTTGCAAAAACCAACAGGTAAAATGCAAAATAGTCAACACTAATGTTCATATTGACCTGTTTATTCCTACAAAGACGAAACCATACTTTCGGAAAGCAAACTATCATGATATTAATCAAAAGGTAAAAAGTGTGTGCGGAAAATGTAGCCCAGCTGGATATGATGAATCCGGAAATATCCGTTGTGAGTGTTGCGACGTACAAAAACTAGAAGCGGTTGTTAATGGGTTTATTAAGGGGTTTATTAGTGATAATACGGATAAGATAAATCACTAAAAGGGATAGCTTTTAACTACTCAGAGTCATTTTTCATTATCTGATACTCAGTATATTTATCTGATTTACCCTTGCAGCGTTCTGCGGGGTATTTCTTTTTATTTTTCTCCATTTTTTTATGAAACGCTTCAGACAAGTCAATTCCGGTTTGGTCGCAAAATAATAAGAGCCCATGTAAAATAT
>JAYPWJ010000020.1:6990-8671 GCA_038135085.1 bacterium
CTCGTTGGTAACTTTCTTCGGTTGTACACCATTGGAAAATCTCCATCAACTCTGCTGCTTCACCAGTAATATCCATACTCATATTTTTTGGACTATGGAACTGGTCCCACTCACGCTCTTTACTAAATGCTTTCACCACTTCTTTAAGCTCTTGTAGGGTTGTATTTTTATCGGCCATTGAGTTCCCTTTACTTGTATGAATACCTAATTTTGCGTATACTTCTGTATAAAGTATCATACTCATTGTATTAAGTGAACGAAAGAGCGCTATGAGCAAGCTCCCTGATATTAAGACGAAATTCCCTGACTGGTACCAAGAAGTGGTCTATCAAGCCCAACTGGCTGAACAATCACCCGTGCGAGGCTGTATTGTAATCCGCCCCTACGGTAATGCTATTTGGGAATCGATCAAAACCATTATGGACCAGAAAATTAAAGCAACTGGGGCTCAAAATGCAATCTTTCCACTTTTAATACCAGAGTCATTCTTTAAAAAAGAAGCTGAACATGTTGAAGGATTTGCCCCAGAACTTGCAATAGTAACCCACGCTGGGGGTAAAAAGCTTGCTGAACCATTAGTGGTAAGGCCAACTTCAGAAACAATGGTCCACCACATGTTTGCGCAATGGATTAAATCATGGCGTGATTTGCCACTCAAAATTAACCAATGGGCAAACGTTGTACGATGGGAAATGCGCCCACGTGCTTTCTTGCGAACCTCAGAATTCTTTTGGCAAGAAGGGCACACTGCTCACGCAGGCCATGATGATGCGCTCAAAACAACGCTCGAAATGATTGAAGCATACCGCCAGTTGGCAGAAGAATATTTGGCAATTCCTGTTTTAGTAGGACTCAAATCAGAGGGTGAAAAGTTTCCGGGTGCTGATAGAACCTACACCTTTGAAGCGTTTATGCCGGATGGTAAAGCACTACAGATGGGAACTTCACATTTGCTTTCACAGAATTTTGCCAAAGCATTTGAAATGCAATTCCAAAATAAAGATGGCAAATTGGAGCACCCGTGGCTGACAAGCTGGGGCGTGACCACACGTTTAGTCGGCGCTGTTGTTATGACGCATGGTGACCAAAACGGATTAGTGCTGCCGCCAAAAATTGCACCAATTCAGGTAATCATTGTGCCAATTGCAAAGAGTGATGAAGAACGGGCTGCGGTACTAAAAGCTGCAAATGATTTAAAAACAGCAGCGGGCGATATTCGCGTAGACATTGATACGGACGAGCACACAAGCCCGGGCAAAAAGTTTTTCCACTGGGAACTTAAGGGCGTACCATTGCGTGTTGAGATTGGACCGCGCGATTTGAAAAATAATGAAGCGGTACTGGCAGATCGATTTGGCAATAAAGAAACATTAAAACTTTCTGACATTCCAGCACAGTTACAACCAAAGCTTGATGCGATTCAAAAAGAACTTTATACAAAAGCGCAAAAGCGTATGGAAGCAATGATTGTTGCAAAAGAGACACTTGAGGATATGGTTGAGGTCGCACAAACCAATGTTATTAAAACAGGTTTCTGTGGCGCGCGTGAGTGTGAAGATTCACTCAAAAAACATAAGCTTTCAGTCCGTTGCGTAATGCCAGAAAGTAAAGACTTAAAAGACTGTTTCAATTGTAAAAAGGCAAGTAGCTCCGACTGTTATGTGGCCCGATCATACTAAGG
>JAYPWJ010000020.1:8681-12384 GCA_038135085.1 bacterium
ATACTAAGGAGTATTAAAAAAGGGGCAGAAGAGTATGAAGGACAGAACCTTACTGACCAAGTTTGAAAGTTATTTATTAACTGAACGACGCGTTGCGCAAAACACGTTTGATGCCTACCGAAGGGACCTTGAGCAACTGTGGGGCTATATAAAAAAACAGAAGCTTACCTTTCAAACCGTTGATACGCACGATCTAAAAGAGTTTTTAAAAGTCCTTAAAAAAGAGGGCCTGACTGCACGCAGTATGGCGCGCAAAATCTCTTGTTTTAAAACCTTCTTTTTATATCTTGATGAATATTATGATACGGGCAATCCAGCCGAGACGTTAATTACCCCAAAGCTTGAAAAAAAGCTTCCACAACATTTAACCGAAAAAGAAATTGAGCAGCTTTTTAGCGCCGCAAACCAAGACAGAAGCGAAGTAGGCATTCGCAATAAAGTGATGCTTTATCTGCTGTACGTTTCTGGTACACGAATCAGCGAGCTTGCTCATTTAAAAACATCCCAAGTTGATTTTGAAAGTGGTTTTATTACCGTTCCAGGAAAGGGCGGTAAAGAACGAATGGTCCCTATCCCTCATTATGTACTTGATATCCTAAAAGAGTATTTAGAAGTAATCTACCCATTATTACTCAATAAAGAGGGTAGTAAACTTTCAACCGAGTTTTTATTCCCCACCTACTACGGCAAGAAGCTGCGCCCTATTACGCGCCAATCGTTCTGGATGTATCTTAAGAAACTTGCGTTTGAAGGAAATATTAAAAAAGATATTTCACCACACAAACTGCGCCACTCCCTTGCCACACATCTTTTAAAAAATGGCGCTGATTTACGATCACTACAATTACTTTTGGGGCACGAACAATTAACCACTGTTCAAATTTATACGCATGTTGAAACAAGCCATTTACGCAAAATTTACGATGATAAACATCCACGATCATAAAGCTTTTTTAATCTTTTTAGTCGGCTTTGTCACAGCGCAAGCAGCTGATCATGTTGAAATCTATTTAAAAGATCTCCAAAAAGGGGACGGCTGGTTTATTGAGCAAGCCTGGCAAAAATATAAGCCAACACCTGTTTTTGTAAGAATTGATGGAACAATACCAGAAGAATACGCTGTTATCATTCCAAAACAAACTCTCTTTGAAAGTGTATTTGGAATTTCTACAAAAACTGATTACACCAATTCAACGGCTTTTAGCCCAAAAGAGACGGCCTGGTGGGTTGTTAAATTTTGCTTTGGTGGTGGAGCGCTTTCTTATTTTACGATTGCCTACTTTATTTACCGCATTTATAGAATAGCACGAAAACTCTATACTATTGTAGGATGGGTTAATGGATCAACTGAAGAAGAATCAACGCTTGAAGTGGTCGAACGAATGCTTTTCAAAAAGAAAAGTTTGGAAAAGCCGACCATTACAGAACATGAAAAATTTCTTTTAAAAATTTATCATAAACTGAATAAGCTTTTGATAGTATTGGGAATCAGAGATTACTTTTGGTGTGAACCTGAGTTTGATCAATTAATTGAATTACACCTTGCCCAAGAGAAAAATGAGTAGTATTCTTTTGCCAAATCAAAGTAGGTGCGGTATAATTCAACCAGGTGAGTATCCTTCAACTAACTGAACGAAAAAGGTTTTTATTATGGCAGATAAGTTTGTCGTCGAACAAAAGCCGCTGCTGGCTATTCTTTCTTCCATGCAGCCGATTTGCTCAAAACGCACAACGCTCGATGCAACCACTTCAATCCTCTTTAATGTTGGCCCAAAAGAGTTAATTTTAAAAAGTACCGATCTTGAAATTAGTCTTCAATCAAGCTATGTACTTAAAGAAAGCTCTTTAACTGAAAACAAATCATTTTTAGTAAGTGGAAAGCGTCTTTTTGATATCGTGAAAGAATTAGAAGAAGACATTACCTTCACCTTGAATAAAACACAACTTTCATTGACCTCTGGTTCAGTAAAGCTCGCACTTAACATTAAAGATGCTCAAGAGTTCCCACCGTTCCCAGAACGTATTGAAAACTTGATGCAGCTTGAATCATCTTTCCTGCTAACCTTTTTAGATAAGGTTGGGTTTTTAATTCCACAAAATAATGCAAACCCTGCATTAAATGGTTTGTATTTAGAGATTACTAAAGAATATTTGATTATGACCACTACAGATGGTCATTGCTTGGCTCAAATTCAAACTGAAAAATACAAGCTTGATAAACCACAAAGTTGGTTATTACCACGTAGAGCAGTCCTTGAACTTAAAAAGATTCTTGAAGGCTCAACACAGCAAGAAGTATTTTTGGGTACCTGCAACAGTCAATTGGTTTTCTCAGGCGACACCTTTAACTTCTTTACAAAGTTATTGGTAAATCCATTTCCTGAATACAAAGCAATTCTTGATAAAAAAGGTTTTGTGCCAGCAACTATTGACCGTAGTAGCTTTATAAAAACATTACGTCGTTCTTCATGTTTGCTTTCAGGCCAGTTTATTGCAACAAGCTTTGGATTTTACGAAAAAAATGTTGACGTTTCAATGCATAACAAAGAAGTTGGTAAACTTGATGAGAAACTGCCTGTTGCTGGATTCAAAGGCGACAAACTTGACCTCAAGTTTTATGCTCCATACCTTTTAAGTGGTTTAAATGCTTTTTCTGATAATGAAATAACCTTCTATCTAAATGACTCAGCAAAACCAATCATTTTTGAAACTGAAGAAAAAGAGAAATATAATTTAACCTATTTGGTAATGCCTGTTTCTCCAACTGCTACTCAATCGTGATCGAAACGCATCTTCAGAGGCTAGAACTTAAAGGGTTTCGTTGTTTCGATTCAGCTCAATTTGATTTTGATGGGCCGTTAATTCTTATTCAAGGGCTTAACGGCTCAGGCAAAACTTCATTGCTTGAAGCGCTCCATTACTTGTGCTACTTGCGTTCATTCAGAACCCATAGCCCACGTGATTTGGTAAAATTTGGAACTGAAGGCTTTTTTATTAAAGCGCTTTTTAACGATCAAGAAATCAAAATTGGTTGCACTGGCAGTAAGCGGCATATCAAAATTAACCAAAAGGCAATTAGCTCATATCAAGAACTACGTCAATTTTACCGTGTAGTAACAGTAACCGAAGATGATCTTTCTTTAATTAAAGGCGGTCCAGATAAACGACGAAGCTTTTTAGATCATGCGTTACTGCTTTACTCACCGGAACTTTTGCCACAGTTTAAATTGTTTAAAACTATTTTAGAAAACAGAAATGCGCTTTTAAATCAATTTAATCCTAATCAAGAAGAACTTGAGATCTGGACAAAAAAACTGTGGGAACAAACCAAAGTTATTCAAGCACATCGCATTGCCTATATTAAAACATTACAGACAACAAGCGATGAATACCTAAAGCATGAATGGCAAGGCATCTATCAAATTAATCTGACTTACTCCCCAAAAACACAGCTTCCCACATGGGATGAGTTTTTTATTATCTGGAAAGAGAAAATCCAGCATGAAGAGCGTCGCTTTAGGCGGTCACTTTTTGGAGCCCACCTTGATGATTGCTCAATTACTTTTCAGCAAAAACCTGCCCGTCTGTATTCCTCAAGGGGGCAACAGAAACTAATCGTCTTGCTGATAAAAATAGCCCAGGTTAAGCACTTATTAAAGCAGCAGGGTAGTACCTGTTTTCTACTTGATGACTTTGTGACTGA
>JAYPWJ010000021.1:0-2329 GCA_038135085.1 bacterium
GCTAAAGTAGGCAAAAAAAGTAATGTAAGTAATAACCTTTTCATAATAACCTCCAAAATTTCCATTTTAAAACTTCTCTAAAAAACCTTTTTCTGTTAACCTTTTTTTAAAGTTATCTTAAGGTATAGTCTATATATTATTTTCTATTTGTCAACAGGTTTGAGGATTTTGAATATGAGCTTAAATAAGCTTAAATTATCACTTTATTATACTGCTTCAATTAAGCGGGAACGGGCATGGTTGCTTTCTTCTGTGATGCGGGGGACTGAGCATGTGGCTTTTGACCGTTGTATTGATAAAGAAGGTGCAGTATTTGAATTTTTTGTGCCTCAAGACACTGAAGCAATCTTCTTGCAAGCAATGGATTATCTTAAAAAAGAGGGTGTTTTACTTACTCTTCAGAAAAAAGAAAATCGCCTTTTTACTGAATCTAAGCTTTAGTCCACTTCTTCCTCTTTCTCTATCTCTTCTACAAAAGTTCTAAGAGACTCAATTCTTCGAGCATATGAAGGGTGGGTTAAAGAGTTGTCTTGTTCCCATGTTGTCTCTACATCTTGCTCTAAACCACAAGCTACTTGCGTAAGTGCATCAATTTCTAATGATTTTATCATTCCCGGTCCGTACTGTTTTGGGTGTACTGAAGCAGCAAAAAAGTCAGCATGAAATTCAGAAAGGTGAAAAAGAGCGCCTACAATTTGATCAAATTGCTCTGGATTATGTGAAAATTGTTTAAACATTTCTGCATTCTGATTAAGCATGTGTACAATATCTTCACTTACATTGTGTCCAACTTCATGCAAAAGAGCTGCTGTTATCACTGGTTCCATTTGTGAAGTTGCCAAATAATCGGGGTGAATCCAACCTTCAATAGACTGATCAAATAGTGTAATTTCTAATTCTGTATGTGGATTACCTAAGCAAGAAAATGGTGAATTATGTTGTGCTCCCAAAGATGCTGCTACTGCGGTTCTTTCAATTGAAAGGTTTAATGGACAGACTACTTGGTGTTTTTTCATTTCTTTTAAAATTGTATGACAAATTGATTGAACAGGAACTATAACAAGTGGTTGATCATTTTGATCTTCAAGTTTTAATTCTACTTCTTCTTTTGCGGGCTTACTTTTTATTTTAATTTGTGTCCCAAGATTATATTCAAGCAAGTCAAAAAGTGCTTTTTTTTGAGCTGCAAAATTTCTTGTATACCAATCAGTAGTGGTTTCACTTGGCCTTTTTGAATCAAACTGTTTTCTCGGTGTTAATAACTCTGTTTCTAAGCATTTGCTGGCAGCGGCTTCAATGTGTGGTACAAGCTCAGGCCTTTTAAAAATTCTTCCAGCTGTTACCAATGCACGGTGCATTGAATACGCTTGCTGTGGAATAAGCGCCAAAAGGGCGAAAATAAAAATAGTTTTTTTAAGCATGGAAATCCTTTTTAGTTCTTTGTTTCTTTTTCATCTTGCCAATATTGTGCCATAAACTTAATTCTTTGTATTTGTGAAGGGTGTGTTTGGCTGGATTCATTCCAAATTTCTTTAATAATAGGCTCAAGTATTGTAGATTCATCAACAAGTTGTTCTTCAAAAGATTGAGACTTTTTATAGTGATCAAGGCCAGCAAGCATACCAATCTGAAGATATTCAGTAAGTCCTTCTACAAATTTTTGACTAATTGAGGTAGCAACAAGATCAGATTTAAACTCTTCAAGGTAAGCAAATTCTTTTAATAACAGGTCTAGTTCTTTTGGATTGCGAGATATTTTTTGAAGTTGACTTTCTAAATGTTGTATAGGGTCTAACCCAAATGAATGATGTCCAATTTCATGAAGAAAAGTTGCTCCTAAAATGGGTGCAATATCATCTGGTTGTGTAAGATAGAATGGGTGAATATCCATTTCAATATGAGTATTTTTTGGTGCTACAAGATGAATAGCTTTTTCTTTTTTAAATGTTTTTATCTGAAAAGTAAAATTATGAGCTCCATTTAAAGATTGAGCTTTTTCAGACTCATTAATGTTTAAAATTAATGGGCATTGTTTAAAATCTAATCTTTTTACAATGTCTATTACTTTACTAAAAATAGGGTCAATGAGTGGAGTTGCAAAATTTCGTACGGTTTCAGTTTCTGTTACGATAGTATAGTCTAATTTTTCATCATTTATTTGTTCAATATAAATGGTATGGCCAATATTATGCTCAATTTTATCTTTTACAAGTTGAGATTGCTCTAAAAGATTCTTCATATACCATTTAAACACTTGTTCGTCTGATTGACGCTTATTAAAATAATTACGAGGTGTTGTTATATTTTTTGTATTAAACAGAGCTTGGTT
>JAYPWJ010000021.1:2339-8691 GCA_038135085.1 bacterium
AGATAACCTTAAATAAGGCCTACAAGGGTTTTAAGTCGTGTTTGTGCCCGTTCAATACCAAGCATCTCAATCAGCTCTTTAATGCCAGGGCCGTTGGGGCTTGCCATAAGCGCATAACGAATGAGCGAGAAAATAGCTTTAGGTTTAATATCGGCTGCTTTCATAGCATCTTTAACGTTTGCCATTAAGTGGTCAGCGTCAGTAAAATCAGCATTGTCTTTGATAATTTTTTTGGCCACTTCAAGCTTATCTGCTGGGACTAAGGTGCGCGCAACAGCAGCGTCATATTCAGGATCCCCAAAATAGAAAGCAAGTAGTTGAACCGAATCTTGGAGTGTTATCATCTCTTTTTGAATATGGCTGATAAGCTCAATAAGTTCAGCGTCTTCCATTACACGGACCTGATCATACACCTTTTCCAAATAAGGGCGAGTAAGTTCTGCCACTTTTTTGGTTTCCATGGTGCAGAGCCATTTGTGGTTTACCCAGCGGAGTTTTTCAACATCATATTTAATTTGCCCAGTTGTTGGGGGCTTTTCAAAATCAAGTGCGTGGGTCAGTTCATCAACAGACATAATTTCTTGCTTAAATGAAGCACCAATAATTGCTAAGTAGTTGTTAATTGCTTCAGGCAAAAAGCCAGCACTTTTTAAATCACGCAGTGAAAAACCAAAATCTCGCTTTGAAAGTTTTTTGCCATCAATGTTACATAAAATAGGCAAATGCCAAAAGGTTGGGAGCTTTTCATTAAATGCATCATATAAGGCTGCTTGACCGGCCGTGTTGCTTAGATGGTCTTCACCACGAATGGTGCAGGTAATGTTCATTGCAACATCATCAACAAAGTTTGCAAACATAAAGGTAACCGTTCCGTTTTGCCGTGTAACCGGGAAATCAGAAAAGTTTTTCATATCAAAAGTAACATTGCCATGAGAAAGATCATCAATGGTGAGTGTTTTGCTATGATCAATTTTTGCGCGCCAAATAAATGGGGTTGTTTCGGCCTTTTGGTCAGACTCTTCTTTTGTAAGTTGGGCACAGGTACGGTCATAACGAGGAGGTTGCTTAAGTGCGATTTGACGAGCCCGTTTTTTATCAAGCTCTTCTGCAGTACAAAAACAGCGGTACGCTCCGTCCATTTTAATGAGCTCTTTAAGTTTTTCTTGGTAAATGTCGGCACGCTCTGATTGGAAATACGGTTCATGTGGGCCACCAGCTTCTGGCCCTTCTTGGTACTCAATGCCAAGCCATTTAAGGTCTTCCATAATCTTGACTGCGCCTGGATCAAAGTTACGTTCTGGGTCAGTGTCTTCAACCCGCACTACAAACGTCCCATCTTTTTTTCGAGCAATCAAAAAATTCATTAAAGCGGTTCTAATGTTGCCCAAGTGCATCATGCCGGTTGGCGCCGGTGCAAATCTGACACGAAACGGTTTGTTTGCCATAACTTTTTTCCTCGCAAAATAAACTACTTTACACTTAAGGATACTGTGCGAACTTGAGTAAGTCCAGCTCCTACACGTTTAAGCCAACATTAAGCTTAAAATTTTTTGACAAATAGGAGAACTGTTTGTTAATGTTTGGACTAATACGAAGTGTTTTCGCCCGTTAAAAAAGGAGAGCAGGACAATGAATCGGTGCATGCGCATCACGTGCGCTGTGGCAGACAGCGAGGTGGGTCTCCACACATTTGTGCAGAGGTATGCCAAAAAATTTGAGCTTGAGGGAGTTGTTCAGTCACTTTCTGATACCAGGGTCAGAGTGGTGGTTTGTGGAACGCAAGATGCTATTGAAGACTTTGTTGATGCCTTGCATCATGGGGTTGTAGAGCATGTTGTTTCTGCTTTAGAAATTGAACCGTTCCTTAAAGACCGTGATTATAGAGGTGTTTTTAGAGTAATCGAATAAAAAATTGCTTTACCATTTGCAATTTATAGTTTGATTTGATACTTTATAACATTAGAAGGGCATCGCAGATTACTAACTATTTTATCGAAAGGGCCATGGCAATGGTAACATGCTTCAATTCAATTCCCTGTTTAGGAATGACTCTTTGCGATAAAAGAGGTTCTGTTTTTTAGCTCAATTTCCCCTATATTTTTTCTTTAATACAGTTTTTGAGCAACGAAAACTGACTTTTTCTACGCAAACCGCGTAAATCTTTTTATATAATCTCTTTTTTTGGGAGGTCGGATATGAATCCGAAAAATTTATTAGAGGTTAAAGGTGTGACCAAAACCTTTAACGACGGAGTGCAAGAAATACGTGCACTTAAAGGTGTTTCAATTGATATTCATGAAGGTGAAGTACTTGGATTATTAGGCGTAAACGGGGCAGGTAAAACTACTTTGGCCTCAATTATTTCTACTTTAAATCCGCCAACATCTGGTGATATTTTAAAAAATGGTAAGTCTATTTATGATGATGTGGTTTCATATCGTCGAATGATTGGTTTTTGTCCGCAGAAACCAAACATTGATATGATGTTGACCATCGAAGAAAACCTTGAGTTTGCTGGACGGTATTTCTGTATGAGTCCTGATGATATTAAAAAGCAGACTGCCTATTTGCTCAAGCGTTTTGGGCTTGATAAGTATGCAAAGTCAAAAGCTTATATTTTGTCAGGTGGTTATAAACAACGTTTCTTGATTGCAAGAACCTTGATGCACTCGCCAAAGCTGGTTCTGTTTGATGAACCAACGGTTGGGCTTGACCCACACGTGCGACGTGACATTTGGGAAGTGATTAAGGGCTTAAAAGCTGATGGTGTAACGGTTATTCTAACTACGCACTACCTTGATGAAGCTGAGCAACTTTCTGATAGAGTTTGCTTGCTTGATAAAGGGGTGATTCGTTTGGTTGATACACCAGAAAACCTAAAGAAAGCCCACTCACAGAGTAATCTTGAAGAAGTGTTTATTAAGTTAATCAAAGAATGTGAAGATGATGGTAAATGTGACTAAGGAGAAATTATGTCGACCTTACAAACTTTTTGGGCATTAGTCCAAAGAGATATGGCGGTTTTTTGGCCAACTTGGACAGACCGATTTATTAATGCAATTATCTGGAGCTCATTGTTATTGGTTGTATTTGAATATGTTATGCCAAGCATGGGGCTGCAGGGCCTTGGTGCATTCATGGCATGTGGTGCAATTGCGACATGGGGCTTTTTTGAAGTGACCGAAAACATTGCAAAGTTCATTGCAGACCTTGAAGGGCCACGTTCAATTTCTTATTATTTGACGTTGCCAATTCCCCAATGGATGGTTTTTGCACGGTTGGCGGTAACTAACGCGTTACAAGCAATGTTTATTTCCATCCTGTTTTTACCGCTCTTTAAGTTGCTTCTATTGCGTGGAGCTTTACCATTGAACAATTTTTCATTTGGTAAGTTTATAGCTATTTTTATAATGATTCACCTTTTCTATGGGTTCTTTTCATTATATATAGCAGCGCGAATGAAATCACTCAATGAGATTGGTAATGTGTGGTTACGTGTTGTGTATCCACTCTGGTGGATGGGTTGCTTTCAATTTTCATGGAAGGCGTTGCAAGCAGTTTCACCACGAATGGCACAAATAAACCTGCTTAACCCAATTGTCTATGGCATGGAAGGAATGAGGTCTGCAATTCTTGGACCAGAAGCTTATTTGAACTTTTGGGTTTGTTGTGGAATGTTAATTTTATTCACCGCAATTGCTGGTTTTGTTGGAATTAAAAAGCTGAAAGCACGTTTGGACTGCTTACCATGAACAGTATTGTTTTAACGTTAAGAACATTTTGGGCCTTGTTTTATAAAGAGGTTGTCGTCTTTAAAAGCGACAACCTTCGGGTCGTGATTAATAGTCTTTTTTGGTTTGCTGCAGTGTTGGTTCCCCCAATGTTTTTTCTCACGCATCTTGGTTTACCAAAGGATTATTGTCTTATTATGCTTCCAGCCGGAATTGCCAGTTGGGGTATGTTTGATGTAATTGCCAATGCAACAGGATTAATGAGCGATATTTTGGGTGATAGAGTTATTGAGCACCAGTTGATTCTTCCGTTGCCGCAATGGGCAGTCTTTGTAAAAATTGCATTTGCTAATGGGTATAAATCATTTGCTGGTTCAATTTTTATGGTTCCTATTGGAATGGGCCTTGTCTATAGTGGTACCGGGTATACGTTCCCAGCATTTAGTTTAGCAAAAACACTGTTACTATTAGTGCTTGCCAATATTTTTTATGGATTTTTATCTTTATTTGGAACAAGCTTTATGGAAAAAATTACCGATGTCCGGAATATCTGGATGCGGGTACTTTTTCCATTATGGTATGTTGGTGGTTTTTTAAATGGCTGGTTTGTCATGGAAAAAGCAGCTCCACGGTTTGCACAGCTTATGTTATTCAACCCAATCATGTATATTGCTGATGGGATGCGTGCAGCTATGCTTGGCCAAGAAGGGTACCTTAATTATTGGACCTGTGTCTGTGTCGTAATTATAAGTACGATTTTGGTTGGGACCGTTGCTGTGCTACGCTTTAAAAAACGACTCGATTGTTTATAAAAGGATAACCATGCAAAAAAAGTCTTTCTGGACGCTTGACCGTTTGGTCTTTGGGGCCACCGCTTTGGGGCTCATAACAGGCCACTACAAAAACCCGCTGCTAATGAAGTTTGCAAGTGGGGTTGCGCAAGTATTTGTTAATTTATTGCAACTGATCAGCTTGCCCATTATTTTCTTTTCAATTGTGGCAACGCTTGCAGGAATGCAAAACATCACTGAAATGAAGGTGATTGGCCGCAAAATTTTGAGCTATACCTTGCTGACAACATTTGTAGCAGCTTCTCTAGCGCTCTTTATCTATCGCTGGGTCAATCCGTTAGCAACTGCTGTGTTATCAGGAGATGTGTCAGGTACGTTGCCCGGAGTGCAAACAAGTTATCTTCAATTTATTTTAGATATTATCCCTTCAAATGTGGTTCAAGCGTTTGGTGATAACAGCAAAGTAATGAGTGTTGTATTTGTCGCTGTCGGGTTAGGGGTTGCTATTCTTTCATTGCCCGATGAAGAAAAAGCACCATTACAAGCGTTTTTCAAAAGTTTCTTTGCAGCAATTTTAAAAGTTACCACCTTTGTGATGTACGCAATGCCGCTTGGTGTGTGGGCCTTTATGAGCCTTTTCATGCGGGACATGCACAGCAGCATGATGAACCTTGAGCTGATTGGTTGGTATGTTGCTTGCGTTTTGATTGCAAACGTAGTGCAGGGCTTTATTATCTTGCCACTCTTTTTAATGTGGAAGGGGCTTTCGCCGACTAAAACTGCACGTGGTATGATGCCTGCTTTGATGACCGCATTCTTTTCAAAATCATCAAATGTTGCGTTGCCGTTTTCAATGCGCGCAGCTCAAGAAAATTTGAAAGTTTCAAAAAAGGTGAGTTCAATTACGTTTCCACTCTGCGCGATTATTAACATGAATGGTTGCGCTGCTTTCATTGTGCTAACCGTTTTATTTGTCGGTGGTTTGGGCGGAATGTCCTTTACTCTTTTTGACCAATGGATTTGGGTGTTAATTGCCTCAATTGCTGCAGTTGGTAATGCTGGTGTGCCGATGGGCTGCTTCTTTTTATCAACCGCGCTGTTAAGTGGAATGGGTGTTTCACTTGAACCAATGATGATTATTTTGCCAATTTATACGGTCATTGATATGGTAGAGACCACCTTAAATGTTTGGTCTGATGCGTGTATTGCAACGGTTGTAAATAAAGAACTTAAATAACTTTTTGGTTATGAAATAAGCAGTGGTGTAATATGGTTTACACTTGTGTGGTGCGTTGGCCTCAATGCTGTTTGAGCCGTTCTTAATCGGTCCTGTAAGTAGCTGGGAAGTGGTTGTACGGAATCACCAAGTGTGTTAAGTATGCCTGGGTCAAGTGCCTGTTGTGCAGTCATGAATCTTCCTAGTTCGGTAGATGCTCCAGTTGAAATAAATGCGATAACTGCTGGAACAACTATAGAAACTGTTTTGCCAATCATATATGAGCTATCAATAATATCATACCCTATTTTTGCTGAAGCTAATGTTACAACAGCCATAGAAATCATTTCTTGGTTGGTAAGTTTAGGTGCTTGGCTTGGTGAAAGTGCCTGGCCCAGATTTATGGCAGTTTCTTTTAAGGAAGCTTCTGAACCAGAAATAAATGTAACAGGTAGCCCGCAAACCAATAATACTATCGTAAAAGCATAATGCTTCATAACGTCCTTTCCCATGGAATAAATATGGTCTTCGTCTGGTCAAGGGTAAAAAGATGCGCTTTAGTTTGTCAAAGTTTCAGTTAAAATTGTAAAAAATCCAATAAAAATAAAGCTAAA
>JAYPWJ010000021.1:8701-9767 GCA_038135085.1 bacterium
CCATTTAAGTGTTGTTGAAGTTGGGGTAAAAATAATTTTTCCATTTTTAAAAGAAGTGGCATCAAAAAAAAAGCCCGCGGTTGCTATTAAAGCACACCAACGGGTAAAAGAAATGGTTTTTTCATTTTTGTTTATTGGTACAAAATAGTTTTCTTGTACTTGAACTATTTCTTCATCATTTAAATCAAAATGATCAATTTGTTGCCCTTGCACACTGTAAGAAAAAACCATTAAAAAGGCCAGTATGCAACGATTCATTTTTTATCTTCGGCGGTTGTCTCTGTCATGAAGATTATCCCAAAAATCATTCCACCATTGTTGGTTAGCAACCTGTTGTTGAGCGTATAAGGTTTGTGCTTGTTGGTGTGCAGCATACATTTGCGCAGCTTCTCGCGCAGCTTGTTGTTCAGCGGCAGCTTTTTCTGCTTTTTCACGTTCCAATTTTGCTATTGCTGTAAGGTGTTCTTCATAAAGTCGTTGTGTTTTTATGAAGTCATCAGTTTTTTTTATTCCCATGAGAGCATTTTTGCATAAGTTGTTTTCTTTTTCAATATCAGCAATGCACTGTTCAATTTGAGCACGTTTTCTTGAAGAAAGCTTATCGTTAGTATTCAATGTATTTTCAAGTACATTTACTAGATGATTAAAGCTTTCTACAATTTTAGTAAGTAATTGAACATAATGAATCAATGGAAATTGCTTAGTGCAATAAGTAAGTTGTACTTTATGGCAAAGCTTATCAAAAGAAGGTTCAAAGCTCCCGTAAACAGTTACTGCAGGTTGTTGGTAAACTAATTCAACTATTTCTGCTTCATAAGCAGCAAGTTTTTGAAGGGCTGCTTTAATGTCACGTGCAAAAGTATTATCTGCAAGGTTTTTATTAAGTAGCTGTGGGTACATTCTGTCAGCTATTTTTTGCAAAGCAGCTTGGTAACGAGGTTCAAGAGCTTCTAACCTGTAATGCTCTCTAATTCCAGCTAATGTTGTAGCTCCAATTAATGCCCCAATTCCTTTGGCAGCTTGTTCAAAATCAATAACTTGGTTCCCATAACAAGCAAGTGCAGTA
>JAYPWJ010000021.1:9777-12265 GCA_038135085.1 bacterium
GATGCTTAGCATTGTAACACCCATAGTCGCTGGGAAAAGGTACCCATATTTTTCATCTTTTTCTTTGAAAGATGAATTTTCTGCGTCTCTGTGTGCTTCATCTTTAGTGTTTTCTTTAATAATAGCTGTAAGTGCTGAAGAGGCTGGAACATCTGAAAGGTTCATAGTTTGAATTTTTTCAAACATTGTTTCTGCTTGCGCAGAAGTAACTATTAGAAGGGTTAATAATAGTTTTTTATTCATTTAAATCCTTTCAAAAAGATTCTATAGTAGTTTTTTTATCGACATCAAAAAAACCAATTGCGGTACTTACAATTTCAATTTCTTTTTTGAGTTGCTCAATAATAAATTGAGCTGCTTTAACTTCATTACCTTTAAAAATATCCTTTGCTAAACAAGTTTTTAAGCAGTTAGATACTAAATCAAAAGAATCTTTGATTCGCACGAGTTCTTTTTTATGATATTCATTGGTGATGTGGATCCCGTAAATTACACTTTCATAGAAACTTGGTAAATGAGCAGCGATATAAAGACGTTCATCAAATGGAGTAAAAAGTTTGCTGGTGTCGCTGTTTTCAATAAGAGTGATACCGCATTTTTCTTTGAGCAGTTCAATTGAATCATTAATTTTTTTTGTTTCTTCTTGATTAGTATCTGAATGAGGGCGGTTGCGTACTAGTAGTAGATTGAACACATTTTTATGCCAGCAAGCGCTCATAAGCCCTACCGCTTCAGCAGTAACATTATACTCGGAATTTACTGGGTTGCTCACTTTGTTTGCATGGCCAGTAAAAATTGTTCCAATAAGAAGAGCTAGAAGACAATATCGTTTCATAAAATACCCTTTTGTATTGTCGCTATATGACCTATAGATCGCAGTATACATTAATTATGGGATAAAGAAAGGGGCTGAGCTTAACTGGGAATTTATTTTCTTTTTTGCTACACTTTGCACAGCACTAAGCAAGCGATAGAGGGTATATTCATGCGTTTAATCAGGTTCATCTTCCCTTTTTTAATTAATTTGAGCTTAATTCAGGCGGATCAAACTATTACGCTTGATTTAACTCAACCAAAAACAGCGCTTCAGGAAAAGCTTGCCGCTGCCATCAAAGAACCTTTTCTTTTGACCGGTTTAAGCTTGAGGTCGGATAGTAACTTTTCAGAAAAAGAGTTTTTGTATTGGTCAAATTTAAAGATTGGTCAGACTGTTGCCCCTGCGCAGCTTACGGATTTTTTGGAGTTCCTCTACGCCAAAGATCGTTTTAAAACGGTAACATTTGAGCTTATTCCCTTTAAAAATGGGCTGTCCCTTAACTGTCTCTTAGAAGCTGATTGGATGCTGGGTGATGTTACCTTTCGTGGCGTTTCTTTAGGTCCAAATCGCTATTTACAATATTATGATATGCAGGTTGGTGAAAGGTTTTCAGAAGAGAAACATGCAGCTTCTCTTGAAAAACTGCATCAGGCTTTTTATCAAAAAGGGTATAAAGCATTTACTTGTGAGGATACGGTGCGATGGGATGATCAATTTAAAACGGTTGCAGTTAAAGTTGTGTGTCAAAAAGGGAAGCAATTTTTTTTTGATTCTATTCAAGTCAGGCTTGTCAGTACGGAAGGGGAGTCAGTTAAACATTTGCAAGAGGAGGTACAAAGTAGTTTTGAAAAATTGCTTCATCAAAGGCGATATACCCAGGATTTGATCAATGGTGAGACAAAGAAAATTAAAGACTTTTTAATTGAGCAGGGTTTTGCAAAAAGTTCTATAAAATTACAAGAAACCATTGATTTGCAATCACATAAAGTTAATCTTCAATTTACCATTCAGGTTGGCAAAAAGCGGAACTTTACTTTTTTTGGGAACCATTTTTTTTCTAATAAAGATTTGTCTGAAATGATAACTAAGTTTGGCTTTTCAACTGATATGTTGCCTGCATCACTCATAGCCCAAGACATTGCAAATGAATATCATAAAAAAGGTTTTTGGAAGGTGACAGTTGATGAAGTGGAGTATGAAAATGGTGCGACCTACTTTGTTATTAAAGAAGGCCCTCGCGTTGCTGTTAAAAAGGTAATTATTAAGGGGGCGGAATTTTTTAATGCGCGTCGATTGGCTGAGCGTTACTTTACTCGGCTCCGGACCGCTTCCTTTTTTGATGACGAGTATCTTAAACGGGGGATTGAAAAACTTCTCGATTTTTATCGTCAGAATGGTTTTTTAGATGCAAAAATTTTAAAACGAACTTATGAACCGATTGGGCAAAGCGAGACTTATACATTTATCATTACACTTGATGAAGGCCCGCAACAAAAAATAAAAGAAGTGGTGATTGAACAGTACCCGCATTTGTGTAGCTATGGTCCATTTGCTCCTTTTAATAGTGCAAAGCGGCCGCTTCCTTTTGATAAAGGCATACTACACAAACAGCGAGAATGGCTTCTTAATTATTTCAAAAAGCAGGGTTATTTAAATGTGACCGCGGAGCCA
>JAYPWJ010000022.1:0-12215 GCA_038135085.1 bacterium
TTCGCATTCCCTGCAATGTTTCTGGGTAATGTTGGTTTCCCGATATTCCATTCAATAAAATGGTTCGTGCTTGCAAAATACAATGCTTAAAAAGAGCTGCTGTTTCTGGTCCGAATGAAACTCCAGTTGCATCGGGTGGTATTTTTTTGCAAACTTCAACTGGAACTGGTGTTTCAAATGATTTTGGAGTTATTAAATAATCAATGGGGAAAATAATATTGACTCCTTTTTCTTCACTTTTTTTGAGCAATGAACGAGCAGTTTCAAGGCAGCTCTCATCTACTAATGATTTGCCTACTTCAATTCCTTGTGCTTTAAGAAGCGTAAAAACAAGGGCAGGGGAAGGTAAAACCGTATGAACTTTATCAAGTAATTGTTCAATAAGGTGAAGCTTAGTTTTTGCTTTGTTTCCACCAACAATTAGTAAAAATGGTTGCTTAGGGTCTTTTTTAAGATAATTTAAAAGTGCTAATTCTTTTTCAATGAGAAGGCCAATTGTTTTATGTTCAGCATCAAAACGCTCTGCGAGTAGTGTCATAGAAGTGTGGTCACGGTGAAGTGATCCAAATGCATCTTGTACAAAATAAGTTCCAAGCTTTTTGAGTTCATCAGCAAATTCTGGATCTCGATTAACCTCGCCTGGAAAAAAGCGAAGATTTTCTAATAGAACAAGATCATACTGGTCAGTCTTACTTTCTTTAAGTGCTTCTGTAGGGGTTTTTGCAAAGTAAGTAGAAAAATCTCGTTCTTTAAACCAGGTAACAAATTGTTCGGTTGAAAGATTTTGATCATTTTCTTCTGGTCTGCCCGAATGGGTAATGAGGATTATTTTTCCTCCTCGCAGCTTGATTAATTGTAGAGTAGGCAGCAATGCTTCAAATTTAAAATCGTTCTCTATTTTGCCCGTTTTTGTTCGTGCAACGTTAAGATCAGCTCTGACGAGTACTCGTTTTCCGTCAAGTGGTAATGTCGCCAACCTGCTAGTTGTAATTGCCTTCATGATACTCTCCTGTTTTATTATCGTTCAAATCGTAGGGTTTGAGTGCTTTTAATGTTTCCTGTTGAGTGTGCTGAAAACCAAGAGGAAAGTGTGCCTATAACAACAACGGTCAAAAAAATGAAAAGTGCGGTGGGTAATTCGATGTGTACTGGAAGATGGCTGCAAAAATAAGCATCAGGAAGTTTAATAAAAGGGTAATATTGAAAAAGAATTCCAATAACCAATGCCCCGACAATTCCAGCAAAAGCGGCAATGCTTACAATCATACTTCCCATAAGTGTAAAGAGCATTACAATTGTTGAATGCTCCATTCCCAAGGTTTTTAAAAGTGCAATATCAGTTTTTTTGCGTGTAATTTGCATAATAATAAGGGCAATAATATTTGCACTTGCAATGAAGGTCATTAATATGAGTAACAAAAACATTACATATTTTTCAAGTTTAGTTGCCGAAACTAACGCAGGGTAAAGAGTTTTCCATGAGTTAACTTCGCAAGAAAAGGCTGCCCGTAGTTCTTCTGCTATTGTTTCATCATCAGTGCCTGGTTTTAGTTTAATTCCTATTTGAGTGAGGGCATCTTCATGTAGTGCGGTTTCCAGTGTTGAAAGTGAGCATAAAATTGTGTACTTATCATACTGAATAATGCCCGTATCCATGATGTTTCCAACTGTTACGGCGGTAGACTCAAATGAACTTTTTTCTGTTGTTAATTCATCCTCTTGTGTAAAAAGCAGGGTGCATTTGTCTCCAATTTCTAAATCATAATAATCTGCCAAACGTTTACCGATAATAATTGAGTTTGGTTTAAGCGCTTTTTCTAAGGTGGTTTGCTGTGCGAGTTTTTGTGTGAGTGATGAAACTTTTGATTCAAGCAGTGGATCAACGGCTTTAAGTACAACAGCTGAAGGGGTAGAAGAGTCAATAGGGCGAATCACCACACGTTTGGTGTGTGATGGTGCGGTAAAGATGATACGGTCATTAAATTGGAAAAGAAGTTTTTTGTTCATCACCGTATAATCAAAGGTTTGGTCAATAGGGGCTTCAAGTACCAAGTGTGGGTAGATGCTTTGCATTTTGCTGGTCAGTGCCCGGTCAAAACCTTCAGAGACAAATATTTGTAAAGCCAAGCAGAGGGTGCCGACAAAAATACTCAAAAAGCAGACTTTACTGACAATGTTGACCCGTTGATTTTGGTTAACTCCACTAAGGTAACGCCATGCTAAAAATCGTGCAATTTTAAAACTCATATAAATTACCTTGTAAAGTGACCGTCTTTTTTTTACGCTAACTGATATTATCGTGGAATGTAAGTATATAACAAAGAGGTGCGAGTATGAAGTTACAACTTCGATCGCTGCTAGCAGTAAGTGTTGTTTTGCTCTCAGGGTGTGGTGGTGTTAAAGATTGGGTAAATGAAACATTTAGCCAAGGCAAACTCCATAAAGAAGATAAGAAGGTGATCGATAGCTATATTCGGTCTCTTAAGATTTATGATCAGTTTGAAACGGTTGCATTGTTTGATGTGATTTGGACTTCAAATAAAATTAGAACGCTTTATGCTAACACGTATGCGTCTATGCATGGGCGAAGTCAGGAAGTGCGTAAAACATTTTTACGTCGTCAGTTAAAAGCCAATGATCATTTTGTTTCATTTTACGTATTAAGTACGCATGAAATTCCGCTTAATGAAAAGCCTCCAACATGGGTAACTTATTTGAATATTGGGGATAAAAAGTATGCTCCTGTTGAGGTGAAAACAGTTGAGCTTGCACCTGAATATATACTTTTTTTTGGAAGTAGATTGAGTAAGCATAAACGTCCGTATGAAATACGTTTTGATCGTAAGGATACTGAGGGCAAAGACATTTTAGAAGGCGCTACTACAATGTCACTTGTGTTTAGCGGTCCGCGTCATTATTCGTCAGTAAAATGGGCTGTAGAAAAAGATGATGCTCCTGAGGTAAAGGAGAATAAAGATGACAAAGATAGCAATCGGGGCTGATCATCGTGGAGTAACATATAAGGCTGGCATCATCAGTGCATTAAAACTCTATGAGTGGATTGATGTTGGAGCCAATACTTCAGAACCGTGTAATTACCCAGTTTATGCACAGCGGGTAGTTCAAAAGATACAAGATGGTTCGGCAGAGTTTGGTGTTTTATTGTGTGCAAGTGGTATTGGAATGAGTATTGCAGCCAATAGGTTTCCTAAAATGTATGCGGCGCTTGTGTGGAATATTGAACTTGCAAAGCTTTCACGCCAACATAATAATGCAAATATTTTAGTGCTTCCTTCAGAGTTTGTTTCTCTTAGCGCAGCGGTAGAAATGATAGATGCCTGGCAACAGGCATCATTTCTGCAAGAGCGACATCAAGAACGGATTGAAATTATCGATACTTTCCTGTGATTACCATCCTTGTTTTTTCAAGAATGCGTCAAGGAAAATGTTTTTTGTTTTCATCTCATGGCGCATAAGTTTGTGGTAGGGCGCTATAAGATTGATATGTTGTGCCAGTGCGTCATGCGCTGAACTTTTGTGGATGATATCAAGCGTGGTTGACCATTGATGGGCAAACTGTGGCCAATCACCAGTTTTATTTTTTTCATTTCTATTTTTTTGTTCTGCTTTTAACCACTGTGGTAAATGGACAAAAAACTTTTGTGCAAACTGTTCAAGAGATTTTTCGTACTTTTCAAAAATTGGCTCAAGAATGTCGCCCACTTGTTTTACCAGTTCGGTTAAATGGTACATAGGTTTGCCAGGTTGTGCTTTTAAATGGTGTGATTGGCTTTCGTGCTCTGCTTTTTCAAGTTCTGCAAGTACGTTGTTACCGTGTGCTTCTGCGAAGGCATTTATACGCTTCATCGTGGCACCGGCTTTTTTATAATTTTTTGTATTAATATGTGCTTTTAAATTTCTGAGTGCAGATTTTTCTTGAACAGTTAATATTACTTCTTGCCCAAAAGCATTATAAGAAGCAGTTAACGCTCCACATAAAAAAGCTATTAAATAGGTAGACTTCATAACCTCTCCTCCATTAAAAAGACATAACCTTTTCCTACTTTTACTGTACTCTAAAGTACCCCTAAAAAGCAAGAAAAGGTTATTTTAAGCTTGTTTTAAGCAAAATCTTCTTCTTCTTGTGTAGCAACAGCTAATTCTTTCTGACGAAGTTCATAAAGCTCTTGTTCGTGTCTTCTTGCTGCTTGCTCTCTGAGCTGCTCTTCCTCTTCTTCTTTCTCAAGTGCGTCAATTTCTTCATCGTCGGTGTTGTCAGCAAACAGTTCTTCTTCAGAAATTACTTTTGGGGTTTCTTCTGGTTTAGAATTTTCAGTGCTTCCAAAATAATCATGTGCTAAATCAAGATCATCAAGACCAAAGCACTGTTTTACATCACCGGTTCGAATTACTTTTCTACGTTGCAAAAGATTTGCAAGTTTCATGTAGCTTTCTTTATGTTCTACCAAGAGGTCGTACATTTCTTGTCGGCATTTTTCAACAAGAAGGTATGCTTCGATGCCTTTTTCTTCTCTCACCTTACGCGGGTAAAGACGTTCGTCACAACCATTAAAGGTGATGGTTCGTGCAATCTTGAGTGCTTCCATTTCATCTTCAGGGTAGCTGATATAATCAAGACCTAACACGCGTTGACCAACGGTTCCTGCAAGTGCAATCTTACATTCTTTAATTCGTTCTTTGCATGAAACTAATCCATAGGTGTCATTCAAGTTATAAGTGAAAAGACCACCAAAGCGAACGCCTGTTTTTTCTTTGTCATTTACCACGTCGTAATGGTGAAGCACTGGTTTTTCTTCGATCTTTTCAGTGATTTTAGAAAGTGTAGCTGCAACAAACTTTTTGTCTGGGTTTAAAATGACCGAAGCAAATGCTTTTGCACCATAACGAGCTGCAATAATTTCACGTTTATCTGTTGGAATTTCATCGGCTTGAGAAATAATTTTCTTAACAACGGTATCCAATACTTCGTCTGCATGTGATTGATTTGGAATTTTATTGTATTTATCGGCAGTGCTTAAAATTCCGTTTGCGATCGCTTTTAATGTTCCGTATGAACATGCTTCTGTTTCTTGCGCAATACGGTCAAGATCAAAAGCTTTAGTATCAATTACACGTGTTTTAAAGAAATGTTCAAAGTAATCTTTACGTTCGTTGTAGTATGGGTTTTCAAAATAAAGCGTTGTTCCACAACGTCCGTTTTCACGTATTGCATAATCAATGTTTTCTGGGCGATTGGTTGCAATAATAAAGAGTACAAGTTCTTGCAAGTCTGAAGAGGTTGCATAACCTTGAAGAGCACTTAATGCTTCAGCTAAGAAAACTTTGTTTTCACTTCTTTGAGCACCAGTTAAATCAAATTCATCGCAGAATAAAATGCAAGGAGCTTGGTCTTTTAGCATATCCATATAAGTTCTTAAACCGTACTTAATGAGTAAGTGAACTTCAATCGGAAATACTTTAACTTCTCTACCAATTCCTTGTGTTTCTTTTATTCGTTTTGAAAGTTCCCCTCCAAGTGCTTTTACCATTAAGGTTTTACCGGTTTGTGGTTCACCGGCAAGTAAATATCCACGTGGAAGTTCAATACCCGCTTGGATGAAGCTTGTTGGGTCACAGACAAAATCGATAATTGGTTGGAACTGTTTTTTGATTGCTTCTCGTCCTACAACATCATCAAATGTTTCTTTTGGAACAAGGTAGTTTCCAACTAATTCTTCTTCTTCACCACGAAGGGTATTGTGCCAGTAGGCAGCAATTTGTGGGAGGTCTTTTTTAAGAGTCTCAATATCTTCTGTTACTTGAGACGAAACCATTTTTGCAACAGGAATTTGCCAACCATTAAATGCAAGATCAAGCGGTGTAATCCAATTGAAGTTTCCAATTACTTTTTGTAAGAAACTTTTTTCAACACCATGTTCTGTGCATGAATGGGATGATTTAGTTTGAGTGGTAAATTTTGCAGAGTCTTTATTGAGAACAATATCACTGCTTACAGGATAATCGTGACCAGTTGCATCAGTAACGCTAAAACCAGTATTTTTAATGGTATAAAAAGGAACCATTTGTGCAGTTTCTAAAATCTCTTTAGTGAGTGTAATTGGGTGATTGTTATCAAGGGTAATAAACTGATTTGAACCAGGTGCAACTTCTCTTACAAACCCGACCCCTGGAATGTTTAGCGCACCACCATTATAAAGAATTTGATCAAGTGGATTATTTTCTTTTGTATACGTAAACTGTTGTTGCGCTGATGCTTCAGGTGTGCCAAAGTGAATGTTAAAGGTTGTTCCCTCAGCAGGTTCAGTTGCAAATTGGTACCCTTGCTGCCCTGCAACAACAGCAAGTTGATTGCCAGCAGTATCAGTGATTTTTGGATTACCCTGTTCATCTGAAACAAGCACTCGTCTATTTTCAATTGAACCAAAATAATGCTGTCCATCAGTTGCTAGTTGTTCCACTTCATTTGCTTGTGTAGCTTTACTTAATGTTGTTGCAAGTGGAGAATCACCGGTCCAACTTTTAATTCCCAAAAGACTGTCACGTAGCCAACTATTAGAAACGCTTTCAAGTCTATCTTTTGGTAAGTTGTAAACAACTAATCCTATTCCTGCGCCATATGAAAAAAAACGTTTTAAAATAGAACTAATATAAATGTCTTTGTTGCTTTCACCACCAAGTGCAGTGAATGAGTAAAGTGGAGTGTTCCATCTATCAGAAAGCCAGGTGTAACAACGATTCACGGTTGTTTTGTTCATGTTTGCAATATGATTGTCAAATTCTTGCAGACGTTTTTCATTTGCGCTCAAAAGTGCATCAAGTTCTTGGGGTGTAAAGTTTTTTTGTTTTCGTGTGATGTAGCGAGGGTCCGGTTCAATATCAATAGTGAATGATTTTAAAAGTGCTTTTTCTGTTGCTTTAATGAGCGTATGCAAAAGAACCAACAATTTTACCAATTGTGGTTTGTCAACGTGCAGGGTATTTGCGGCTTTAAAGGCTCTGAATTTTTCCTGCATATTTGCAAATTCGTCTTTAAGTGCCTGTTTTCTTGTTTGATTTATTTTAAGACTATTAACTCTTACACCGATTTTATGAAGCTGAATAGAGAAAGTTTCAAGAAGCGCAAGTACACGAACTTGAAGGGCTTTATCTAGTGGTGATACGCCAGCAGGTGCTTGCATTGCATTTATTAAGTTTGGATTTTCGTCGCTCAAAAGTGGCGTTGAGGCCAACATTAAAAACGATCCGAGTACAGCCGGCTTAAAAAGAAAGTTAAAAAAACTATGAAACATCTGATTTGACCCCTACTTTGAAACGTTGATTATTGCCTTATAGCAACGGTTTCTAATGGTACAGGAGCAAAGGTACTTTGTCAAAGCACTTTGGGCTCTATTTCAGATAGATAGTGACCTTTCTTTTTTATTTTTGATATACTTGCCAAAACTGTTTTATTAAAGGGAATTTTCATAACTCTTACTTACTGACTGAGGAGCATAATTCATGGACATCACGAAAAAGAGGCTTACACTATTTTCTGCCATACTTTTTGGTGTAATTGGGCTTGGGGTCTTTTTTCGATATGGTTTGAATTTTAAGCTTGGTCGATCGTCCCATTCCTCGTTTAATTTCGAGAATCCTGCGCTTTATACCAAAGATGATATTGTCCCGTTTTTAGTGCTTGGGTCTGGGCCTGCGTCACTTTCTGCGGCACTTTATGGTGCTCGTACTAAAGTAAGAACGGTCGTTTTAAAGGGGAGTCAGCCTGGTGGGCAGTTAACAGGGACTTCGTATGTTGAAAATTGGCCAGCAATTAGAAAAATTCGTGGCCCAGAGGTGATGAAAGATTTTGAAGAGCAAGCGGCTCGTTTTGGAGCCCAAATGGTAAGTGATTCTGCAACTGAAGTTGATCTGACAAAGTGGCCGTATCTGGTTAAAACAGAAGAAGGCAAAGAGCTACGAGTTTTTTCAATTTTTGTTGGAACTGGGGCAAAGCCCCGCTATTTGGGCATTCCGGGCGAGCAAACCTATTGGGGTAGAGGGGTGACCACCTGTGCTATTTGCGACGCACCTTATCATAAAGGTGATAATGTTGTAGTAATTGGCGGTGGTGATTCAGCTGTTGAAGAAGCATTAGAACTTTCTTCTTACGCCAAAGAGGTAAGAATGTTGGTAAGAAGTGATGTTATGCGAGCTTCACCAAGCATGATTGAGCGGCTTGATCAATGTGATAATGTAAAGATAGTTTATAATACCGCATTAACTCAAATTAATGGGGAAAGTGGAAAAGTAGGTTCTGTTGAGGTAATTAATACCAAAACAAAAGAAAAAACTCACTGGGATAATATAAAAGGGGTTTTTTTGGCTATTGGGCATTTGCCTAATACCAAACTTTTTAATAATCAAATTGCAACCGATGCTACTGGGTACATTAAGCTCAAAGGGCGGCGTCAAGAAACTTCTGTTCCAGGAGTATTTGCAGCTGGTGATGTTTCTGACCCACGCTATAAACAGGCAGGAGTTGCAGCTGGTGATGGTATTAAAGCGGGGCTTGATGCTGTTTGGTGGCTTAGTGAAATTGGTTATAATGGTCATGTTGCAGAAAAACTTGAACCATACTTTTTTGAGCCTGAAATGGGCAAGCATGTTAAAGTTGCACATGTTAACTCTGAAACAGAATATAACAAAGTGGTGCAAGATGCAGGCGATAAGCTTATTATTCTTGATTTTTATACCCAGTTCTGTCCGTCTTGTATGAGTATGATGCCCGTAATTGAATGGGTTGGTACTAAACTTAAAGATAAAGTGATTTTCTTAAAAGTTGATGCATCAATCGCCTTTGATTTGGTCAAGAAGTTTAAAGCGCCAAAAGTTCCTCATTTTGTGGCAATTAAGCACAATGAGGTGGTGGCACGTTCAGGCCAAGTTATGAACCGCGCTCAGATGCTTTCTTTTGTAAAAAAGTACAGTAATTAAGCTCAAAAAAAGAAAATATAAAAAAAACTGAAAAAACCCTTGCAAAAAGGGTTTCTGGTTGGTTACCCTTAAAATAAGATGAAATGAAGCGTTAAAAGTTGAGGTTAAAAAGGGGAATCAACATGAATGGGGTTTCTAAAAAATTTCTTGTGTTTTTATTGTTAGCGGGTGCTCTTGCACAGCCGTTCTTTTTGTATGCAGATGACGCTGTTATGGGTGATGCTGGTGGTGATGTTGCGGGTGCTGAAGGTGATACGTTGGCGGGTACTTCAGATGCTGCAGCTGACGGGGACTTAGTAAGCAGTGATGACGTAATGAGCGAGCAAGGTGGTGAATCTGCTGAAGCTGGAGGTGATCAAGCAGCAGTTGAGAGTGCGCGTCTTGACGAATCTGTAAGTGGTGGTACTGGCGGTGGAGATGGTGCAAAAGCAGGAGAAGTTGCAGATGAGTTAGATGGTGTAGTTGAAGCAGCACCAAGCCCAGGTGGTGACGGTCCAGGCGGCCAAAGCGGTGAAACAGGTGGTGATGGCGAAACTCCAGCAGATCCTGGACAACCTAAAGGTGATGGCCAAACAAATACTGATGCGGCAAATGATGCCCAAGATAATTCATCAGCAGAATCAGATGCACAAAGCGATGCAAATATTCAGCAAAGCCAACCAAAAAGTGAAATTCGTGAAGCAGACAGAGAAAAAGCATCAGCAAAAAATGATTTGGATAACGTTAAAGAAAGAATAAAAAATGATCCAGATTTAAATGATGATCAAAATTTGAGTACGACTGACAGCATAAGAGATCAGGCTGGGTTACGTACAGCTGATGAAAGACTTGACGCTGCTAGTGAAAGGGCAGATAGCGATTTTGAAGCGGCAGGAAAGAAGTATGATGATGTTCAAAATGATCCTACTAAGACGCCGGAACAGAAGGCAAAGGCACAAGAAGAGTATGATAATGCACAGAAAACATATGACACAAAAAAACAGAAAATTGAACAGGCACGTGATGAGTTAAACTCTGCGCAAGAACGGTACAACAAGGCAGATCAAGAGTTGAACGATGCAAAAAGTGCTGAGGGTGGTAAAAAGAAACTAAGAAATGCAAAAAGAGAAGCTGAAGCAGAACGAAGAAGTGAATACAGTAAGCAACAAACTAAAATTAAAGAGGCAAATAGATTAACGGATGAGCTTGGTGATGGTTACGGCGTAAATCTTTCAAAAGGAAAGACTGAAGGTGGAATTAGTGACGAAAATAAAGAAACGTATCTTAACAATAAGTATGGAAATGATGTAAGAACAAGAGCTGAAGATAATGCCAGAACAGAAGCAACAAAAACAAAACGAGATGAAATTGAAGCACAAGTGAGGGAAAAAAATCCTGGCATGCCTGACGATGCTTTTAATGACGCAGTTGATGAGCAAATGAAAAGCCAGGACGTTCAGGACGAAATTGAAGCAAAAGTTAAAGAAAAAATGGATGGTTTTGATAATAAATCATTTGAAGATCGGTTAAAAGATGCCGGGTACGATGAGGCAGAAATTAAAGAAAAAGTAAAGGCGTACCAAGAAGATAGTGACAGACTTGATAAACTTCAAGACGCACAAAATGAAATTACACAGCGCCAAGCAAATATTGATAGTTTAACTGATGAAATTGCAAGTTTAGGCAAGGCACTTCCTACATATCGAGAAAGGGCTTATGGGGGGGCAAAATGGGTAGGTGAACAGCTTATGATGGGTTTTGCCTTCATGATTCCTGGTGACGTTGTAAACTTTATTAAGCAAGAAGAGTCACTTAAGGCGCTTTATGATACCATTACCGCAACACAAAGTTTTGGTGGTATTTCTTTAAGTATTCCAAGTAGCTTAGTTCCTCGTTACAACCCAACCGGTGGTGTCTTTATTTATACCGATGGTAGTGGTGGTTACTACGCTTCATATGGTCAATATGGTAGTGTTGCACAAAGTTATTTAGGTTCGGGGCAAGTAACACAAATGATCAACTTTAACACTGGTGCTGTGTTTGATAGTTCTGGTGTGGTTGAAAAAGTGATACCGTTGTTCCCTAACGGTTTGGTAACAGCTCAAAGTGGTGGGGAAACACCAGCATACCTACAAAACTTAATTGAAAAAGAATATGGGCCTTTAAAGGGTGGTCAAACAATTAAAAGATTTGCAGGTTCTGCAACTAAAGCAAATAGTTTCTTGGTTGATTCAAGTGATGCGCCTGCAGGTGATCCAGGAATAGCTGCGCAGTTTTATAGTAAGCAAACAGTTAATGGAAAGCAGGTTGCGGTAAGTTATTGTCCAAAATGTTCAAAAGCAGGCAGTGGTATTTCGCCAGTTTTGAATAATACATTGAGCAATTTTAAAACACCGCAATTATTTAGTACCTTCGGAATTACAATGCAACAGATGGAAGGGATTGGTGCAATGACTTATCCATTGTTCCATTTTGGTAAGTTATTTACTGACCCAGCAACAACAGGCGGTACACAAGCGGGTAAAACAACTTTAGGACTTGCGATTCTAAAAGCGATTCAAGAAGGAACAGATTTAACGGTAGCGTCAAACTGGAGTGCCGCAAACGGTTTAGCGGGTGCAGATATAGAAGCACTTCATATTGGTGTAACACCAAAAACACAATTGGTTGGTATGGGGCTTTATATTTACCAAAGTGCAGATACTCCACTTGCAAAATTTTTAAAAAGTCGCGTTGCTACCGGTATGCAACAGTATATTAATGATTACTTAGTATGTATTAACCAAAATGATACATTAATTCCTGCATTGGTTCCAGAAGTAAATCCAGCCGCTTCTGGTGTAAAAGTACAATGGATGCAAAATCCAAACATTGCCTATATTGTTAGCTTAGTAAACGGTGCTACTTTTGCACCAAATAGTAACGGTAAGCCGCTGCAAAGCCCATCAGGGCAAGGGCTTGATTACTCCTATGCAAACACTGCAAAATCAGCGGTGATGAGTCAGTATGGAGGAAGTTTATTAGTAAAATCACAGCTTGGTGCAATGAAATTTTTTGCGGAAACGTTACTTACTGAAGGGCCATTTACCTTACGTATTGGTGTGAGAGCTACTCTTGTAACTGGAATGGAAGATAAACTACTTGGTAAAGATGAAAGTCAAGTTAGTACCACTGCACAAGCTGATGAAAGTTTAGTTGGTGCTGGTCAAGGTGGTAAACAATCTTCTGCTGATACAAAAAAAGCG
>JAYPWJ010000023.1:0-1109 GCA_038135085.1 bacterium
TCCAAGCCTACAAAAAGACCAAGGTTGGTTGTGAAGGTTGTTGAAACCGGTTTGTAAGTTACATCAGAAGCATAAGAATCTTCAAGCAACATGTACATGTTGAAAACGTCAGTTGCTGAGTTAGCAGCAGCATTATCAATTGGTCCAACTCTGAACGTGTTGTTGTTAATTGGAGAGAAGAATGTTCCCAAGTCACCTGATTTAGTAGACTTGTTATATTCCATGTGTGAACTGAAGCAACCGTACATTTTGTCAGAATCATAACGATGACATCTGCCAGCTTCTTCGATTAAACCACCACCTTGAATGTTACCAATGTTCCCACCGAGTAAGAACGAGGTACCCCATTGATTTGCTGCTTGCGCAGTCATGCATGTTAGCAAGACAACAGAAAACAGCCCTTTTGCGAAATGTTTCATATTAATTAACTCCTTTTCAACCCATAACAAGGGATCTGAAAATGTATCACCACAACTTTTTTCGAGAAATGTAACAACAGAAGTGTTGTCATAGAAGTACTTTCTCCTTATTTAACTTCGTTACACGCCTCCTTTCGAACTTTAACATAGACGGTTGAACTTTTTATTTCATTACTCTTAAAACAAAAAATGTTCTGTTTTAAGCTCAAGCACACGCTAATATATTTCAAAACACAAGTCAACTGTTAATAAAAAGAAGTCGACGAGTTTGATGATACTTATTATAATCATTATCCATAAAAAAAGTAAAGAAGTCGTCAGGTAATCTCATGATTGTGTCCTAGTTTAGCATCTTTTAGCATTCCAAAAGGTCGTAAAAATGGTTCTAATGCTGCTTCATATTTTTTTTCAGATAGTTTTGGAGATGCTGCCGGTCAGTAGCTCCGGAAACATCACGCTCTTATTTCAGTTTTTATCACATTTGCAACCGGGTGTGCAACCATTTGTAATGCGCGACCAGTTAGACCTTTTACTCCATGGGTCTGCAGTAATTGTGGTGGGGCTTTATTTTTTTAAACCATGGCTTGAATATTTAATCAGTTTTTTGAAATTTGAAAAAAAAGGGATCTCTGTCGCGCTTTTTTGTATTGTTGCCGATTGTGTGACGGCCGGATTTTATTTTTTGTTCAA
>JAYPWJ010000023.1:1119-1511 GCA_038135085.1 bacterium
CCATTCTCCTTGGTATAACCCAAGGCCTTGCGCTTTTGCCGGGTGTTTCCCGCTTTGGTTCAACCTTTGTGGTGGCACGGTGGCTTGGGTTTAAAAATATGCAGGCGCTAAAAGTTTCATTTTTAATTGCGTGGCCCTTAATGTTGGTAGGTTCATTAAAAGGTTTTTGGGAGCTCAATCGCGCGGGGCAGCTTGTGCAACTCTTGCATGGGCCGGTGCTGTTTAGTATCTTGATAGCAACGGTACTGTCATGGTTTGTGCTTCATTGGGTTGCACGTCTTATTAACCGTGATAGGCTATGGAAATTGTGCTGGTGGTTATGGTTCTTGGCCATTGTGTCATTTTTTGTAGCTCATTAAGTCAAAGAGGGTAATGGTATGGCTCATAAGGCT
>JAYPWJ010000023.1:1521-12045 GCA_038135085.1 bacterium
AAAAAGAAACTTGTTGTACAAACTAATGTACTAGTTGGTGCGTTGAGTGCGGCCTTTGCTGCGTTGCTTGCCGTAGTGCTTGGCACATTTCATGCTTATGACCCGTCATGGTTTTATTATTCAAGTGAACAAGCAGCGATTAAAAATGCCCTTGGAACGGTTGGTTCTCATATAGCAGCCGCTTTTTTTTACGGCCTTGGTTCTGCCTGCTATTTTGTGGTTCCGCTTTTGTTTGGAGCAGCCTGGGTTGCATGGGCCCAAAAATCAGTTAAATATGAAATCGATCGGTTTGTGGCAGCAGGTTTTGGTATTGTGACACTTTCTACTTTATTGTACGTGTATCGTGTCGGCTCAATTGGGTATATGGTGCCGGGTGGTTTGGTTGGTCAAACCGTTTTTCAATGGCTTACCACACAGTTTGACCCAGTTGCAGCAACACTTTTGTTATGGCTTGCACTTTTTGCTGCAGTTGTGGTGGTTGCTCGCATGTCTTTCTTAGTGATTTTTGATCAGTTTTTTAAAGTAGTACATTACCTTTTGGCACACTGGCGTGAATGGCTTCTTCCGGTTATTCGCTTTGTGCAGCTTGCTATTGTAACCGCTTTTAAACCAATCAAATGGTTTTTTAATGGTCTTGTGCGATTGGTAAAAGGGTCAGACATTACTGAAGCTGATGAGTCCGTTTTCGCGTTTGAACAGGGTGAACAGGAAGAGCAGTTTGAACAAGAAGCATTTTGGCAAGGGTACATTGACCGTCCAGAGCATGGCTCAGTAGGTAAAACGGTTTCAGTTGAAATGGATGGACAGAAAAAATCAAAACCAAAAAGAACGGTTCAACCAGATCAAACTATTACTCGGCCAAATTATAGCGCGCCACAACCAACCTTGTTTGAAGCATCAGAAAAAGAAAGTTGTGATGTCCGCAATGATCAAAACAAACAGTTAGCACAAGTGCTTGAAGAAAAATTACTACGATTTGGTATTGCAGGGAAGGTAACAAAAATTAAACCGGGTCCGGTTATTACGTTGTTTGAATACCAGCCAGATATTGACGCAAAGGTCAGCAAAATTCAAGGGCTTGAAAGTGATCTTGCTTTAGCGCTTGAGGCAATGAGTGTACGTATTATTGCGCCGATTCCTGGTACACCTTTGGTTGGCTTTGAAGTTGCCAATAAAGAACGGCGAGATGTTTTTATGCGTGACATTGTTCGATCTTCAACGTTTTATAAATCAAAAGCAGTGTTACCCATTATTTTAGGAAAAGATACGTCAGGGGAAAATGTGGTGGTTGATTTAGCAGATATGCCTCACCTTTTAGTTGCTGGTTCTACCGGTTCTGGTAAGTCGGTTGCTTTAAACACTTTGCTTGTCAGTTTACTCTGCAAATTGCGCCCTGATGAGTTAAAACTAATTATTATTGATCCAAAACGTTTAGAGTTTTCAGCCTATCAAGATATTCCACATTTACTGTTTCCTATTATTACACAGGCACATAAAGCAGCGCCAGTATTGCGTTGGCTTGTTCGCGTGATGGAAGAACGGTATGAAATGATGGCCCAGTTGGGTGCACGCAGTATTACCGATTATAAAAAAATGTGTAAACAAGAAGGCAAAGAAGATGAGCTGCCTTATATTGTGTTAATGATTGATGAGCTTGCTGATTTAATGATGGTTGCAAGAAAGGACATTGAAGATAGCATTGCCCGTCTTGCCCAAATGGCGCGAGCAGCTGGGATTCATTTGATTGTTGCAACACAAAGACCATCGGTTGATGTGTTGACTGGGGTTATTAAAGTGAACTTCCCAAGCAGAATGTCTTTCAGGGTAACTTCAAAAATAGACTCTAGAACAGTGCTTGATGCACTTGGTGCTGAAACGTTGCTTGGTAAAGGGGATATGCTCTTTATGGATTCCCATAGCGCACGGATGCGCAGAATTCATGGTGCATATGTGACAGATGCTGAAATAAGTAGAATCGCCAATCATATAAAAGCTCAACAGAAAGTTGAATATACCAGTTTAGAGGAGGCAGTAGCAGCCTATAACAAGGATGCTGCTCATGCTGATGAGCCACTACTACCGGAGGTTATTTCATATCTTGAAACCATCGATGAGGTTTCTATTTCTTCATTACAACGTCGCTTTAAAATTGGGTACAATCGCTCAGCTCGTATTATTGAGATGCTCGAAGCCCAAGGCCGCATTATGCCATCAAGTGGCGGAAAAATGCGAAAAATAATCCACTAGTGGACCACATTTAAGGCTGAAACAGCAAAATAAAGATAATTATAGATATACCCCATTTGTTCTTCATAACCCTAACAGTCCTTATAGTATAGCCTATTCCAGGTTATTTGCAACAGGGGTGGCAAGCCCATTTAAGCCTGCAGGTGGCGGTTTTCAAAAGAAATAAATTCGGTATACTTATTATAAGAAGAGGTTATTAAAGTCTATATAATAATAAATGGAGAAAACCATGAATAAATTTTTTAAATTAACTTTACTATCGATTCTTTTTTTTAGCGGACATATTTGTGCGGTGAAAGATGATATATCTCCTGAGGTTCGTCAAACGGTTGAAAAAATGATGGATGATAAAGCACAGGCGGGTGCCGATTATTCTCAGCTTTTATATAAAACATGTATGGGTGATGATAAGAAGGTTGATGTAAAGTGTATGCAAGACCATTATGCAGCATTTGTAAAAGCGTACGGTCAAGCATTGGCTGATCATTTTTATATTCCAGCATTTAAACCAGCTGGTAAATAACTAAAACAGTTATTACAAAAATTAAAGGGGCCGTAATTGGCCCCTTATTTTTTTATGAACTTACTAATGTTGGTGGTTCTTCTGAAGAAGAAGTTATAGGCGCTGGTGGAATTTCATCTCTATCTTTATTTTGGTTATTTGTTTCTTGAATAGCTTTCATAACAGCTACTTCACAGACTAAATAACCTTTTTTTACACGTTCATATTGATAAAGCCATCCATGGGCAATATCAGTAAGTGTTAAATCCCTATTAATTCCTTCTTTGTTTCGTTTTTCATCTGCTTCACCAATAGCAGCAACGGTTCCTACAATAGTAACTGTCATAATTGAGGGTCCAAGTGCTGCAGTTGCTCCTAAAATACGAAACGAATTAACTGCTAAAGCTTTAAATAAGATTGGTGCAGCGGCTGCTTGAGCGTTTGAAATAATAAAACTAGAACACAGTAAAAGTGCGCAAAACGACTTCTTCATAGTATCTCCTGTATTTACATTATGAGTTTATTTTGAGGCCAGTATACACAGGAGATAGTTTTTTGCTACTTCTTTTTACGCATGTTTGCTTTTAAGATTTTCTTACGTAAACGGATGGTAGAAGGGGTAACTTCAATAAGTTCGTCATCATTAATCCATTCCATGCAGATTTCTAATGGCATTGGGCGTGGTGGTGCAAGTTTCACTGCATCATCACTTCCAGACGCACGCATGTTGGTTAGCTTTTTTGCTTTACATGGATTAACATCAAGGTCGTTTTCACGTGAGTGTTCACCAATAATCATACCTTCATACACTTCTTGACCTGGTTCTACAAAAAGTTCTCCACGTGCTTGCAATGCATCAAGTGCGTATCCTTTTACAGCTCCACGTTCCATTGAAGCAAGTGCTCCACGTGTTCGTGAAGGGACATCACCTTTGTATGGTTCATAGTCATGAAAACGTGTATTAATAATTCCGGTTCCACGAGTATCAGTTAAGAATTGATTTCTGAAACCAAGCAACCCACGTGCAGGCACATAAAATTCAAGACGAACACGACCACTATCAAGGTGTTCAACGTTAATCATTTCACCTTTACGCATGCCTAAATGTTCAATAACAACCCCTTGGAAGTTTTCATCAACATCAATGGTAACGTGCTCAATCGGTTCACATTTTTTGCCGTCAATCGTTTTCATAATTACTTCGGGTGCAGAAATTTGAAGTTCAAAGCCTTCACGTCGCATTGTTTCAATCAAGATACCAAGGTGCAATTGACCACGGCCAGAAACTTTAAATGATTCAGCTGATTCAGTTTGTTCAACACGTAATGCAACGTTTGTTTTAAGTTCTTTTTCTAAGCGTTCTTTAATATGACGAGAGGTTAAAAGCTTTCCGTCTTGACCATTAAATGGTGAATCGTTTACTGAGATATAAATGGAAACAGTCGGTTCATCAATTGCTACATATTTGCATGGCATTGGGTTATCAACAGAACATAAAGTTGACCCAATTTCAATTTCTTCACAACCGGCAAGTGCAACAATATCACCAAACTCAACTTGTTGTGCTTCTACTTTGCTGAGCCCATGGAAGGTATAAAGTTTTGTAACTTTCATTGGTTTACTCACAACATCGCTGTAGCAATAAACAAATTGTTCGCCAACTTTTAAAGTTCCGCTTAACATACGGCCAACTGCAATGGTTCCCAAAAAGTCTGAATGATCAATATTGGTTACTAATAATTGGAGCCCATCATTTTCTTCTACTGGTGCTGGTACATCATTAAGAATAGCGTTAAACACTACGTCCATGTTGTCGGTTTGCTTTTCTGGGTTATCAGTTGCAAAGCCGAGTTTGCCTGAACCGTATAAGATAGGGAATTCAAGTTGGTTTTCGTCAGTTGCTAAATCTAAAAAAAGATCATGAATAAGATTTTCGGTTTTTTTAATATCCGCATCTTTTCTATCAATTTTATTAATAAACACAATTGGTTTTAAATTAAGTGCCAATGCTTTTTGAAGTACAAAACGTGTTCCTGGTAATACCCCTTCAGCGGCATCAACCAACAACAAGAACCCTTCAACCATTTGAAGTGTTCGTTCTACTTCACCACCAAAGTCAGCGTGGCCTGGGGTGTCTACAATATTAATTTGATAATCTTTGTAAGTAATACCAGTGTTTTTTGCAAGAATGGTAATACCACGTTCTTTTTCAAGATCGTTAGAATCCATAACACGGTCAGTCATTTTTCCAGAATCAAGTGTTCCAGATTGTTCTAATAATTTATCAACCAGGGTTGTTTTTCCATGGTCAACGTGTGCGATGATAGCGATATTTCTAATATTTTTACGAACTCTTTTCATAAGGGTGCCCACCTAAAATTGATATAGGGCCCCTGAAGGCCTCCATCAAAAACTATTACTCTATATTCTTAGTGTAAGAAAAAGCGTCTATAAGGTCAATAAAGAAGAAATTTTACTTGATCTGTGAAGGTAAAGAGTCACCTGCTCTTCTGTAACCTTAAAAGTAGGCCTTTTAAGGTGTGCCAGGGTGATAGCAAGGTTAAGATATCCCTGTTTTGTAACAAATTGCTCATAAGCTTGACCAAGTCCTTTTCTTGCTTTATCGCATTCCTTTTGACTCATTATAGCTTGTTTTTGCGCTAGAGTTTTTTTATCTCTCCGATTCGATGAGCTCAAGTGCTCCAGCTGCAGCTAAAACTTTAAGGGCCGCTTCAACTCGGGCTGCTTTATTTTCTTTAGATTCATTCCATAAATATGTTTTATCTGCCTCAAGGTAACTTTTTGTATAATATTCAAGGTATGCTTTGATTTCTGATTTTTCTTGTTCATTATCAATTTTTGTCTTTTTTGAGGTATGTTCTTTTGAGGTGTCATCTTCTTCTGGTGTTGGTAAAGAACGTGATGAGTAGGTAAATGTTCGAGTAGTTCCGATACGTCCCGTTTCGCCTACATTAGCTCTTTTACGGTTTGAAGTAATAACAACATGCACAGAAGGGGGAAGGTGGCGATCATTTTGCAGATCAAAAGGTTTTTGTTGCAGCCCTATAGCGCGATGACCATACCCAAAAGTATCAGAATACCCTTCATCCAAAGGTATTAAGGGTGGAGGTAATTCCATTGCAAAAATAGTTATTGGTGAAAAAAATAAAAAATAGAGAACAATTTTCATAGTGACTTTCCTTTTTAATTTATTCTTTTGAGCTACTACTTCCAGAACGATATTGAAAAAGTTCTGAATCATCTGCGGAAGCTGTTTCTGTTTTTCGTTCAGCAATGCGTGCGGCAGCATTTGCTTGTCGTTCACGTTCTTCTGCTTCAATTTCAGCAAGACGCGCTTCAAACTCTCTTGCCGTCTCTGTAAATACTTCGTCACTTAATGGAGTCATAACGGCATGACTTTTATTCTGGGGTTTAAATTGGAAAGGGAGTAAATGGACCCATCTATCAGAAGCTGCTTTACGTTCTTTTTTAGAAAGCGGTTTACGTTTTTTGAAGCTACCAGTTTGCCCACCGGTTATATTTGTACCATCTATTACAACTAGGTCTGAAACGTAAGCATTTGTAGTAGCGTATTCATGTTCATCTTGATAATAACTTCTATGATATCCTTCGGCAGCATTAAGGTTGTATTGAAAAAAAACTAACAAAAGTAAAAATGAACAAACCATTTTACAATCCCCTTAATTTTAGTAAAAAAAGTTTGCCCTCAACAATAAGAAAAATATTTACGAAAAGCAACTTTTGATTTTTTTTTTGAACCGTTGTTACATAAAAGGTAAAAAATGAAAAAATCGTTACTGAAAAAAGAAAAGTCCATTTTTTTAATAAATTGAGAAAGCGGACTATTTTCTATTTTGAGCTTAAATTTGCTTGACAAATGTGCAAAAAAGTTTCATGGTTTTTTCAAAGTAGAAGTTCTACTTTTTTAGATTGCTTTTTAACAAACGGAGAGAGCATGCGTCTTGATAAAGCTTTTTTAAAACGAGTGGTTCCTGAGGCGGAAGTAGCATCTGGAGAGCTTGAACAGATAGTGGCCTTTTCTCTAGATTCCCGGACAATCGCTCAAAATGAACTGTTTGTTCCAGTACACGGTGAAAAAACAGATGGTCATGCTTACCTTCGCACTGCATTACAAAATGGTAAAGGTACTCTTGTTGCAGCTGACCAAAAAAAACTTTATCAATCAATTTTGGATCAATTTCCTGAAAAATTAATTATTGTAGTAAAAGATCCACAGCAAGCATTTTTTGATCTTGCAGCTGCATGGCGTGCACAGATGGATATTCCAGTGGTTGCTGTTACTGGTTCAGTGGGTAAAACTTCAACCAAAACATTGATCGCAAATATTTTGACGCAAGCAGGTAAAAATTGTTTTGTTTCATTTGGAAATCAAAATACTCAATTTGGTGTTGCACTTAATATGGCTCGATTGACTCAAGAGCATGACGTTGCCGTGTTTGAAGTGGGTATTAGTAAGCGTGGTGAAATGGCGCGTATTGTTGAACAATTACAACCGACAACTGCGGTAATTACTTGCGTGGGTCACAGTCATATGGAAGGTCTTGGTTCGCTCCAAGGGATTGCAACTGAAAAGCGGGATATTTTTAAATATTTTAAAGAAGACAGCATTGGTATTATTAATGGCGACCAACAGCTTTTAAGTAGTGTTGGATATGCTCATCCGGTGATTCGTTTTGGTCTTAAGACAACTAATCAAGTTCAAGCGCGTAAAGTAAAAGTGTTTGATGATCATCTTTCATTTGTATTGAAATTATATGGAAAGAAGTACGACATAACACTTCCTGAACGTCGCCAAGAATATATTGTTAATATTTTGGCAGCAGCAGCTATAGCTCATTATTTGCAAGTTGATCATAAAGTAATTATAGAAGAGATTCAGAAACCATTACTTCCTGAACGTCGCTTTCAGTCTTGTCCACTTAAAGATTATCCAGGTGTTTTAATTGATGATGCCTATAATGCATCACCAGAAAGCGTAAAGGCAGCGTTGCTTGCATTGCAGCGGCTCAAAACATCGGCAAAGAAAATTGTAGTACTTGGTGATATGCTTGAACTAGGTCAAAACAGCCCATTTTGGCATCGTCAAATTGGACGTTTTTTGCGTAAGGTTCCATCTGTTAAGCACTTGATTCTTGTGGGGGATCAGGTACAATGGACTCATAAAACCGCTCCTGTTGGGGTTGATGTGGAGATTGTGCCTTCATGGCAGGATGCTGCACAAAAGCTGAAGGGCAAACTTGATAGTGAGTCGGTGGTACTGGTTAAAGGTTCAAATGGAACGAATCTTTCAAAGCTCGTCGATCAGTTTACCGATAAGAGCAGCACTTCAACACTCTGAATATAATGGAAACAACAAATTATCACATACCGGTTCTCCTTGATGAAGTTTTGGATGCTTTGGCAATTAAACCCAATGGTGTTTATTTTGATGTCACATTTGGTGGCGGTGGACATTCTCAGGCAATTTTAAAACAAGATAGTTCAGTCAAAGTAGTTGGGTTTGATTGGGACCAAAATGCCATTGAACATGCAGAGCAATTTAAAGAAATGTATGGTGAACGGTTACAGTTGGTATGGGGCAGTTTTGCGCATCTTTATAAACTGTCTAGAAAACATAAATTGCCAAAGGCTGATGCTATTTTGGCCGATTTTGGAACCTCGCAATTTCAAATTAATGAACGGGATGGGTTTTCTGTTTTTAATAAAACAGCGCTTGATATGCGCATGTCCGCTTCTCATTTTAAAACGACAGCTGCTGATGTCGTTAACTTTGCAACAGAACAAGAGCTCTGCCATATTTTTTGGGAATATGGTGAAGAGCGGCATGCCAAGAAAATTGTCAGAAAAATTTTAGATGAACGGCGTAAAAAGAAACTTACCACCACAACACAGCTTGCAAAATTAATTGAGTCAGTGGTACCAAAAAAAGAAAAGATTCATCCAGCAACGCGGGTGTTCCAGGCGCTCAGGATTTTTGTAAATAAAGAGCTTGAAAACATCACTGCCTTTTTGCCGGTTGCTTTTGATCAGTTAAAGCCGGGCGGGCGATTGGCTTGTATTAGTTTCCATTCATTGGAAGACCGAATGGTTAAAAATTTCTTCAGAGAGCAAGTTGCCGCTGGACGAGCTGTTGAGGTATCAAAAAAACCGATAACGGCCTCAGAAGAAGAACTTATCCAAAACCGATCAGCAAGATCGGCTAAGTTGCGGGTGATTGAAAAAAAATAAGAGGCAATTGTTTGACAAAAAGGAATATGGTCATTAGATTAAAAGCAGCGAGTTGAAGTAGCCAGTCGTATTTGGCCTAAGGATACAATAATGAAGATAACTGAGGTTAAGATTTACACAGCGCGTGAAAAAAGTGGGAGACTTAAGGCATATGCAACCATTGTTTTTGACAATGCCTTTATAGTCAGAGATTTAAAGGTCATTGAAGGGGATAAGGGATTGTTTGTATCAATGCCATCTCGCCGAAGGAAGGACGGTTCATTTAGGGATATAGCACACCCTCTAAATGCTGAAATGAGGCAACACATTGAGGAGAATGTGATTGCGGAGTATAAGAACATGGAAAGTTCAGCTCCAGTCTCTGATGAAGCAGATGAGCCAGATGACGAGTCTGCCTAAGCCATTGAGTAGTAGTGTAATAAATTTTCTTGGGGCGTAGCCAAGTGGTAAGGCACCTGGTTTTGGTCCAGGCATTCGGAGGTTCGAATCCTTCCGCCCCAGCCATAATTGTATAATACCGGTGAGTAGTATCATCGGTATTTTTTTGTATAAAATTATAGGGAATTTTCATGAGTCTCTCTCCTTTTAAACTTGAACGTTATTTTGCAAAATACGAGTTTGTTGCTCCGTATTTGCTTTCATGTTCTGATTGTGAACCACTCACTTTAAAAGAGCTTTTGGAGGTGGCAGATAAAGAAGATCGTCAAAAGTGGGAAAATTTGTGGCTTGGGTATACTGATTCAAAAGGTTCACCTGAGTTGCGTGAGGCAATTGCTAATTGTTATCAAACAGTCAAACCAGATGATCTGCTGGTGGCCGTTCCACAAGAGGCTATTTATTTATTAATGAATACACTTTTGAAAAAAGGTGATCATGTGATTGCGCCATTTCCTGGTTACCAATCATTGTATGAAAATGCAAAAGGGATTGGGTGCGAACTGACTTATTGGAAACCAAATCCAGAAAATTGGAAGTTTGATATTAACGATATTAAAAATGCAATTCAGCCAAATACAAAGTTGATTGTTATTAACTTTCCGCATAACCCAACAGGCGCGATGCTTTCAGCTGATGAGCAAAAACAATTAATTGAACTTGCACGTCAAAATAACATTTATATTTTCTCTGATGAAATGTATTTTGGTCTTGATTTACGTAAAGATGAAACTATGGTTTCGATGGTTGATCAGTATGAAAAAGCAATCACACTTTTTGGGGTTTCAAAAACATTTGGGCTTCCTGGTTTGCGTATTGGATGGCTTGCAACGCGTGATAAGCAAGTGCTTGCCGATGCCGCAGCATTCAAAGACTATTTGACCATTTGCCCAAGTGCGCCAAGTGAAGCACTTGCATTAATTGCGCTCAAAGCAAAAGATGCAATTATTAAAAGAAACTTAGGTATTGTTAGAAGTAATCTAGAAGTATTAAGGGCATTTGTAGAAAAACATACTGATAAATTGAAATTGGCAGAACCAGAAGGCAGCTCTGTTGCCTTTGTTGAGTAT
>JAYPWJ010000024.1:0-11896 GCA_038135085.1 bacterium
ATAGTGACATTCGCATTGATTATCGCTACTACTGTTGGAGTATTATGGTTTGTTGGTGATACCCCAGAGGTTTTTCATCGATCTGTTGTTTTTGATTCTTTAATGCACGATAAGCAAATTGAATCAATCGCAAATCATCCCGTTAATGCTAATGTCACTGTTTCTCTTTCCAATATTAATGGCTCACTTAAGCTAGCTGGGCACGAACACGATAATGCAATTATCAAAGTTACTAAACGCGGTAATAAAGAACATTTTAAAGATGTGAAACCCCAAGTAACGGTTACCACTGAATCAATTGATATCCATACCAATTATGAAAAACGATACGATCATCAAAATGTGGCAGTTGATTATGATTTAACACTACCACATAATGCAGTTTTAGAGCTGGTTAAAAGTATTAATGGTAGTATTACTATTGACAATATTGCAGGGCCAATTACTAGTCAAACGGTTAATGGCGCAATTGAAGTTTTAAATACTCAAGAAAGTGTTGATATTTATACCGTTAATGGGTCTATTAATCTTACAGTAGCAAAGTTTCCAGCAGACAAAGTAATTCAAGCAACAACTACCAGCGGTCAACTGACCTGCACGCTTCCGGCGACTATTAATACAAATATTTACGCAAAGGCAGCAGTTGGCAGCATTACCTCACAATTTAAACTTCCTGGTCTTGAAAAAGATTTTGTCGGTCAAGAAGTAAAAGGTGTTATTGGTCACAACCCAAAAAGCTCTATCAAATTAAATACCGCTAATGGTTCTATCGAAATTAACAAATCTAAATAAACTTTTTCTTTACATCTTTTTTTAGTACTCGGTACTTTCTATAAGAAAGGAACCAGGTATGAAAGGCATTTTTTTAATTATCTTCTTGTTCTGCTTTTCCACCTCGGCATTGGAAATTATCCAAGAATCTAAAACTTTTATTATTTTTAAAGACTTTGTATCTGGGGAAAAAACTTTTAGTCTTAAGCTTAGTTTTAAACCTGAATATTTATGCCAAAGTCTGCATCATCGGCAAGAGGCATTTTTATATTTAACAGAACCACTTCCTCAACGCACTATTACATACGCACAAGTTGCCCAACACCAAGCAGATTGGGTTGAACACACATACGCAAAAGAAAAAAATAGATTAAGAATTAAAATGTTACTTAATAAAGCAAAAGACAATATTAAACAATACAGAAAAATTTATAGCGAACTCATTGGAGACATCAAAGCTGGAAAAGTCTATCAGGCAAAACAAAAACGAGCCACACTACTTAAACTTGAAAAAAACCCAGAAATACGTCCAAATCCATTGGTTGTTGCTGTGCTTGAAAAAAGATTAGAAGAATTAAAAAAGAAAAAAAAATAATATGGAGCTGAGGAGAATCGAACTCCTGACCTCATGAATGCCATCCATGCGCTCTACCAACTGAGCTACAGCCCCGAAACTTAAGTTTTCATTGCATCAAAATTAAGATACAGTTAGTGTAATTGATCAACAATAAAATGCAACTGTTAAAGGAGTTATTTATGAAAAAATGGTTATTAACTGGTTTTTTAATTACCAGCTTAGGAAGCGCTCATAGCGTCTCTTTAAAAACTGAACAAAAACATATTGATTGCAACCAAACACGCGTTGATACACATCTTACACTGGCACCACAAGAGCTTATTTATAAAGATACTATTGTCCTTTCTTCAAGCCATCCACACATAGAACTCACACAATGGGACACCAACAAACAAGCAGTCTCTCTTTACAACAAACGGCTCAAAAAAAACACTGACGCATTTGATCAAGATTTTACCCTTTTTACCACCGCAGTTAAAAAGACCGACGTACCAGTTACTGACGCATCATTGCACCTTACCTTTGCAACCAACAAAAGTTCTGAACCATTTGAACAGTGGATCCCAATCACCTTTGAACAAAAATGCTCATACAACCACAAAGCAGCAACCTATAGTACTGATGATGGAATGCCAGAACGAAACGCCTGCAGCGGCCCACCACCGCCTGACCAACCAAGCAAAACAGAAGGGATTAAAGCCTGGGTAAAATCGGTTCAAAAGAGTTTAACACATACTGACTCATGGTTTTTAAGAATTTTGTTTGCGCTTATACTTGGAATTCTTTTGAGTCTTACCCCATGTATTTACCCGATGATACCAATCACCGTTGGTGTTTTGCAATCACAAGGAAGCAAATCAGTCTTTAAAAACTTCTTCCTTTCTTTTGCCTATACACTTGGAATTTCAACCACCTTTGCACTGTTTGGGCTGCTTGCGGCAACGTCCGGTGAAGCGTTTGGACACATGATGGGAAACCCAATCTTTGTCATCTTTATTGTAGCGCTTCTTGCCTACTTTGCGCTTTCATTGTTTGGTCTTTACAACCTTTATATTCCAAGATTCTTGCAAGGCAAAGGTTCACTTTCAAGCAGCGGTTCATTCCTTTCTATTTATATGTTTGGTTTAATTAGTGGTAGCGTTGCTTCACCATGCCTTTCACCAGGCCTTGCGTTGATTTTAACGATGGTTGCTGCAATGGCAAACAAACTACTTGGATTCTTATTACTCTTTGCGTTTGGTATTGGCATCAGCACACCATTACTTATTATTGGGACTTTTTCTGGTTCAATTAATCTCCTTCCAAAAGCTGGTGGCTGGATGCTTGAAGTCCAAAAAATCTTTGGATTCATGTTATTTGGAATGTGCTTTTATTACTTAAGCAACATTACCCCATGGTGGATCATTTTAATTATGCTCACCATCTTTTCATTATGTTCAGGTCTCTATTACTTGCGTTCTGCATCATCAGACCGCTCACCAGTATGGAAAAACATCAAAAATGTTTTGGGTGTCACTGGTATCGCCCTTTCAGTTTACTTAATGGTAGAAAGCTTCCAAGAAATCTATTACCCAGAAATGGATGATGGAATTGAAGCGACCTGGTACACCGATTATGACAAAGCAGTTACCGATGCAAAACGTGAAAACAAAAAACTGTTCTTAGATTTCTGGGCTCCGTATTGCACACTCTGCAAAGTGATTGCCTCTGGTGTGTTGAAAAATCCATCCGTTGCAAAAGTATTGACCGACCACTACATTGTAGTTTCAGTTAACGGCAACGATGCTGACCTTGAACCATTTAAAACACTTAAAGAACGTTATGGCATCCGCGGGTTCCCGAATCTTTTAATTGTTGACCCAGAAGATGGCAAAGAGCTGCGTCGCTGGAGAGGCGAAATTGAAGATGAAGAAATTTCAGCCGTTGTTGCTGAGCTGAATAAATACGGAAATTAAAAATTAAAGGGGCCTTCGTGGCCCCTTTTTAAGCTCCCCCCCAAAACATAAATAAGCTCATATTCAAAATAAAAAAAAAAACTTGCAATTCCCGCACTCAATCAGCTATCCTGATAATAAGGTAAAAAATGGAGTTTCTTTAAAAATGGAGAAAAATATGAAGAAACAATTATTATTAGTTATCGCACTTTTAAGTGCAACCATGTCTCATATTAAAGCAAAAACACCGAGTTTAATCGATGCTGCACTCTACAATAAAGTTAAAGAAGTTAAACTGTTACTTGCCAATGGTGCAAATGTAAATGCAGTCGACAAAAATAATAATACCGCTGTAAGTACAGCTTCTTATTATGGTCATGAGCAGATAGTTAAACTGTTGCTCGCCCATGGTGCAAATGTAAATATCGCAAACAAATATGGTTTAACGGCTTTGATAGCAGCATCTGATAAGGGGCATGAGCAGATAGTTAAACTGTTGCTCGCCCATGGTGCAAATGTAAATGCCTTAAACCAAATCAGGCAAAATGCGTTAATGTATGCCGCTAATGGAGGCCATGAACAAGTAGTCAAAACATTAGTTGCCCATGGTGCTAAGATGAATCCTGCATTTTTGAATGGTATAAAAAACAAACCCATATATGATTTTTTTATAGCACACTATATGAAAGAAAAGGGGTTAACTAAGGCCGATGAAACAGCGATAGAAGGTCCATTTATATGGGGTCCCTTTGTAATGATGCAAGATAAATGGTCTGCAAAAACAGGCGTTAATATTTACCAGGCTTTCAGGGTAGAAAATGGCAAGGCAGTGGTTTATGATTATTTAACACCACTTAATAATCATCAACACCAAGGCCAGTGGCAGAACCAGTGGAATGCGCCACTGAACTTTTCAACCCAATCACTGCTAAGTTTGGTAAGTGGTATTAAATATACCACAGGAACTATTCAAGAAAGTTTGTGGGAGTTAAAACAACGATATCTAACCTTCTATTCTTCTGTATACACAACTAAGAAAAAAGGTCACATCTATCTTCAAAATTTTCCACAATCGACTCTCCCTATCATTGAATATGATTCAAAACAGGCGATAAACCCAACGTTAAAGCGAAACATTGTTGCACTACACCAACAGTATTTTGATGAAGCGGTTAAAGTAAAACCAACTCAAAAATTCCTAGAAGAATTAAAACACGATAAATACGATAAAAATGGATTTATTAATCCGCTCATTGCAGCAATTGTAAATGCTAACATTCAGGTAGAACAAAAAACGAACATTACCCCACCAGCATTTCCAGTCGGTTCAGCACAAGTTATTGATAAATTTCTTGCGCCATCTGAAAATAGTTTTTTCCTTACAATTCCAGTTACTTTAGTTACCTTTAAACTCAAAACATTCCAACCGACTAAAAAGCTTACTCTCCTGACCGCAAAAGAGAGAAAAATGATGGAATACTTAACCTTGGTAATTAACAACAATACAGGACTTGTAGCTTCGGTTAATCTTAGTCAAAACTGGAACGATATTTCAATGTCTGGTGGTTATGGAATAACTAAAAATAACTACTTCCTACTCAATTCATACCCCATTAAAGTAGTTTTGTTTGGCAATAAACAGGGAAATGTTGCCATACAAACACTTACTACAAAGTTTATCTTTGAACCAATACCTAACACCACTTTAACTGAGGCTAATTGGAAAAAATGGAATACCGCACCGCCAAAAAAAGCTTCCGTTAAAAAACACGTAAAGTAAGAATTAAGGGGCCTTCGTGGCCCCTTTTGTTTTAGTCTAAATCATCTTCTAGTTCTTCGTCATTCAACGGCGGCTCGCGGAATGGATCTGGCGTGTGGTTCCGCTTGTCTAAATATTTTCCTTTTTTCTTTTTGATTTCTTCAATTAAAATTTTGACCACATGGTCTATTTGGGCGTATAGATCAGCGCCCTCTTCTTTTACAATAAAGTGATTATGTTTACTATGAATTCTGATTTCAACCAGATGGTGTGTGTGCTGGCGGTGTGCTTCTAAAATTACTTCAAATTGGATTGGCTCAGGCTCTTTTTCAAGAAATTTGTAAACTTTTTCAAGCGCCTGCTTTGCATAATCTTCTGCTGCATTTGAATGATCCATGCCACGGAAAGTAATTTGTATGTTCATGCTTTCTCCTGCGTAAGTTTTTAATTTTTATTACTTTAGCACAAAAGAACTGTTTTTTAATTTTTTGTTTTTAATAAAAAAGTTTTTAACCTTTCCGCAAGGTTAGTGCGGCACTCCCCGTGCAGGGCCAAAGCGGGGTTTTGCAACCCCCTCTGGACTCCGTGCACCAGCATCCTGCTGGACCTCCAGCACAAATCATAATTCCCTCCGGCTCATGCTACAGCCCTACGGGCCCGCATGTCGATGATTTGCCCATAGGAGTCACAAAGTTACATGGCTACGCCACAAAACATTCATACATTCGTGTCATCCTGAGCGAAGCGTGAGGATCCAGGGTAATTAAAATTTTCCTTATCAGCGAGTATGATTGTTTGAGCCGTTTCTACAATGTACCATTTAATTACATAACTCTTGCACGGTAGGCAAATAATGAATATGAGCGTCTGGATCTCAGTCTACGCTAAAGCTACGTCTGACAAGCAACGTTGCCTGCCCGTCGTAGCCTTGGCAAAGACGGGGCACCTGGATTGTTAAGGGGGTTGGTGTGAACCCCCTTGACAGTTATTCTTCTTGCAAAAAACGCTTACTTACTGCATTATTACATTGTAATTAGGTTTTTTAAGGGGACACAATGTTAAAAACCACTTATTTTTTTCTAGCACTTTTTACGGCCAATCTTTATAGTGCCGCAGCAGACGACCGTCCACAAAAGATGGCTCTTGATGTAATTGTACAATTACTCATTAAACATGGTGCTCACATTGAAGCTCAAACCAACGCTGGTTTTACCCCATTAGGCCTTGCTGCTCTGGGTGGGTATAAGTCGATTGTAAAACTACTTCTTGCTCATGGCGCTCAAATTCACCCTTCACTTTTAAAAAAGCTCCAAAGTATTATAGATCACACCCCAAAAGACCTACACTATGAACAAATGATAGATCAAACAAACGATATGATTGAGTTTTTAAAACAGAAAAGCAAGTAAAACTAATACGGTTTTACTTTTTTAACGGTAAATTTCACCGGAATGCTTTTTAAATCATAGTTTTTGCGCAATAAATTCTCAAAGAAGGCCAGCTGGCTGCTTTCAAACCATTGCGATTCGTTTACATTCAAACGAATTGTTGGCGGTTTATCTGCAACCTGTTTTGCTGAAAAGACTTTAAGCTTTTGCCTGTTACGCATTAAGGGTGTTTTTTCCAAAGCTGTTTTAAACAGTTGGGTCAGTTCAGACATAGGGATATGGGTTTGATACCGCTCCCAGACCTTCATAATGAGTGGAAGCAATTTGCCAACATGGTGGCCGGTTTTACATGAAATGGTCAGTTTTTCAACTTTCTTTAAAAAGTATTCATACTGCTTTTCATCAAACTCCCATTGGTCTTTCAAGCCTTCATCTAAAAGATCATGCTTGTTTTTAACCAAAATAATCGCTTTACCCGTTTCAAACACAAAGTGCGCAAGCTTGAGTTCTTGTTGTGAAAGTTGAGCCTCTTTTGCATCAAGCATTACCACAACCACATCAGCATCCCGCACTGCTTGGAATGAACTTTTGACCATCAGCTCTTCAAGCCCTTCATCAACCGAACGCTTTCTTCTGACACCGGCAGTATCGGTCAACTGAATATGTTCTTGATAGAAGGTGATATTGTCGGTCACCGCCTCACGCGTGGTACCCGGAATATCAGAAACCAAGGTTCGCTCTTCTTTGAGCAATAGATTCATAAGTGAGGATTTACCCACGTTTGGTTTACCCAAAAAAGCAACCCGCAGACCAGGCTTTTCATCCGCTTGAGCAAGTTCTTTTGGAAGACGATCTAAAATGTCATCAAGCAGATCACCCATGCCGGTTCCATGCTGAGCAGATATTTCTGAAATGTTTTTAAAACCAAGCCGTTCAAACTCTGGAACGTTTTCTTGCGTTACTTTAACATCAGCTTTGTTAATTAAAAGCAATGTTGGTTTACCAAGCTTGTGAACATACTTTGCAATGGCACGGTCTTCTGGCAAAATTCCCACTTGGCCATCAACCACAAACAGTACAACGTTCGCTTGTTCAAGCACTTTAATCGCTTGCAGACGGACCTTTTCCATTAACGGATCTTCAGACTTTTTAAGTTGAATTCCGCCCGTGTCGATCAGTTCAAAAGTTTTACCTTTCCACGAAACTTCATCACGCAAAAAATCACGCGTTACGCCAACAAAGTCCATGGTTAAACTTTTAACGTTTTCTGAAAGTCTATTAAACAGGGTTGATTTACCAACATTGGCTCGACCAACCACCACTACCTTATTCTGTTTTTTCATCGCCCTGTACCTCTACGATTGTGCCCCCAAAAGCATCCAATAGCTCGTTTGCTTTTTGCCACTTTTCTTTATCTGAAACATTAATTCTGGTTGCCCGCTGAGGAGCAACAATTTTATTTGGTGAACCTACTGGCGCCGCCGCTTTTACTGGCTCTTTACGCACAATCGGTTCTGTTTTTTTTATCTGCTCTACCTTTGTTGATTTATTTTCTTCAAACTGTGGGCAATATTGAACCTTTTCTCCAAAAAGCTCTTTTAAAAAGCCCATCCATACCGCCTCAGTCTCTTTTAACCAATCTCCAAAAAAGCCAAGATCTTGTGCAAAGCTAATTGCCAGCTTCCCCGTTGCAGCATCGAACGAAACAAATGTTGCTTGTTTAAAAATTGAATTTAATAACGGATCACTCAATTCTTCAACTTTATCTAAAAACTGCTCCCATCTGCTATCTGATGCATTAGAAGGCGCTACCGGTTGCACTACTGTTGGAGCTGCTGTTTTTTTTTGAGCCGTTACTGGTGCTGCTGCAACAGTTGGTTGCACTGCCACCGGTTGTTCAACTGCACCACACATTTGTATAAAGACCATTTCTAAAAGCCCATGCTGTACCGTTGTTTTTGCAAGCAATAGTTCTTGCTCATAAAGCACCTGTAAAAACCAATTGAGCTGCTTTGCGCTGCTTTTGCGCACTAATTTTTCAAACCGTTCTTTATTACTAATATGGCTTGCATCAATAGCACCATACTTTGCAAAAAGCGTTAGTCGAACTAATTCAACAAGCTTTTCCCACACGCTGGTTGCATTATAGGTTTCAAATTTAATCTCTTGTAAATAGGTGATTACACCCTGAAGATCAGCTGCAACAATCTTTTCTAAAATACCCAAGAGCTGCTCTTCTGAAAGATGTCCAAGTGCTCGCAATACTGATTCTTGCGTAATCGCCCCGCTTGAAAACCGAACTTGTTCAAGCAGATTGAGTGCGTCCCGCGCAGAACCTTCAGTCTCTTTTACAATAGTATAAAGCGCTTGTTCTTCCGCTTTGATTGCTTCTTTTGCGCAGACCTCTTTTAAATGATTAGTTAACGTATCAGTGTTAATGGCATTGAAAAATAATTGGAAACAACGAGACCGAACCGTGTCAATAATTTTTTGTGGATCAGTGGTTGCCAGCATAAAAATGACTGACGGTGGCGGCTCTTCTAAAATTTTTAAAAAGGCGTTGAAGGCGGCTTTACTGAGCATATGCGCTTCATCAATAAGATAGAGCTTTTTGCGCCCCATCACTGGCATTAAAGAAGCAGCTTCAATAATGGTTCTGACATTATCAACCCCGGTGTGGGATGCCGCATCGATTTCAATAAAATCTGGGTGATTGCCACTTGCCATAGCCGTGCATGACTCACACTTTAAACAAGGAACCACAATCGCTTTTGGATTATTTTGAAAATCAGGAAGTTGTTCACAATTAAGCGCCGCAGCAAAGACACGGGCAGTGGTGGTTTTACCACATCCGCGTTGCCCAGAAAATAAATAAACGGGGAAAAATTGATTTAAGTAAAGACTATTTTTGAGCATTCTGACAGAAAGCTCTTGGCCTACTACTTGATCAAATTGTTTCGAGCGCCATTTTCGAGCCAAATTAAGCTGCTGGGTACTCATTGCTTTCCTTGTATACTATGCTTTTTAAACGATACTCCTAGTTTACCCTGTCTAGCCTATCTTGACAAACGAACTTACCGGCCCAAATATTCATTTCGAGAAGCAACAAGACCATCACAGAAACCTGCCGCCATAGGAGCTCCAATTAGTTCTACAAATGGGCCTACTTTTGCAACTCTATTTAGAAATTGAATGCGGGTACTTTTTGTTTTTTGACTTTCTTCTACAATATGTTCATCTAAAGTTTTATGGAACGCTAACATTGCGATAAAACCTGCAGCATTAGACAGCATATCAAATTTAGATCTTCCAGTGTTGACATTGGTCACTGTAGCCAAAATATCAGAACACCCTAAACCAAAACTTACAAAACATTCTCTTGTCAAAAAATACATAAAAGCTATTTTTCCAGCCACCTGATAAGGATTTTGTTGAGTAACTTCTTCTAGAGATGCTACATCCGTACCCTTTTGCTCACTTGCGACTAAAGCAACTTGCAGACCTGCCAATAAAATTGGCATAAAAAGTAATTTTTTCATAATAAATCCCAATGTTTTTAATTTCTTTATTATACCTTACAATAGCGCTAATGGCAATTTGACCTTAGTCTTGACAAATACCCGTCGCCCGCCCTAATTTAAGGAGATAATAAAGGGAAAATTATGAAGAGACTCGAAAACAAAATAGCCTTAATCACCGGTGGGGCAAGTGGAATTGGGGAGGCAACCGCAAAGCTTTTTGCCAAAGAAGGTGCCACTGTAATTGTCGCTGACATCTGTGAAAAAGAGGGAAAAGAGGTAGTTGAAACCATTGGCAACAAGGCGGTTTATATGCCACTGGATGTTTCAGAAGAAAGCCAATGGAAAAATGCTTTTGAAAAAATTGAAGCTGATTACGGCCGTCTTGATATTCTGTTTAATAACGCGGGCATCATTGGAATTTGTGACGAATTCGGCCCACAAGACCCAGAACATGCGTCGCTTGAAAGTTGGCAACGGGTGCATGAAATCAATTTAGATAGTGTGTTTCTTGGATGCAAGTATGGAATACAATTAATGAAAAAGAATGGTGGCTCGATTGTAAATATGTCTTCCCGCTCTGGCATGGTTGGTATTCCTGCAGCTGCTGCGTATGCATCAAGCAAAGCTGCAATTCGGAATCACACAAAAACGGTTGCACTGTGGTGCGCACAACAAGGGTATAACATTCGTTGTAACTCGCTTCACCCAGCTGCAATTTTAACACCGCTTTGGGCACCGTTACTTGGTGATACCCCCGAACAACAAGCAGCTGCCGTTAAAAAAATTGGTGAAGGTATTCCCGTAGGCTACATGGGTGATCCAGATGATGTTGCCTATGCAGTGTTGTATTTGGCTTCAGATGAATCAAAATATTTAACCGGTTCAGAACTAACTATCGACGGCGGTATTTTAGCTGGCGCTACTTCTTCACCAAAAAAGCAGTAGATCACACGTTAAAAGATTGCTACCCTAAATGAAAACACCCGTATTAAAAAGGTTATTATGCAGTTGTTTTCTTCGCTTTTTACGTTTGATAGGCTTGCACTGTTAATGTCACTGTTAGTTGGCGGTATCGGTGCAATTGTTTTCCGTTATTCGCAAACTTACATGCGCTGCAGCAAAGCGTATTACCAATTTTTGGCACAACTCGGTTTTACCATTGGCTCGGTACTGATACTGGTTTGTTCTGATAACATTATACTGTTTTGGTTAGCATGGGTTTCCAGCAATCATTTGCTTACTAAACTCATGGGATATAACAATAGTTGGCAATCCGCGCAAAACGCAAGTCAACTGACAGCACGTTTATTTACCGTTGGTTATTTTTGTTTGGGAACTGGTTTTCTACTCTTATATACACAAACAAAGACAGTTTCAATTACGCAGTTAGTGGCAATAAATCCATCAGGCATCGCAGTAACAGTTGCACTAATTTTTCTATGTATTACCGCATTTATTCAATCAGCACAAGTTCCTTTTGAACAATGGCTCTTAAGTTCTTTAAACTCTCCAACTCCTGTTTCTGCATTTATGCATGCAGGGCTGGTGAACGGTGGCGGATTCTTACTCACACGGTTTGCGCCATTACTCTTTAAGCAACCGCTCTTTTTAAAAATTTTATTTAGTATTGGAATGCTTTCTGCGTTAATTGGAACTACCTACAAATTGGTCCAAAGCAATATCAAAAGTATGCTTGCAGCATCAACCGTTGGGCAGATGGGCTTTATGATTGCACAATGCGGACTTGGGTTATTTCCTGCAGCAATAGCGCATCTTTTTTGGCATGGATGTTTTAAAGCGTATCTATTTTTAAATTCGGGAAGCGCTCTTACAAAAACACCACCATTGCAATCACAAGCACCTTCTTTAGTAAGTTTTGCAATGGCGCTGTGTTGTGGAGCTGGTGGTAGTTTTATGTTCACTAGAATGCTTGGACTTCCATGGAT
>JAYPWJ010000025.1:0-393 GCA_038135085.1 bacterium
GGTAGAATGCGTTACGCTATTCAAGACACCCTTTGGATTGGGCTTGATAGAACACCAAAAGAAGGATCATACTTAAACTGGGGTATTCGCGCCTCAAGCAGTATTTTTTCTTATGGTATTGGACATGATTTTACTATTGGATTTAATCTTTCTTATGATTTTTAAACTGAGGAGAACTCTAATGAAAAAGCAATTCTTATTAAGCGCTTTACTTGTTCTTTTGTTTGCCCCATACGTAAAAGGGGAATATGTTCATAATTTTATTACACTTGAAAAATGTAAGGGACTCATCGATATTATTGATGGTAAAACACCTGGTGTAAATGGAGATGCTTGCCTTGATATGCTTCAAGTACGTGGTCTTATTAATAAGGTTCTTGAAGGACAAAGAAG
>JAYPWJ010000025.1:516-11823 GCA_038135085.1 bacterium
CCTTGACGGTAAAAAAGTTGCGCTTGATGATTTGGTTCAACTTGAAAAAGATGGCTCAATTATTCCAGGAACTGAATTTGAAGCAAAATACAATAAATGTTTGCATGAAATTAAAGAAGAATTTTTAAAATTTACTGCCCCACTTTTAAGTGAAGCAGAAGTAACACGAAACACAACTCTTCTTATTGTTAAAGAATGGTGCAAAAAAGCTGATCGCGAAAAGTCAATCATGCTTAATTGGGGAAAAGCAGACCATGAGAAACTACTTTTTGCTTCAAGCGCACGCACCTTTAGACGATTTTGCAGAGATCTTAAAAACTTCCTACACGATTTAATGTTTAATTGCCCTAAAGGAAGAGAACTCTTTAAAAAAGAACGTGTAAGTATGATGGCACTTAAAGACGCTTTCACAAAGTTGACAGGAACCCCTGGAAACCATTTTGAAGAAAACTACAATAAACTCGCAGAAGAATATGTTCGTGCAGAAACAGATGAAACTGATCCAAAACGTCTTAAAACTTATATCGATCGTCGTAAAAAACGTAAGTTTGATGCTGATGGTCAATTAGGTGATCTTGTGTTTGAAGCACTTGAAGCGACAGACCCGACCCTTTCAAAAGATAAATTTGCAAAATTTTTCTATAAGTTTTATGAAGTAAAATGCAAAAAATTTGATAGTTCATTTATCGATAAAAAATAGAGCCCATGGAAGAGCTGCTTGGTACCGTTGAACGTTTTTTATTTCAAAATAATGAAAACGGTTTCTGTGTTTTTGTATTAAACTTGAACAAAAAAGAAACTACCACCGTTCGCGGCTATGCACCAGCTCTTCAAGCGGGTCAACAGGTTGAACTCAAAGGTAAATGGGTTGTTCATCCAAAATTTGGCAAGCAGTTCGAGGCAGAACAATGCAACGTCTGCTTGCCTACTAGTATCAAAGGAATCAAAAAATATTTAGGCTCGGGGATGATCAAAGGAATCGGTAAAGTATACGCCGAAAAACTTGTTGATTACTTTGGTGCTGACGTTCTTAAGGTTATTGAAGAAAATCCACTCAGGCTCAAAGAGGTCCCCGGTATTGGGGCAAAGCGAATTGATACTATTATTGCAGCATGGCAAGACCAAAAAGAGATCGCTTCTATTATGGTTTTTCTGCAAGACAAAGGTGTTTCAACCGCATTTGCAACCAAAATTTACAAACGATATGGCGCTAATTCAATTGCCCTTATTAACGAAAACCCTTACCGTATCGCAGAAGATATTTGGGGTATCGGCTTTAAAAGTGCCGATCAAATTGCACAGAATATGGGATTTTTGCCTGAATCACTTGAACGCCTTACCGCAGGAATTCTATTTACCATTACCACTCAAACTAACAATGGGCACCTCTATGTTGAACTTGAAACACTCAAAAAAACCACACTTAAGCTTTTAGAATTAGAACCAAGTGAATCAATTGCCAAAACAATAAAACACGCGCTTCATCGACTGTATGACCAAGAAAAAATAAAATTGGTAAGTCACAATGATGAACATTTTATCACCCTTTCCCAATTTTATTTTACTGAAAAAGCAGTTGCCAACAGAATTTTAAAATTGCTTGATCACCCTTCAAAACATTCATTTGATCTTCATGAAGTTTATACCCAGCTACGTGCACCACAAGAAGGTGAAATTGCTTTAAATGAAGCTCAGCAAAAAGGGATTATGAGTTGCTTACAACACAAAGTTTCAGTCATTACTGGTGGCCCAGGAACTGGTAAAACAACCTTAATTAAAAAACTTTTGCAAGTGCTTGACCAAAAGCATGTTGCATATCGTCTTGCCGCACCAACAGGAAGAGCTGCAAAACGTATGACTGAAGGAACCGGTAAATACGCAGTTACTTTACATCGATTGCTCGAATTTAACCCACAAACAATGGGCTTTACCCACAACGAGCAAAATGCGCTAAAGCTTGATTTTTTGATTATTGATGAAGCTTCAATGATCGACATTTTTTTAGCAAATTCATTATTAAAAGCTATTCCGTTAGCAGCTCATGTTATTTTTATTGGAGACATTGATCAACTTCCATCAGTCGGCGCTGGCAACTTTTTAAATGATCTGATTAAAAGTGAAAAAGCCCCAACCGTTCGGCTTAAATATATTTTTAGGCAAGCAGAAAATAGCCTTATTACTTACAATGCCCACCGTATTAATAGTGGGGAATTCCCTGCATTTAAAGTTCCCAATACATTTCAAGATTATGAATTTACCAAACTTGAAAGCCCCGAAACACTTGAACAAGAACTAAAAAAAATATTACATAACAAACTCAAACGGTACGGCATTAAACTGAATAACACCATTGTACTTTCCCCCATGAACCGTGGAACAGCAGGAACGGGGCACATTAACCATTACCTTCAGCAGATTTTAAACCCTCATGGCAAAGACTCAGTCAGCAGAATGGGAACTGATTTTAAAACGGGTGACCGGGTAATGCAGATTAGAAACAACTATGATAAAAATGTTTTTAATGGAGATATTGGGACCATTGAATCAATTGACCACAAGGATAAAATTGTAAAAGTTCTATATGATAAACTACTGGTCACCTATGAATTTTTAGAACTTGAAGAGTTAGTTCTTGCCTACGCTATTTCGATTCATAAAAGCCAAGGTTCAGAATTCGATGGAGTGATTATACCAATCTTTACTCAACATTTTACCTTGCTACAAAGAAATTTAATTTATACGGCTCTTACCCGCGCTAAGAAATTTTGTGTTATTATAGGACAAACACGAGCACTTGCAATTGCAATACGAAACAATAAAGGTACTGCTCGTAATACCTTTTTAACCGAATATTTAACATCGGATTTGGCGTGTCGATGAAGTTAACAAAATACCTTATTCTTCTTTTCTTTTTCTCTCCTGCTTACCTTTTTACTTATGGAAAAAAAATTACTGTAATGGTCAACCCAGGAGGCGATGCACAAAATGCAGGCCGAGAGTTTGCTGAAGGGATGCTTGAACGAGGAATCACTTTACAATGCTGTGAATATATTAAAAAAGCACTTGAAGCAACCTACTCAGGTATACGTATCATTCTTACACGAATCCCTGGAGAAGTTATTCAGCCACTCCAAAATGCATCTTTTGCTAATCGTTTAGGGGCTGATCTCTACTTAAGTATTCATTTTTTTGAAAAAAAACAAGGGCGTCCACAACTTCACCTTTACCACTATTGCCTTAACTCAACTACTGATACATGGAATAAAACCTTTGACCAGCTCAATTTTGTTCCTTATAGCCAGGCCTATATTGAAAATTTATCTCTAACAAAACAAATTACCACTACAATGGCTCATCACCTTCAAAAAGAACATGCCCATCATTTTGACACACATCATCCATTAGGGATCCCTTTTGCACCATTAATTGGCATTAAAGCCCCAGCCATTGGACTTGAAATGAGTCTTAAAAAAAGTGATGATTGGCACACTTTTGCAACCGCACTAATTGACTCGGTAGGCACTGCACTGACAGAAATAAAGAAAAGAAGGTGGTCATAATGCTTAAAGCACTCAACCTGCAACAAAAAGCCCCATTTATTCTTGGGGGCACCTTTCTTACCGGGATCCTTTTTTTCTGCTTTTACCAGGAATGGATTATTTTTCATATTTCTTTTGGCACCAAGCCTCCCGTAACACTTGCCTCTGGAAACGTTAAAAAGAAAAACGTACCACTCTTTTTTTGGAAGAATAACCGTTGGCAAAAAGAAGATATCGAAATTTTATGGTCGCAAGATACTGAAAAAACTCTTTATCAACTCGTTAATCGATGGCTTTCTCTTGCAGATGAAGAAGAAGTTTTATCAAAGAAAGTTACACTTCAAAATGCGACACTTTCTGATAATCAAAATAATGTCTATCTTTCATTTGATCGCTCTTTGTTTAGCTCAGACAGCTCTACTTTTCAAAAATATATGATTATTGAGGGCTTATTACGAACGATTAAAGAAAGTAATATTAAAGTTCTTTCGATCCATTTCCTTGTCCACCACAAACCAATCGAAGACTCCCACTTGGATTTCTCTTCTCCATGGCCTATTGAAGGATTTCTTAAATCAAAAAAATAAATTGATATAAATACGATTAGTAATCTTTTTTTTTTCATTGACTCCATCTTCTCAGATTGATAAATTTTTGCCTCAGAAAGACACACCTCATAAAACGAATGGGAGAAGGATGAAAAGATTTTTCGTTTTGTTTGTTCTTATGTCCACTTTGTTGACACCCCTTTTAGGGCACGATGAAAAAAAATTAGGACGTTGGGAAAGCACCTACTCTTTAGTAAAAATGGACGAAAAAACATTAGCATCTCTAGCTATAGGAATGCGATCTTTAATGCTTAAAAATCCAACAGACTCAAATTCTGTCTCTAGCGTTCTTTACACCTTTCAAAGCAAGTGGAAAGAAGCAGGATTACCAGCTGACTGCTATAATGCATTGGTAAAAGCATGTGAACAAGCGGTACTCTGTTACTCTGAAAAATATACTGAAGATAAAAACCAAATTTGGCAAAAAACTCTTTTTGAATACTACAAAAAAATCGTTGAGCTTTTAGAAACAAAACTTTCTAAAAAAGAAAAAATTGAAGCTAAGCCGACACTTCTAAAAAAACTTCCTCAAGTTGATTCTGTCTACCATAATCTACGTCGACCAAACGATTTCCAAATGGGCCACCGTTCAAAGCAGCCCGTAGGTTCTTTAAAAATTGTATGGGTTACTCGCTCTCTTTAGCCCCTGTTGGATCATCGTTTGATTCTGAAAAATCATCGGTTGGATAATCGTCAGCATTCTCTGGCACCCCATCAATGTTTCTCATGCGAACTATTCTGACAGGGAATGCTACTTCCATACCGTTAAGACGGAGCTGTTCGATCACATTAATCCGTACATCACTAGCCGTATTCCATTGGAGTAATGTTTTTTCAGGACTAATATAAATACGAATCATAAACAAAAACCCACTATCTGCAAAATCATCTAATCGAACAATTGGAGGTGGCGTTTTAAGTACATTTTGAGTCATTTCAGCAGATTTAAAAAGAATTTGCTTAATACGTCTAGGATTAAACCTATACGGAACCATCACCTTGATATCTGGACATGCAATAAAGTTGAGATTGTAATCCCAATTAGTAATAGTCTCACGCATAATCCGTGAATTAGGAATAATAACACAGAAGCCTTTTTTACGACGCAATACAACTGCTCGAGGTGAAATATTGCGAACAACCCCACAAGCCTTATCATCAATTGTAATATAATCACCAATTTTAAGAGGCCGCTGAATCAAAATAACAAAGTAAGCAACAAAATCATTAAAGATGTCTCGCAAGGCCCAAGCAATACCCAAAATAATTGGAGCAATATAGAATGCAATAACAAAGCCAAAACCTTCTGACCAAAGACCAATAGTAATAACTGAAATGACAACAATATAATAGGTAATGGTTGAAACAGCATTATGCACACCAGGATTTACCAAAAGTACACTAAAAATACGATGTACAACAAATCGATCAACAATATACCCGACTAAAAAGCTAAACGGAATAAAGGCAAGCGTCTTTAAAAAATCAAGAATACTTAATTTTTGAACTTCCCCAGCTGCTCCCGTAATGGTCATTCGATCTGCTAAGAAAAATCCTTGAATACTCTCTATGGATACGGGTCTTCCCCATACCCAAGCAATGCAAATAATACCGAGAACAGAAAAAAGGAAAAAGAGAAAAATAACAGAAATACCATATAAGATTTTTGAAAATTTAAATCGCTCTTGTAACGTTTCACCGTCTGATGAAAAGAAAAGAAATGAAGAAGATTTTCGACAAATAACATAAAGCTCAAGACATAGCTTTGCAACAATAGCTGTACCGGTTATGCCCCAAACCAGGTAATACACAAGATTATTATATCCACCAATATGGGGATCCATCATAATCATAATTACTACAAAACCGAACAATACGGGATAATAATAATGATCAATAAATCGCCATACAGCTGACCATAATGGTGTTTTTGAAGGAATAATACCAAGTAAATCTTCTTTACGAATTAAAGAAAGAAGCAACACTCTAATAATAATTGAATAAAGAGCAAGTAAAATATCAGGGAGCTCAGATTTTGTATAGGTTGCAAGAATAAATGCTTCTCTAAATAAGAATATTATAACAGTTGCAGCAAGAAACCAATTTAAAAAAAGCGTAAAACGGGGTTGAAATGACTCCGAAAAAAAGACATATTCATTTTCTTCATTATACCGCGCAAAAAATGAAGTAAACCGACGGCTCAGATACAACAAATAAAATATTGAAAGCAGGAAAAAAAGAATACACGGAATCTCAGGCGAAGGATGCATTCCAAAAATTGCAAACAAAACACACCAAATAAAAAATCCGGTCCAATGAGCATACAAAAAATCTAAGATAACAGAGCAAATAAGACTTGTTAGATAAACACCGCGAATCTCTTGATTAACGCTTGAAAGAAGCTTGCTTACTAACGGTAAATAACGGCGAATAAATAAAAAGAGCCCGAGTGCAAGTAATAATCTTAAGAAAACAAATAAAATAGTAAATGGGTCTTTTAATAACCCTAAACTTCTTTTCCAGATACTTGAAAATGTAAGCCCGGCAAGATAAGAAAAGCCAAGTGTTTTTACATCAGAAAGGAATGCGCGTAAATCTGGCAATAAATTACCAAGTCCCTGCCAAGAAATAGCTCTACCTGAACGATGCCACAAGTTAACCCGTTGAAGCTCAGCAATCATAGAGGTTACCTGCCTACGAGAACGACTTAAAGTAACCAAAACTTTTGAGTAAATTTCAATTAATTTACCACTAATTTCAACCTGCTTACGAATAAGAGCCTCAGCTCTTTGAAGACACCCAAGACACTGAGTCTGCTTATTTTCATTATTTTTAAATTGGACATTTTTTGTATCGCCAACTTTTACTAAAAGCTCTTGAATATTAGTCAAAGCTTTATTTTGAACATTTAAACGACCTGTTGCAGTATGGCGCTTATCTTCAAAAACAACCCGCTCACGCTCAAGTTCTCCATTAGTTGATTCATATCCCTTGAGCTCTTTTGCAAAATCTTCATTCGTTTTAAATTTTTGATGCTTAATTTTATACCAAGATTCAACAATTTTAGCAGAAAGCTCGTGTTGATCAAACTCCTCCTTTTGAAAGCTTATTTGCCCACGTAAAAGATCAACTTCGCGTTCAATAAGCAAAAGTTCTTCATTTTTTTGCCCCACCTTACCAAGAGCTGTATATGCTTTTGTTGTTGTCGGGCGGGTAGACCATTCAGTCAATAACGAAGGATCCTCAACAGAGCCCTTATATTTTTCAATAAGATTTCTCAGTGATTCTTTAACCTTCTCTTCTTTTTCAACTAACTTATCAAGCTGCTGAGTTAGCTTCTCTGTTTCATTAAGGTATTCTTTTTTCTTTTCTGCTAAAGCCGCTTTTGCCAAAGCAATATCTTTTTCATCTACTCGAAGGGTCATACGGACCATAAGGTCACGCTTTTTCTTGAGTACTTGATTTTTCTTTTCTTCAATTTCAAGCTGACTTGTAACAGTAGCAAAATCAATCTCTTCTTCGTGCACACGTAGCACGGCAAGATTATATTCATACCGAGCCAAATCAACTTCTAGATCAAGCAACTGCCCATACTGTTTTGCATCAAGATTATCTGGCAATGGTTTTTGACTTTTATTCCCAACAAAATCTTTTTGCTGCTGAATTTTCTCTTTATAAGCCTCATCAGTTGATGTCTCTTTTTTCTTTCTATTATCAAGATCTAAATGCGTTTCATTTTTCTCTGACTGAATCGTATTAATTTTCTCTTCTTGTGCGGCTATTTGCTCATTTAAATCTTGTAGATCATTAAATGTATTTACTGTCTTTTTTTCTGTTTGTAATGCATTAAATTCAGGGTCTTTTATATAATTTTCAAGTAAAGAAATATGCCGTTTTTCACGCTGAATAATCTCTTTCCAGGTTGATTTAATATTAGAAATAACCTGTTTAATAGTTTTAGTAAGCAACAATTGTTTATTTAAAAACCCTTGTGCAGCATTAGGCTTTTTGAGATCTTCTTCTATTTCAAGAACGGCTGATTTAATCTTATCAACCTTAGGAGCATGCTCCTCCCAAAATTTCTTTTCTTTTTCTTCAAGCTCCTGCAAATCCTTTTGCAAAGAAGCTAACTCTGATTTTTTTTCGTTTCCTAAAATAACATCAAGCGAGGCGCCACTTTTTTTTACCCCAAGCGTTTCAAGTAAATCAGCTTGAACGGTACTGGCAAGAAGCGCTGCAACTAAAAAAATTTTTTTATAAGCATTCATGAATCTTCACTTTTTATTAACGATGGCATTGCTTTAAACCACTTTCCTTGAGGATGTGCACAAATACACCAAGTAATCCATTCGTCAAGGACACCCTCAAAAACTAACTGTAGGGTGCTTGTTTCTATATTGTCAATAGGAACCTCCAAAAGGATTTCAGCATGTGATTGAATTGTTGGTTCCTCTGGACAAAGCCCAAGATGCGCTAGCAACTTACAGAGCACCATCTTTTTTAATACGGGATGTTCAAATGCTTTAAAATTTCTATAAATTTCTTCAAGCAAAACAAAAACCCCTTTCCCACCACTTCCGGTCGGAATAAAAAAATAACATACTTCAAGTAGATAATGTAAAAAGTAGATATCCTGGCGGGCAAATACTAAAGGAGAATGTTCTATTTCATCGTTTTCAATAATCAACCAGCCACGGTCTCGCTGCTTATAAGAATAGGAAATAATAGTACCACAACTTAATTTTGAAGGACCTTTTTTAGGAAACAAAAGTACATCAATACGCCCTTTGTTTCGAGTTAAAAGTCCAACTCGTTTACCCGAATGCCGTAATACTACTCCTTCATCACGCTCTCCTATCACAACTACTCCTGAAACCCACTTTCTTTAAGAAATGCTTCTTGGCTTGGCTCTCTCCCTAAATAATCTCTAACAAGCTGAGCTGGATCTTTACTTCCGCCAGGAACTAAAATCGCATCCGCATAATGTTTACCAGCTTTTGGATCTAAAAGCCCTTCTTTTTTGATTGACTCAAATACATCAGTCCCCCAAATACGAGACAATAAATAGCCATAATATTTTGCGCCATAACCCATCAAATGCCCAAATGAAGCATAATACTTATTGTCAGGGTCATATTCGGTAGTTCTATTTGTCATTGCATGGTACTTCTGAGCAACGGCATCTAAGTCTTTTTCACCAACTGTATCAAAAAGATCTAATGAAAACATTCCATTAGCAATTTGATATGCTTCTTCAATTCCTTTTGAAAGTTTTAAAAGCTTCAGTTTTTTTTCAACTAACGCTTCTGGTAATTTTTGACCGGTTTTATAATGCTGCGAAAGATTCAACAATATCTCTTTTTCTTCCATCCATCTTTCAAGCATTTGTGACGGTAATTCTACAAAATCGGTTTTGACGCTCGTTCCACCCTGTGTAACCAGCTTGGTCGCACCCATTAAGCTATGAAGCGCATGCCCAAATTCATGGAAAAATGTTGTTACTTCACCATACTTAAGTAATGATGGTTTATCACCACGGGCAGGAGTAAAGTTACAAATTAAAACACTTACCCCAGGCGCAATCAAGCCTTCTCCGGTAGTACGCGCTTGCAATACCCCAGCATGAGCAGCATGACCATATTTATTATCACGTGGAAACATATCAAGAAACACATACCCAAGCTCTTGACCATCGGCTTTATTAATTTTTAAAAGACGAACTTCAGGATGCCATGCAACAGGATTTTTAATCTCTTCAAATTTTAAACCAAAAAACTTTTCATAAATTGCAAAAAGCCCTTGAATAGTCTGTTCCATTGGGAAATATTCAGCCAATTTTGATTCATCAATGTCATAATATTTTTTCTTAAAATAATTGGTGGTATACCCAAAATCCCATAAATAAAATTTACCATTTGGTGAAAGCACCACCCCCTCTGGCAAATCTTTTGAAAAAACCTCAAACTCTTTTTTACTTTTTTCTACCGCCTTTGGCAATAACTCTTCTTGCAGGTTCCATGCAGCTTTTGGTGTTTTAATCATACTGTGTTTCAAATCAAGCTCTGCATAACTTTCAAACCCTAAAAGAGTTGCAAGTTTTTTACGCAACTTAATAACATCTTGCAGCACTTTTACATTTTGCGGATACCCACGTTGCCCCATCATTTTAGAAAACTTTTTACGTGTTTGCCCAACCGCACATTCTCTTGCAATGGTACTGGCCGTTGGGTAATCGGCTTTTAAAATAAATTTGCCATCATCAGTTTTTTTAAGCGCATCAATAAAGTCTTGTGGAACACCTTCTAACTCATCTTGTGTTACTTCAAGTGTGCGGTTATCGCTTGCAATATTTGTCTCAAAAGTAGTTTCTAGCTTAAGTAATTCTTTTTTTAGTTCAACCACTTTTGCAAGCTGCTCGTCTGGCAAGTTAAGTCCAACAAGCTCCATTGACTCTAAAAGTTCATCTAAAAAATATTGTTGTTCTGAGGTAAGATTATCATGAGGCGCTTTTGCCTGAGCATATTTTTTTATAACCGCATATAATTTCTTGTTACCATCAAAAAGATCAGCCTCTACTTTTCCTACTTTTTGATAATATTCGGCCCCAACAGTACGTACCTTTGTATCAGGGCTTATAAGATAAATTACCTCAAGCGATGCTGCCAAATAACGAAGATATCCCATTGCTTTATCAAGCGCTAAGATAACGGTTTCTTTGTTTTGCTGATCTGACTGCAAATGAGAAATTTCATTGACCTCTTTGGTGACTTGTTCAACAATATGATCATATCGTGCTTTAATTTCATCAGCGGTTATTGGAAGTGTTCCATACACATCTTTAATTGATTGAATTACCTGATAACCTGTTTTATCACGACCTACACCTAATGACACTTTTTGCCCCCGTGCTATAAAAACCCCAGCCAAAATCGCTAACAATAAAAATGACGCAAGGTATCTATTCATACCTTTATAAATACCGATCATTATTCACCCAAAAATAGTGCTTAACTTATAGTGTGTGTTAGTATACGTGACGACTTATTAAAAATGAAGTTTTGGTAAAAGCCTGCATAGCTAAATTATTTGTAACCCACTCTTCTTAATTACCGTCTATTTTATTATTATGTTTTACTTTCAGCATTTTCTTGGTACTCTAC
>JAYPWJ010000026.1:0-11116 GCA_038135085.1 bacterium
ATTCAACAGGTGGAACGGGTAATACATTTCAGGAATGCCAAGCATTTGGAAATAAAGCGAGTGCTTCTGGAGCAGCAACAGGTGCAGGTTTTTGTTTGGCAGGCTCTGAGCAATATTCCAATATTCTAAAATGTCAGTCTAAAACCAATAGTGGTGGAGCAGGAACTGGCTACGGTATTTGGCTTGATAGTGCGACTTCCTGTACTATTCATGGAAATGAGGTATTTGTAAACACTGGTACTACCGATGGGTATGGAATTAAAGATGATGAATCATCCAGTGTGAGCGCTTATATGGAAAATTTTGCTTACGGCAATGGAAGCGCTGATGGGATAAAAATTAATAACTATGATGTAAACCTTTCACCAAACGATACGGCAAATGTGTTCCCTGTAAGAGAAGCATTCTTAACTGATCACACTCGTCTTGATACCATTCATCAGCTTGATAACATTGAGCTGATTGAAAGAACTGACGTGACAACCTTACGTGCATAAAGGAGTAAAAAGTGAGTTTAAATAGTTTTAAAAAGATTTTTATAATTCTTTTACTATCGATGCATCTTTGTTCTGCAAATAGTTCAGGCAAAACCTTTTTGCTTGCCCATAACGGTGATACCGCGATAACAAGCTTGCTAGGGCAAGCGCAAAGGACTCAGCACAAAAATAATTCGAGTGATTTAATACTTCACGGGGTACTTTCTTTTGGGCAACTTTATAGCCAAAGTACTAATAAAAAGGACCTTGGAGAATATTTTTTCTTTAATGGTTCCAACACTATGAAGTTTGGTCCTGCCAAAACAACTAGCAATGATACTGACGTATTTGCTTTAAACTTTTTACTTGATGAATCGTACGAAGGAACGGCGACATTAAAACCAGAGGTAAAGACCTATGCTGCCTCTTTGCAATATTATATGAGTCTAGAAAAACTAATTTCCGGTTTATGGTTCAGCGCAAATGTACCACTCGTTCATACCAGTTGGAACCCCGGGTTAAAAACAACAACAGAAACAGAAAATGGCGCAACCTTTGCTGACCATGCTTTTATTAATGGAACCAACTCAGGTTCTCCTTATACCTCAATTGATGAGGCTTGGAAGGGCGATCGCGTTCCCGAAAGAGGTTACTATACTAATAAATGGTCATATGGAATTATTGATGGATCCCATTCACAAACAGCAATTGGTAACGCAAAAATAGCGCTTAATTATAACTTCTTAAATAGGGACGATGCCTACTTTGGTTTTGGGTTGATGGGTCTTTTAAATGGCAGCCCTAAATCAAAAGCAAAATACCTTTTTGAGCCGACTATTGGGACAGCGGGGCGTTTTGGAACAGGTATTTGTGTTGAAGCGAGCGCAAAACTTTATGAAAGAGATACAAAAAAGTTTAATTACTATTTTCATGCCGATGTAACCCATATTTTTGGTGCAAACATGCGACGTTCATATGATTATACCAATAATGGCAAAGGTAGTAGATACTTACTTATTAGAAAGCATAGTGCGTTTGATGCGCTTGAAAAAACTGATGGTGTTTTAAGCTCAATTAACGTCACCTCTTTACGAGCAAAAATTAGTATGGATGTTTTATATGATGTTCAAATGCTTTTCCGTTGGTCGTTTAAGCGTTGGAACTTTGATTTTGGGTACAAACTCTATGGTCACACTAAAGAGAAACATGAAAAATGGATTGATACTATCACCCCGGCAACCTTTACATTTTATGCTGCAGGCAACGCCAATGTTGAAGGTTTGGGTGGGGCAACTGGCGCCGTAAAACTTTTCCCAGATATTACAATTGATGGTACGCAGGGTACAGCGGGCGCTAACATGACTGATGCAACAGCTTTATCTATTGCAGGGATTACCGAAAAAAATCTTAATATTTCTTCTGGGTTGCAACCGAGTGTAGTCTCCCATTGTGTGTATGCTGGCTTTACCTACTCGTGGGATTCAACCATTAAGCAGCCATTTATTTCAATTGGTGGTGGATATGAAATGAGCTCAGGCAATAAAGCATTACATCAATGGAATATCGCATTATGTGGTGGAGTAACGTTTTAGTAGTACTCTTCCCAGCCAATGCTGAAAATATAGTCTACTGCTCCGGTACCAAATTCTTCAATTTCAATAGCAATTGTTTCACCAGGGTAAAAATTGATAAAGATATTGTTTGGAATAAAGAAGAAAGTATTTTCACTTTGGCCATAGCACCCAGTTGCAAAAAGTTGAGTACCACTTCCTTTGGTTACTGTTGCATCGGTTGCAACATCTACAACTGAAAAACTGGCATCAATATCAGTGAAACTAGGTGGGTTAGTAATGGTCGGGTTCTTTAAAATTCGTGCAGTAAAAATGTTACCAGCGCTTCTGCCTGAAACGTTAAGATAAACGAGGCGGCAACGGGCAGTGCTTGTTTTATTTGCAAAGGTAGTTTTGTTTCTTAAGACAACTGGATGTTTAGTTGTATTGCTAACCTGTTGCTCTCCTGCGGGCATATAGGTAAATTCACGGTTTGGTGTTAATTTTGAGCCAGAAATACTTGCATTCCAAGAGGCGGTTTGAAGCCTTACTTGGGTTGAGCCACCGGTTGCAGCAACTTCTGCACGCATTGGCAGCGAAGGGTTAAGAATTGTTGGAGTTGTCCGTGCATTAACCGTTTGAATTTTGTGGAACGGAATCCAAAGGCCATCTTCTCGAATAACCGCAAACTCAATTGAGGCAACGCCTAACCAACCAAAAGAAATATAGAAAATATTAATTTTACTTTGATCAAGTATAAAACCGCTTGGCCCTGTTCCATCAAGTTTATCAATATTAAAACTTGACTGATTAACAAAAGTATTGGTGTTGGTATTATAGCGATGCAAAATACCAAAATTGACACCATTATAGCCGACCGCAAAACCATCAGTATCATTAAAAATACCAATGTATTGGGTAGTATTTGCAATACCTCCCGTAGCGGATTTTCCGGTAACATCTGGCCACCCAGCAGTAAACATTGCGGTAATTTCGTGTCCTGGAATGTAGTTAACTGCTGCTTTAGTTTCAACTCGGGCAACATCACCACTTGCAGGAGCGGCAAGTGTAAGCATCGCATCACTATTAGTATCATTACCAGTAACGGTTCCATCGTTTGTTTCAGTCACCGTTAAGCGGTCAGTGGGAATATTATATTGGAAGTAAAGTGAAATAACATCTACGGGGGGAACTGCACGTAGTTCACCATATACAGAAACAAAAGGCTCACCTTTTGGACGGGAAGAATCTTTTTCACTCGCGATTCTGCTTGGGGTTGTTCCCGTTTTATTGGTTTTAATAGCTCCAAACATTTGATTTGGACAGAAAAATAAGGCGATGAAAATAAAATTGATCCACTGTTTCATGGTAGCTCTCCCAAAAAATTATCTTTTGGTTAAGCTAACCATGAATTTTTAAAAATGTGGAGTTTTTTTAAAATTGTGCGCTGATAAAGCTCCAACGGCCGTCAAAACTTGGAATGAATACAGCTTTTTCTTTGGTAGTTCCAAAATTTTCTTTTAAAACAGCAGTCCATTTACGTACCTGCTCTGATTCTTCGTCTGGGCTACCAACTTGCACAGTAATAACACCGCCTTTTTTTAGAACTCGCTTAATTTCACTCATATTTGATTGCGCTAAGTTAATGCAATAATCATCATTATTTAAATCAACAAAAATTTTGTCATAGCTATTATCTGGAACGCTTTTAATATTTTGGAATGCATCGCCCCAAAGACAGTTAACCTGCTCATTTTCATCAACATCCTGAAATACATTTGGTAAATGGGTTTTGCAGGCGGCAACCACTTCTTGGTCAAGCTCAAACCAATCAATTTTTTCAAATTTATTGCTGAGGCATTCACGAACTACACCACCATCACCACCGCCTAATACAGCAGCAGTTTGCTTATCTTCTGTGAGTTTTAATGAAAGCTCTACAAATGCTTTACTATAAATGCGTTCGTCTGCTTGGGCAACTTGAATTTCACCATCAATAAAGAGGGCGTTTCCAAAATTTTGAAGATTTAAAATTTCAATATTTTGACCCATTTTGGTAACTTTTTTGATTGGTTCATTTTTTGTTTGGTAAAAGCGCTTCATCCCAGGAAGGGCAGTTCTATCATCATAAAGATCAACGTCATTACGTTCGATGATTTTATGAATAACTCGCTCATGGTTGATAGCTTTTTTTAAAATATCTACTGCAATATTTGGATGAATCTTGCCGCAGGTAAAAAAATCAAAGCTAACAAAGCCAAGTTCTGGAAAAGTGTGAAAACTCATATGGCTTTCAAGTAAAAGGGCAAGAACCGTATAACCTTGTGGTTCAAATTTATAGTCAACAATTGAAGCTACTTTTACATCTGCCGCATCAGCAATTTTTTGAATTACTTTTTTGTAAAATTCTGGGGTATAAAGTTTTTCAGCGTCTTTAACCCCTACAAAGTCCAACGTAATGTGATCGCCCACTTTTACCATAGTTTCACCTTATTTAAATTGAGAGCTTACAAAGGTCCAACGGCAATCAAAGCTTGGGACAAAAACAGATTTTTCTTGGTAATTACCAAAGCTTTCTTGTAAGAAGTTAATCCATTTTTGTACTTGTGGGCCTTCTTTATCAATTGTTCCAACTTGAATGGTAATAGCCCCATTTTTTTTCAAAATACGCTTTAGTTCGCTCATGTTGCTTTTAGCAAGTTCTATACAGTAATCTTCATTTGTGAGGTCAACAAAAATATGGTCATAGGTGTCATCTGCAACTGCTTTAATGCTTTGAAACGCATCGCCTAAAACGCAGTTTACATTTTTGTGGTCATCAACATTTTGGAATATGCTTGGTAAGTAATTTTTACAAACAGTCATAACTTCTTTATCAAGCTCAAACCAATCAATAGATTCAAATCCATGATTTAAGCATTCGCGGGCAACACCACCATCGCCACCACCAATAATAGCTGCAGTTTTTGCTTTTTCTGAAACTTCTAATCCGAGCTCTACAAAGGCTTGGCTATATAAATACTCATCATTTTCAGAAACTTGTATTTCTTGGTCAATAAAAAGGGCTACTCCAAAATCTTGAAGCTTAAGGATCTCGATTTTTTGGCCTGTTGGTGAATCAATAGAAGCTATTTCGTCTAAAACAGTGTAGTAGTTTTGCATTCCTTTATGTGCAACAACATCTTTATAGAGTTCTATAGTATTACGCTCAGTTGTTTTATGTACTACACGTTCATGATTAATTGCTTTTTTTAAAATATCCACTGCAACATTTGGATGGATTTTTCCACAGGTAAAGAAATCAAAGCTAATAACACCAAGCTCTGGGAAGGTATGAAAACTCATATGGCTTTCAAGTAAAAGTGCCAATACGGTATAACCTTGGGGTTCAAATTTATAGTCAACAATGGAAGCTACTTTTACATGTGCTGTATCAGCAATTTTTTGGATAATGTCTTTATAAAAATCAGGTGTATAAAGTGTTTCAGCATTTTTAACACCTATAAAATCTAATGTAATATGATCACCTACTTTTATGACATTATTTTCTTTAAAAGCCGATGTAGAATCATAAGAAAAAGTGTGGTTAGTAATGATTAAGCTTAAAAATATTGGAAAAATAATTTTTTTAAACATACAAGCTCCCTTTAATTCTTTTGTTAGATGATTTTATTTTGTTAAAGGGCCCAGAGTATACTAATTTTTTTTTTATGTATATCTCTCATGCTTGAACAGGTCTTTTTTATAAAGTGAGGCATTTGCCAAAGGGTCCGTTTGGTGCTATTATTCACGGTGAATGGTCTTTTTTATCTTTCGTTAGATCGAAAGGAGGTGTCTCATGATGGTATACACTCAAACACAACTTTGGTTGTTGGCCGCATTAGTGCTGGTTATATTTGAGATGAGCGCACCCGGATTATTCTATTTCTTCTCATTTTCATGTGGAGCGCTTGTGGCGGCGGGAGCTGCCAGTCTTGGGTATCCACTTGTTGTACAACTTTCAACCTTATTAGCCAGCTCTTTTATAGCACTTTTGGTGCTAAGAATGTGGGTAACCAAAGCGAATCGTACTCAAAAAAACCATGAAACTAATGTATTTGCACTTATTGGCAAACGCGGTGTTGTGGTTAAAGTAGGAAAAGATGGGCAGTTTGCTCAGGTACGTGTTGGTGGGGAAGTTTGGTCAGCACGAGCAGTTGATAATAAGCCCCTTGCAATTGAAACAGTGGTAAAAATTAAAAACGTGACGGGCGTTAAGCTAGTTGTTGAAGTTGAAAATAAAATAAATGGAAAGGAATTATTATGATCTTTGAACTTAAAATCGCTCTTTTTGGTGTAGCGCTTTTTGTTTTTATTATGTTTCTTTCAAAGGCTGTTTATTTGGTTAATCAGTCAGAAACAGTAATTATAGAGCGTCTTGGTAAATATCATCGTACGTTGACTCCAGGTTTGCACTTGGTAATACCATTTTTTGATGTACCACATTATTGTATTTGGACCTATGTGCGTCAGAATGATTATGGAAAATACATACGAGTTGCCCGGGTAATCAGAAAAATTGATTTACGTGAATCAGTTTATGATTTTCCAAAGCAAAATGTGATTACCAAAGATAACGTGAATATTGAAATTAACGCGCTTTTGTACTATCAAATTACTGATCCAAAAGCGGCTGTTTATGAAGTGGCAAATCTTCCTGAAGCAATTGAAAAGTTAACTCAAACCACATTGAGAAATGTTATAGGATCAATGGATTTGGATGAAACATTAGTATCTCGTGATAGTATTAATGATAAACTTCAAATTATTCTTGATGAAGCCACTGATAAGTGGGGTGTAAAGGTTAACCGTGTTGAACTTCAAGAAGTAAACCCACCACACGATATTCAAGTTGCAATGGAAAAGCAAATGCGTGCAGAACGGGATCGTCGTGCTATTATTTTGGCTTCAGAAGGTGAAAAGCGTGCGGCTATTTTAAAAGCTGAAGGTGAACAAGAATCAAAGATTCTACGAGCAAAAGGTATTGCAGAATCTAAAGTTCTTGAAGCGCAAGGTGAAGCGGAAGCTCGACTCAAAGTTGCAAATGCAGAAGCAAAAGCAATTGAAGTAGTGCAAAAAGCGGTACCTGGTAAAGACCCGCTTCCATATTTGGTAGCACGTGAATACATTAAGACGTTGCCAGAAATGACCAAAGATAAAAATGGCAAAATGATTGTAGTTCCGTATGAATCAAGCGCATAGGTTGGTTCATTAAGTACCATTAAAAAGGTATTTGAAGAAACTAAATAGTTTTTTCAGTAATTTATTTAACATAGACCATTCAAGTGTCATCCTGATACTTTTGTCAGGATGACACTTCTCTTTTTCAATTCTCTCTCTTATTTACAGTTTCATTTTTTTTAGGCACACTTGTTGCAACATTTTAAAACAACGATCAGGAGAGATAATGAAGAAACTGTTTTTAATGTTCGGATTGCTTGCGCTACAGGGCGTGTGCAAGGCACGAACCGCTCGTGGGATTATAGTTGTTACTACTGGATGGACCGGGGCAGGTGTTGGAAAAGTTATTGATTATCTTGCTGATAAAGCTGATGTAATTGCGCTTACCATGTCGGTTAGTAATAAGGGCAGACGTATTTTAAAACGTAGTGGTGATGGTTTTAATTTAACACAGGTTCCTTCTGGTATTGTCAGAAAAAATACACAATGTTATGTGACTGGCGGTGTTGAGATTGACCCTTCAATTATTTTTGGTGAAATTGATCGTCTTATTGATAAGGGTATTTCAATTAATGGGCGTCTTTGGATTTCTTCTCGCGCTCATGTGGTAATGCCGTATCATAGAAAGCTTGATGCGCTGATGGCAAACCAGTATCGTGAAGGTTCAGATATTGGTTCTCGCAAAGGCGTTGGTGCAGCTGCAGCAGATAAGCGTCTACGTGTTGGAATTCGAATTGCTGATTTACTTGACCCTGAAAGATTTAAAAAGGTTTTACGTCAAAGTCTTAATTTTGCAAATAAACAGCTTGAAAAGGTATTTAATGAAAAGCCTTTTAATTACGATGAAATTTTAAAAATTTATACAGGGTATGCCCGACGTTTTAAGCCTTTTGTTAAGGATGATCTTGAATTAGAGCTTAATAAGCTTTTAGTTCAGGGGAAGGCAATTATTTTTGAAGGTTCTCAAGGGACCTTTTTAGACTTAACTATGGGAAGTTATCCGTACGTGAGTTCCTCAAGTACTACGGCTGCTGCTATGTGTGTTGGTGCGGGCGTTGGGCCCGGGCCGAGTAGAATTGGGCATGTATTAGGAGTTGTTCAAGCCTATAACACTGTTGTGGGGCCAGGACCATTGCCTGCTGAAATTAAAGATCAAGTTGTTCTTAAAAAATTACGGGAAGCGCATAAATCGTATTGTGAAGAAATTCCAGGGCTTCGTTATGGATGGATTGATTTAGTTCTTATTCGTCAGGCAATATTGATTAATGGAATCGATTCGCTGGTTATTAGTAAACTTGATGAGCTTGACACGCTTGATGAAATTAAAATCTGTTATGATTATGTCATTGATGGTAAAAATTATGACTATCTTCCACCCAATATCGCGATGGCAAAAAAGATTGAGCCGCGTTATATGACGTTGCCTGGATGGAAAAAACAGACAGATAAAAGCATTAAAAATTTTAGTAAGTTACATCAAAATGCAAAAGCTTTTGTTAAAAAGATTGAGCAGCTATCATGTGTTCCGGTAAGTCATGTTTCCATTGGACCAGAGCGACATCATATGATAGAAGTAAATGATCTTTTACCGCTTTAGGCGGTTATCCCAAAAGAGGGCATTCTTGTTTAGGTAAAAGTGGGCAGGGTAAGTGTGCTTCAAGTTCTTCAACATGAGCGTTAGAGCTTACACATACTACAACTAATACCAAAACAAGTATTTTATAAATCTTGTTCATAGAACTACCTTTACGTGAAAAACGTAAGAGAATTACAACAATAAATGGGGGCTATATTACAGCCAAATATAGAAGGGGGTAAAGCACATCGTTAGAATGACCGTGCGCTTAAAATGAGAGACAGAATGGAAAAAAAGCGTAATGAAAGAAAGAAAAGAAAAAAAGTTAGTTTTTTGAGGACTCGATTGACTACTGTTTGTTCTTTCTGGCGGCTCACTACTTTCAAGCAATGGCCTTCTTGTTATTTGCATTGTCGGACTCCTTTTATAAATTTACGACTTTTTCACTTTACTGTTTTCTTTTGAGTAAAGTCAAGCAAGAAAGGAATGATAAATTGAACAAGGAGCGGGAGAGTGGCGACAGACTGGTTAATTACGTTATACGGTTACAGTAAAAGCACGCGTTTTTTGTACAAATGTTGCTTTCCAGTTGTCTAAGAACGTTTTGCCTTCAATTGTTGTAAGAAATGCGATCAACTCTTGCTGGAGTTGTTCATAGAGGGTTTGTGTGTCAGTAGCACCTCTACGCATTCCGACAGTATGAATGTTAACCATTCCCTGAATCATATCAGAGACACAATTAACTACATGCTGTGGATCATCTGGATTGACCAGTATATCTAAGAAGTTTCCAATCATGCCTCCAAAGCTTTGAAGGACAAGTGGTGTTGGGTCAAAATCCTCTGGGGGTTGTTGCATAACAATAATAGGAGTTGGTGGTCGTTGTGATGTTGAGGAAGCTTGTTGTTCTTCTTTTGCCCCTATTGTCATTACACTGATAAATAACATAATACAGGTTATAGAGATTCTCGCTTTCATAATTCTCCCTTTTTTCGGTTGGTTGGGTGAAAAATAAATAGTCCAGTCTGTCGCTCTTTCTTGCTATACTACACCCTGTGTAAGTTAAGAAAGAGTCAGATGAGGATAAGAGAGTTTATTTATTTGTCTCTTTTAAAATAAGTACCTGAACAACACGTTTTTGAGTAGCTTTTTGAATTTGAAAAATATAACCTTTATAGGAAAGTTTTTCCCCTTTACGTGGAAGATGTTGTAGCTGCTCGGTCAAAAAGCCACCAAGGGTAATGGCATCGTCAGTTTCAAAGTTGATATGTAATGTTTGCTCTAGAGCCTCAAGGTCAACCCCGGCATAGACCATCCATCCACCCTGTTCAAGTGGAATAATATGTTGAGCAACTGATTCATGTTCATCACTAATGTCGCCAACAATTTCTTCTAATGCATCTTCTAAAGTTACCAAGCCGATGATACCGCCATATTCGTTTAATACCATAGCAATATGGTGACGTTGTTGTTTGAACTGGCGTAGAAGCTGATTAACTTTCATGCTTTCTGGTACAAACAGGATAGGGCGAACTAATTTTTTGAGTGGTTTATTTTCTTTTTTTGCTAAAAGTAAAAAGAGGTCTTTTTGGTGAACCATGCCGATAATGTTATCTGGTTTGTCTTCATATACTGGAAGACGAGAAAAATGATGTTGGGCAAATACCTCAAGTGTATCATATATGGAGGTATTAACGTTTAGCATAATCACATCAATTTCTGGTACCATGATTTCACGAATAGTGGTATCTGCAAGATCAAAAATACTATGGAGCATTTCTGATTTATCAGAGTCCATTTGTCCTTTGGTTTTAATATGCTGAATCAAAAATTGAATCTCTTTTTCAGAAGCGATTGCCTGAGTGCTATCACTTGGACCTGATCCCAGCATATTAACAAAGATTTTAGAAATCGATGAAAGTAAAGAAACAAGTGGAGCCATTAAATAAAACGTAATATTGGTAAGCCATAAAGTAGATTGAAAAAGTCGATCTGATTTGCCTTGTGCCAAATTCTTTGGGATAATTTCACCAAAAATTAAAATCCCAGTTGTTGCAACAGCAACACCTAGTACAAAGTTCCACGGTGCGCTGACATGGAGATTACTTAAACTTTTTTCAACCAAATCAGTAATAAGGTCGGCTGCAATAACATTGGCAACGCAGTTAGTAATCAAAATAGCAATCAAAACTCGTTGCGGTTCAAGCTCTAGAGTTGAAAAAAGTTTGGTATATCGCCCTGTTTTTTTTGCTAACTCTTTGAGATTAAATAGCCTGAGAGCTGTAATAGAAGTT
>JAYPWJ010000027.1:0-5478 GCA_038135085.1 bacterium
AGTGCATACGATCAAGCATTCTTATAGACTACAGTCAGTTTCGCTTGATGCTTTGGGACAATTTCTTGCAACCGTGGGGAGTGACTCACGTCCTAAGTTATTCAAACTTCTTCAGTCAGGTTCAAAACGTATTAAGCTTTCTGGTAACCCAGAAATTATAGGGCATGCAACTTTGAGCGGTGATGGTACAACATTAGCGCTTAATAACTATGTTGGTTCAACAGATATTTTTGGTGATGGGCACAAGCAGCTTGGTGTTAAGCGTGGGCGTGAACGAGAAGCTTCGTTATCTCAAGCGGTTAAGGTTTATAAAGGTGATGAATCTAACTAATTACCACCTTTTTGCCCTGTGCTTCTTGATTGGCCCATGTTTTGCATTGGGCGATTCGCACACCAACGCTTGGAATATGTTCGTTAAGCGGCGCTGCTTTTTCAAAATAGGGCAGCGCTGTTTGTGCGTCTTTTGTTTTTAAGTAAAGTTCACCAAGGTTATACCAGGCACGTAAATCTTTGGGCGCAATTGCTGCCATTTTTTTATAAAGTGTTTCTGCTCGTTCAAACGTGCCATTGCAGTAATGGGCGTTGGCAGTTTTAAAAAGTATTTCCGCATCATCTGGGCGCGCTTTAAGAACTTTTTCAAAACCAAAAATGGCTTCTTCAAACTTTTCAAGTTTCATGCTTGCTTGTGCGTAGGCTTCAAACCCCGCTGGAACAGTAAAGTCCGCTTTAAAAATAGCATTACCAAAAAGTTCCCAGGCTTCTTTAATTTTGCCTAACTCCAACTGTGCTTGTGCAAGGTTGTAGTAAGCTTTGCCATAGTTAGGGCGCAGTTCAAGCGCCTTTTTGCAATAGGGTTCTACTTTGGCATATTCTTTTTTTGCAAGCATGAATGAACCTAAATTATTGTAAAACTCTGGGGAATCTGGATGTACTTTGAGTGCTTCCTTCATTGTTTCAATTGCACGGTCTACTTTACCCATTTTTTCATACGTAACTGCAAGGTTGTTCCAGGTATCTGTGTAAAAAGTATCTAACTTGGTTTCTTTTTTAAATGATTGTAATGCTTCTTCAAAACGTTCTTGTTCTACTAGTGCTGTTCCATAATTGTTATGAGCACGTGCTTTGAGTGGTGAGTGCTGTAAGATGTCATACCAAAACGCTTCTTGTGAACGCCAAACCAAATTCCGCTGATAGGTACTGATACCCAAAATAAGTGCGCACAAAGAAATGCCGGTATAGGGGTGGTGCATAAGTGATGGGCAGGTGGTATACGCAATTTGATCTTTTGCCCATTCAAATAATCGAACTAAAAAAATCCCGAGCAATAACAGCCCACCAAATGAACTAAAGTAGGTTTTATAATCAGCAAGTAATTGTGTTGAAGGGATAAAGGTTGAGCGTGGTGCAAGCCCTATAAAAAACCATAAAGCTCCAAAGGCAATAATGTCGGTTTTATCTTTTTTTAATAACCATAAGATTCCCCCAAAGATGCATAGCAAAAGGCCAAATGGCACTAGGCAATTGGGTGTGAAAAAACCACTAACCATTTGCCAATCGTAATCAGCACTGATGTTAAATGGCCACAAGAAAATAAGAATGTAATGAACAATCACCTGAAACTGAGAGATGAAAAAGCCCCATGGAGTAGCAATATTTTGTTGAGCGTGTGTTGTGGCAACTGTGCTTTTAAAGAGAGTTAGGTAGGTTAACCCAACAAGCCCAAAGAGCAAAAGGTGCAGCGCCCAACGCTTTTTCAAATCTTGCATATCACCTTGAGCAACAAAGAACCAATCGATCATCAACAGCATGACCGGTGAAAGAATTGCAATCTCTTTGGTGCCGCACGCAATATAGGAAAGCGCAAAAAGAAGCGTGGTTAAGCTATATTTTTTAACTCTTGTTTGGGCTTGGGTTAGCTTTAAAAAAACAAGAATTAAGGACATAACAAAAAAGCCAGCAAGCCCTTCAAGCTGCCCTTGTATAACATATGAAATAGTTTGAGTTTGTACTGGATGTAGTAAAAAAAGAAGTGCGGTTACAAAAGCAATTACGTTAGCGCGCTCTTTGCAATAGCTTTCTTTTTTTAAACGTAAAAAGGCATTGCGTACAATATAGAAAATTAAAAGGCCGGTTCCAATATGAAATGCAACATTAAAAGTTCGATAGTAAAAAGGTTCAAAGCCCCCAAGTTGGTAGTTTTGTAAGTTAAGCCAGTGGCTAATCCAGCGAGGGGTCTTAAAGGCGAGGTTCCAAAAAGTATCATTTTTAAGGGCAAAATGATTACGAATAGTAGAAAAATCGTCAAATTGAAAGTCATAATTTAGGCTAAATGAATAACCACAGGCGGTGATGCTGGTCAGTGTTACTGGCGCGATAAAATGGTGCCACCACCGAGATTGAGTTTCCATTTCTGTCTCCTTTGCTTCAAAAACTGCTTGTTTGTTAGTTTAAGTCTGCCATTTATTTTGTCGAGTTTTGGCAGGTTTGACCCTTGAGGTAAATAAATTTACACTTTCAAAAGAGGTAAACCCCTTTAAGAGAAGGTATAAGCAATATGACTATTAAAAGTGCAGAGCTGTTTATTAATGTTGTTGTGGTGCTTTTCACCTATTTTTTTTGTGCTCCATTAACTGGCTATGTACGGGCATGGGCCGCATTGGAAATGGGAGACGACACTCCAGAACAGCTTGGTTTTTTAACCCTTAATCCATTTATGCATGTTAGCAGAGTGTGGCTTGTGTTAATTGTGTGGTTACAGGTTTGGCTTCATTATATGCCTTTTGGGTTGGGTCGATATATTCCTATTAATCCATTAAATATTCAAGGTGCGCATCGTGGGCTTCGTTTGGCAACTGCTTATTTTTCAGATACGGTTGCTGCAATAGCCCTTTCAATTAGTGCTTTTTTAGCTTTGTTTGCGATGCACGGTCAACAGGCGCTGGGTTATTTACGTGCAGTGACGTGGCAAAGTTTATTAACCATTAACCCAGAAACAAGTACCTTGGGGTTAGTATTGACTTGGTTTTTATTAACACTTTTTGTAATGGCAAGTTTAATCGCTGCCTTTGGACTTATTATTAATTGCTTCCATTTTATCTATTTTTACTTTTGCGAAGATTCTTTGCGTGATAATGAATATGCCGATATGATTATGTTATTTGGACCCCTTTTGCTCTTGTATCTTTGTATTACGATTGTAAAAGATTCAATTATGAAGTTTGTAGTAGGGGTGGCTTATTTGTTGGCCTATATGATAGGCGTGTTGAGTTAGGAAACGTTTATGAATAAAGATTTTGAACGCCTTATCCGTGGGACAACTGCGGTATTACCTGAAGGTGAGCTTGAAAAGAAATTAAAAACGGGCAAGCCGTTAACTATTAAATTGGGAATGGATCCAACCGCTCCAGATTTGCATTTAGGTCATGCGGTTGTTTTGCGTAAATTGAAAGAATTTCAGGATCAAGGGCATAATATTATTTTTTTGATTGGTGATTTTACGGCACGTATCGGTGACCCAACAGGTAAATCAAAAACACGACCACCACTTACAAAAGAACAGATTCAAAAAAATACGCAAACCTACTTTCAACAAGTGGGTCGTATTTTGGATACCAGCAAAGTTAAAATTTGTTACAATTCAGAATGGCTCGATAAACTAACAGCACACGATATGATTGAACTTTGTTCAAAGGTGACTGTAGCTCGTTTAATTGAGCGTGAAGATTTTGCAAATCGTCTTGAAAAAAAGCAGCCAATTAGTTTTCATGAACTTTTGTATCCGCTTATGCAGGGGTATGATTCTGTTGCGTTAGAAGCGGATGTTGAACTTGGTGGAACAGATCAAACATTCAACTTGTTAATGGGTCGTTTTTTGCAAGAGCAGTATGGGCAAGAACCACAAGTTATTTTTACTACACCGTTAATTGAAGGGCTTGATGGTGGTCAAAAAATGTCTAAATCTTTAGATAATTATATTGCGTTGACTGAAGAACCAAGCCAAGCATTTGGAAAACTAATGTCCGTTTCTGATGAACTGATTTTGCGCTATGCACAGGCACTTTTGTGGTGGTCAGATGATTTGATTAAAAAAACAAAAGCAGGAATTGTTGAGGGAATTCAGCATCCAATGGAGCTCAAAAAAGTAATAGCACATGCTATTGTTTCAGTTTTTTGGTCAAAAGAAGAGGCTGATGCTGCACAAAAACAATTTGAAGATCTCTTTCAAAAGAAAGATCTTTCAAAAGCAACAGCCGTCACGCTTCCTGCAGATACTGCTAACCCTGTTTGGGTTGTTGATTTTCTTAAGCTTTTGGGTGCAATTAAAAGTTCAAGCGAGGCAAAGCGTTTAATAGAAGGCAAGTCTGTTTTAATTGATGATCAAGTTGTTACTGAATTTAAAGCAGAGATTAAATGGAAGCTTGGCATGACTATTAAAGTGGGCAAGCACCGTATCTATAAAATTGGATAATAAAAAAGTCCCGGTTTTATCCGGGACTTTTCAATTTCAAATGTTGTTAATTGCTTAAAGTAGTATTAAACAGTTTGTGGAGTAAGACCTGAAAGAAACTCAGCCCATCTATGTGAAGTTCTTGGTTGTAGCGTGTATACTTCTGGTTGTTTTTTAATAGGAGTAGCTACAGGAGTTACACCATTTACTGCTTTCATAAATGCGCGGTCTTCAGCTGTTTCTTCTCTTCTTGGCATAGCAAAAGCTGGGTGACTAGTTGGGCGCGGTGCGTCAAACTTAAGAACTTCAGCCAATGTTTTTGTTGGAGCTGTTTTTTGAGCTACAGAAATTTCTTTTCTTCTTGGCATAGCAAAAGCTGGATGACTAGTTGGGCGTGGTGCGTCAAACTTAAGAATTTCAGCTAATGGTTTTTCCGTAGTTAATTTGATTGTGCAATCAACTGCAGGTCGTGGTGTAGCCAAACGTTCGTTGCAAGGTGCTAAAACTTCTGCAAGTGTTGGACGTTGTTCACCGGCGATGTAACCTGCAACAGTAGCACCACCAAACAATGCACCAATTCGTTTAAACAAAGAAGTAGCAGCAGTTGCTGTTTCTGAGCTTACCAATTGTCTTGCATTTGCAGCATATGCTTGTGCAGCAGCAACAGCTTTTTCATGTTTTTTTGATGCTTTAAAACCTTCTTTTGCTTGTGTTTTAAAAGCTTCTAGGTTTTTGTACATCTTGGTATTAGGGTTAGCCAATTGACTTTGACGTGTCTTAGCAGCTTGGCCAATTGCTTTAAATTCACCAGGTGTTTTAGCTGTTCTAAGTGCGTTTCTAATTGCAGGTACCGATACTTTTACAACTGGTTCAGTAGCAGGAGTAAGACCATGAGTAAAAGCAGCGCGCTCAGCATTAAAGCTTCTTACAGCAGCAGTACGTGCAGTATTGAAAGCTTGCGTTGCTCTGCTTATAAAAGCAGCATTCATTTGTGTTACACTAAAAAGTGCAACTAACGTTAGTAATAATTT
>JAYPWJ010000027.1:5488-10422 GCA_038135085.1 bacterium
CTTCCGTTTCTAACATTCCTAATTCATCTGGAAACACTCCAGTTTCATAGGCTATCAATCCATAAATTGCATCTTTTAAAAAACTAAGCGGTCCTTGCTCATTGAGGTTTTCTGCAGGGAAACAGCGAGAGGGAAAAATCAAAGGAAGTGCTGTTGCGTTTGGCAGGAAAAAACTTGTTCCCAACGATCTATACGTAGTTGATGAATCTGTTTGGTGAACTGCTCTTGGTGATTTTATTTTTGTTAAAGTTACTGCCACAGGAACAGTTCTCACTGCTGCCCGTCTAAAAAGACTCGGGCAAATCGCGTATGTTTGTGATGCTACTTAAAGCATAACTAAAGTTATCATTACTTTTTTCATGATTTTTTCCCTTTAGCTAAAGTGTTTTCTATTTTTTCTTTAAGTTCCGCACATTTACATTCAGCTGAATGTTTTAATGTATCAATATGTCCTACTAAATAAGCCAGATCTTCAGGACCTAAATCTATTCCTATAAATTCACCTGCACAGTAATTAGCTGCAGCAAGAGTGCAGACAGTTTTAAAATTATTTTTGTTTAAATCTTTATCTGATGTCGGTTCTCTATAGGCTGCAGTGCAGAGCGTATAAGGAGCCAAGCTCAAAAATCTTGAATCATTCTCAGGCATCATAATGTTTGAGTTGCTCATTGCGACGATAAGAGCTGTAACAAAAGTTGTAGGTGCCTTTTCTTTTTGTGCCTCAAACATAGGTTTTTTCTTAAACGCGGTTGCGGTAATAACGGCTATTGCGGGTACTGCACGTGTACAATGTCTTGCTGCTGTTGTAAAAGCAGTAGTAAACATCGCTTGAGCTGAATTACAGCTTACGGCAAGCAACCCTAGCAATAGAGCTTTTTTAAAGTTATTCATACGTCCCTCTTAATCAAGAGTTATAACCACCATTTCATCGTAACATTGTATTATAAGGGGTTTTGAAGAGGGCGTCAAAGGGTATTGTAGCTCTGTGAGCTTATTTTGAATGTTTTATTGGAGAGGTTTTAAAATGTGAGAAGCGGGTGAGCTTAAAATTGGATGTTGGGTTTGAGCAATAAAGGTCATTATTTTTTCAAAATGGGCTTTTAGCACAATCGGATTATTTGCAAACTCAGTACAAACATTAAGCGTAAGAACTGGAACTGCTTTAAGGTCAGGCAAAAGTCCTTCTTTTTTAGTTAGAAAGGCTTCATGGCTTTCATGCAGCTGTTTTAGGTAATTAAGTGGCACAATTTCTTCACCTTTTCTTTTGCGTTTGTGCATTCTTTCAAAGCAAACTTCTGGTGTTGTATAAAGATAGATAAATCCAGATGGTTTTTGGCAGCTTTTGGTAACAAGAAATTCAAACCAGGTATTGTATGCATTCCATTCTTCTTGGGTAAGGTTTCCCTGTAGGTAGCCGTTTTTGGCAAAACAGTAATACCCTGAATAAACAGAGCGTTCCATTATTTTGTAGTGGTTATCATCTGCTTGCTCTTTAATATGTTCTTGAATTCGTTTAAAGAGTGTGAATTTTTCAAGTGTGTAGGCCCATCGTTTTTGATCTTGAAAAAAACTGCTCAAAAGGGGTTTGCCTGTTCCTTCTTCTGACCAGGCACTGACTGGCTCAAACACCACTTTCAGTTTTGGTAAGTCCCGTTCAATGAGAGAAAGAAAGGTTGATTTACCAGCGCCCATGTTTCCTTCAAGTAAATACACGCAAAGTCCTCTTTTTAAAATAATGTTAGGTGAAAGTATTGTGTAGTATACCAGAAAGTTCTTGTTCACCAAGGTTTTTACGGAATAATTATTCGATGAACGTCCTGATTAATATTTGTAACTATTTCATAGTTGATAGTTTGGCACAATTTTGCAATTGTTTGAGCATTTACATGTGGGTCTTTGCCAAGTAATAAAACTTCATCATCTAAGGAGATATCTTTTATATGTGTCACATCAACCATGGTAAGGTTCATTGCAACTCGTCCAATTACTGCAGCATATTGGTTTTTTATTTTAACTGTTCCTTTGTTAGAAAGTAATCGGTTGTAACCATCAGCATATCCAACTGGTAAAACAGCAATGCGTGTTTCTCTTTCTGTTTTGTAGGTAAGATCGTAACCAACAAAACTATGGGCAGGCACTGTTTTGATCATGTTGATTCTGGTTTTCCATTTCATTACCGGTTGCAATGAAAAATTTGGGTGTAAAACGTTTGTTGTTTTTTGATTGTCTGGTGAGGGCCATAGGCCATACAAACCAATTCCTAAACGGGCCATGGTAAAGTGGCTTGAGGGCAACACTGTTTGCCCGGCAGAACTTGCGCAATGAATTAAAGGCGGATTAATATTCTGCTTTTTAATTTGTTCAATTATATTTGTAAATCGTTCAATTTGGAGATTTGCGAAAGATAAGTCAGTATTTTCTGAATTCGAAAAATGGGTAAAAACTCCTTCAATGGTGCAATGTTCTAATTTTGAACAGCTCATAATTAATTGTACTGCATTGCTGTATATTGGCCCCATTCGTGAAAGTCCCGTGTCCACTTTGATATGAAGTTGAGCATTTTTACCGAGCTTTTTTGCTACAGCATTAAAGATTTCTGCCGTTTTTAAATCCCATATAGTCACGTTGATGTTATTTATGATAGCTTCTTCTGGGGCGGAATCTAAAATGCTTAAAACTAAAATAGGTTTTTTAAACCCTTGTTTGCGGAGTGTTAATGCTTCAGTTAATTTTGCAACGCAGACACGTTCAATATGTTGATTGTCATCAAGGAGTTGTGCAATTTCACGCATGCCGTGTCCATAGGCATTTGCTTTTATAACTGGGGCTAATGCGACATTATTACCAATAATTTTCTTGTATTGTGTAATGTTATGTTCAATTGTAGTGGTGCTTAGTTCAATCCAGCTATTAGGTCCGAAGGGCATAGAAAAAGGAGCCGTGGCAGAATGCCTTTTGGCTCCTTTAATTAGAGTGTTATTCACACGTTACTTCTTAACAGAAACTTTAATTGCACGTTTGTTTTCAACTTCAAATTCTTTTGGAATTACAAATGAAAGCGTATGAGTTTTTTCATCATATTCCGCTGTTATTTTATCAAACAGTGCTTTTCCTGAAATGCTGTAAGTAAAGCGGCTTTCGCTGTGTGATTTACGTGGGATTTTGTCTGTTTTTACTTCTGCTTCAGTTTTAATGCGTCCGCTCAAAATATTTCTATCAAGTGTAACGTTCACAGAAACCGTTTGGTCGTCAGTTTTAATAATTAAGCTTGCTACTTTGTTGTTAATTACTTCAATATCAGCGGGTTCATATTTCAGATCTTCTGGAAGTTTAAAATCAAGTTTAACTTTGTCAGCTTCTTCATGGAGCTGGTGGCTTGCTTTGCGTGTTGTTTTTTTCAATTGCTCATTCATAGTTGCAATTTCTTTTTGAAGATGCCCAAGCCCTTCTTGCATGGATCCCATTAGTTCAACAGTAGTGGCACGCATTGAGCGGTCAATTTCATTAAAAAGTTCACCAAATGTTAATGGTGGGCGAGTGTCATAATGCTCTTGTCGGTTGTGTGGCGCCTCTTTATCAATTCCTTCTTCAGTAAAGTGATTGGTTGTTTTTGCTGTAAGCCCCGCGGTACTGAGTAAAAGGATCAGTGCAAAAGGTTTTTTGTTCATAGTTTCCCTTTCTATTTAGGAGGTTAACAGGTTTCACCGGCACATTGTACTCTCTTTAAATTGCTTTTTCAAGAGGCTTGGGTGTAGGGAACTGGCTAGAACTGTGATATACTCTCTTCTATAAAGAATAAAGGGATCAGATGAAACGGAATAAACAGGTTCAAAAGGTGGTAGAATTTATTTATGGAGTGCATCCAGTTCTGGAGCTTTTAAAAGCAAAACGACGAAAAGTATTTGAGCTTTATACGCTCAAGCCAGAGCCAAAAATATGGCGTCAAATTGCGCCACTTTTACCTAAATACAAAGTGCCGGTTCACCATTTAACCAAAGATCAGCTTTCAAAAAAGATTGGTACAACAGATCATCAAGGCGTTGCTGCAATGGTTGCGCCCTTTCCGTTTCGTAAAAAATTCTTTGATCCAAAAAAAGATCAGTTTCTTTTGATGCTTGATGGTGTTCAAGATGTGCGTAATTTTGGTGCGATTATGAGGTCAGCGTATTGCACTGGTGTTGATGGAGTTATTGTATGCAAAAAGCAAGGAGCACCGTTAACAGGAGCAGCGTTAAAAGCTTCGGCAGGGCTTGCAGAAAGAATGGAAATTTACCAAGCGCCGTCGGTGCCGGCTGCCTTGCAAGAACTTAAAGCTGCAGGCTATAATTGTTATGTTACAGCACTTGGAGGTAAAAAAGATGCAACACAGTTGACTTACGAAAAACCTTTGTGCATCATTATCGGCAGTGAAGGAAAAGGCGTATCGCCAGAAGCACTAAAAGCAGGAACGGTTGTTACCCTTCCGCAAAAAACTAAAGAAATTTCCTATAATGCTTCAGTGGCTGCCGGAATTGTGCTGTTTATGATTGCGTATCAAAAAAAATGAAAATGTAGGAGAAGGGATGAAGAAGCTTTTTAAAAATTTTTTGTTGTTAGTGTTGATTGCGTTAATTTCGAATGCTTCGGGGGCTTATCCGGGGCTTCCTATAATTCCTTTGCCATCTATTCTTTCTGCTGAATTACCTCCTTTTTTTGGAATCGAACAAAACTTTGAAGATTTAGCTGAAGAAGGTGATTTATTGGGGGGGGTTCCTGTTGCAGCCCCTCCAGTTGTGTCAGTATCAGCAAAAAGAAGAGCACAAAACAGACGTGCAGCATCACGAAAAAGACTTAAAGAGTTTTTCATTCTTAATCATAAAAAGTACCCTTATTTATTTTCTAAAGTATTTGCGGATAAGACTGATCGAGAAGCCTTATTAACAGCTCAAGAGACT
>JAYPWJ010000027.1:10440-10695 GCA_038135085.1 bacterium
AAGGTCTTTTTATCAAAAAATTGAAAATGATTTAGCGCAATCTTCTAAAACTTCTTTTGGGGAGGTAGTAAAAAGTAAATGGGGGGCTGTTTTTGCCGATTGCGAGCCAATTTCTCAAGAAAAATTAGATAAAAGAGCAGAAAGGCTATGTAGAAAGGAAGCGTATAAAGGTACGCCATCTGCAAAAAGAAGACAAATGAAATCAAAAGGGTATGCTCAAGAATTACGACAAAGAAAAAAGAAGCAGCTTCAGGC
>JAYPWJ010000028.1:0-7301 GCA_038135085.1 bacterium
GATCAGAAACATCCGCTTCACCTTCAAGGTCTTCAATCATTTCCTCACTACTTTCAAGCGGGTAAAAATGATTGAGAGCGTCAACAATGACTTTACGGGTACTGACCAGCAATGAAGTATTATGCTCAAAAATCATATCAACTTCATCGATAGGCTGAAAATCGGTAGGGTCAGCTGTAACCACCACAATTTTACCCTCCCTTTTAAGAGGGATAACCCCATTTTCCCGTAAAAATTTAAGCGGAACCCGTGAAAGAACAGCGGGATCGGCCATTTCATCATCAATTTTTTCTAAAAAGGTAAGAGAAAGCTCCTCAGAATAGAGCTGCGCAATGATAGTATCTTCAACAATCTTATTATCTACTAGGTACTGCTCAAGAGAAAGATGCTCTTGAGCCGCCTTACTTTGATACTCTTTAAGCTTATCTTCAGTGATATGCCCTTTCTCTACGAGCAATTGCCCCATTGATTTTTTTAACATCTTATTCTCCGCCGTACCGTTATGCTCTTCATCTTAGATCCTCCTCTTTGCCTTTTACCAAAAGCAACTGGAGTTCGTCTATCAATTCAAGGGTTGCTTACCTGCTTGCCGCCGCTATAGCAATATGATACCCTTTCTGCATAAGTCTTCAAGTTTGGAAAATAAGATAAAATAACCCGTAGAGGGACCTATGAATCAAAAGTACTTAAAGTTTGCTCTTCTGATAACAACGATAGTATCGCTTCCTTATAACACGATTGCAAAAGTAGAAACAGATACTACACCATTAAGAAGCATTTCACTTTCTACCCCCATGGTGTTTGATAAAGAAACACTTAAAAAAGAATCGGCTCATGTTGTCAGCACACCTCTTTTACAAAAAGCAGAAACACTTTCCAAGACAGAAAAAAAAGCACTTAAAAAAGAACTCGAAAATATTGTCTATCGTAAAGATGCAAAAACACTTCAATTTGATGAACTCAGAAAAGCTGCTAACCTGGCAATGCAGGTAGGCTGGCATGATAAGGCTTTGCTCTACCTCCAACAAATGGTAAGCAATACAAAAGATTCTGAAGTCATTAAAACGTTAAAGCTTGAAATTGCTGATATCCTTTTTGAAAAAGGATCATTGCAAAAGGCTGGTGATGCGTTTGGTGAATACCTCGCACTTTACCCTGGTTCAGATCAATCTGAATATGCACACTACAAACAACTTTTATGTACCTTTTACCAAACACTCAAAACAGACCAAGACCAAGCATCTACCAAGCAGGCGATTCAATTGGCGCAAAGCTATCTTGAAAAAGGGCTTGCTTACAAAGCCTACCGAACTGAAATTGTTCAAATTCGCCAACAATGCCATGCAATGCTTTATGAAAGTGAACTGAATGTTTTTAACTTTTATATGAAAAAGAAAAGTTATGGCGCTGCCAGTGGCCGTCTTGCCTATCTTAAAAAACAATATTTAGAAAAACTGCCAGAAGTTGAGCCACACATTATTAGTCTTGAATGCCGCTTGGCACAAGCTCAAGGGAACAAAGAAGTATACCAAGAGCGGTTAGCATTCTTGCATAAAAAGTTTCCAGATTACGGCAAAACAACTCGTGTTGCTCAGGGCAAAAAAAAGTCATACACAGAAAGATTCTAAAAGAATTTGCCACACCTGAATAAAAAGGTTTATACTTAGCTTTAGAAGGTACGTTTGGGAAGCGTATTAAGGGACGTAAATCTGAGGTTAAGTCTATGAAAAAACTTTTTTTAGTGCTCTACGGAATGATTCTGTTCAATCTATCTGCAGAACCGGATCAAAAATATTTTGTATGTCATTTTATTTCTGATATAGCAGCCAAAGTCACAAGTAAATGTGAATTTCTTGAGGCTAGGAAAAATGGGAAACCACTAACTACAAAGCTCAAGCCTTTCACTATAAATCCAAAAGAATCTCATAAATTAAGTCTTTTTGAAATGGGCTATATTGCACTCAAAGAAGCAATTATTACACCAAATGGAAAAGAACCATTTACCGTAACATTTGATCTTGCAACGCAGCTTAATGGCAATACCATTTATATTGATTGCGCTAAAAGAAAATTAATAATTTCTACCGATGTATAATAAACAATCATCTTCACGTACGCTAACCGGTACACGGGGAGAAGCAGCTGTTGCACAAAAATTGCAGCAAGAAGGCTTTATCATTTTAAAACATAATTTCACAGTGCGTCAGGGTGAGGTTGATATTATCGCCTGCAAAGATGAATTGGTTGTTTTTGTAGAAGTTAAAACACGCAGAAACATTCAATTTCCACTTTCACAAGTTATTACTCCATCAAAGCAACGCAAAATTATTACTGCTGCAAAACGGTACCTTTTACAGAATCCATTGGTTGATAAGGTCTATCGTTTTGATGTAGCCTTAGTAACTGAAGGGGAAAGCTATCAAATAGACTATATTCCTAACGCATTTAATGAAGGAATGAATTGAGGGACGGTATGAAACCATTTTGTTCGGTTTTTGCACAGCGACTAATTACAGGAATTATCGGCAGCATTCTTTTAGGCGCTTTATATTTTTACGCGCCACCTCTCTATTTTTCACTTTTAATAGTTGCAGTAGGGCTTTGGATTACGGTTCAAGAACTACCACCATTGGTCAGTCCAGAAAACCCTTCTTTTTTATTGCTTGCGCAAAAACCACTTTACTGGGGCTTTACGGCCTACTACGTTGGTATTCAGTTATATCTTTTAATTCGCTTGAATCATGACCCAGCAACACAACCGCTGGTTCTTTTAACGTTGCTGCTTTGCTTTGCGCATGATGGCGCAGCATATGGCACTGGCAAACTGTTTGGCAGGTTTTTGCTCGCCCCCAAAACCTCACCCCATAAAACGTGGGAAGGGTGCTTGGGTGGTTTTCTTGCAGTCTGGTTTATATTGTTTTATTTAAGCAAAGAAACCACTTCTTTGCTTTTAATTTTTCTGATTGCCATCTGTATCAGCGTTGCAGCTACCATGGGTGATCTGTTTGAATCGTATTTAAAACGAAGAGCGCACGTAAAAGATAGTGGAACACTTTTGCCCGGGCAAGGTGGCCTGCTTGATAGAATTGATTCAATTTTGTTTGTGATACCACTTATTTATTTTGCACAAAACTTTTTGCTTTCAATCTTGAATCTAAATTGCTTTAATTCAGTACTTTAAGCGCTTCTGCCTGTTTGACTGATTGTTCATCGCCCGTTTGCATATCTTTAATCAGCACACGGCCATCAGTTTGTTCTTGCTCACCAAGAATTAAACAATACGCAGCGCCCATTTTGTTCGCCTTGCGCATCATGCTTTTGACCGAACCTTCAAACAAAACTTCAGTTGTTTTGCCGCCTTTAATAAGTGCGTCTGCAAGTTGAAGGGCGATGCCATGCTGCGCTTGGTCAAGCGGTAGAATTACATGTAGCGCCGGTTCTTGGGGCAATGCAAGTTTGTTTTGCACTGTCTCCATTAAAAGCAATAAACGGTCAAAGCCAATGGCTGCACCAATAGAAGGTTGATCTTCTTTGCCACCCAAAGCAGAAACTAAATAGTCATAGCGCCCACCGCCACAGAAGGCACTTTGCGCGCCAAGGCAAGGGCTTGTAAATTCAAATACCGTTTTGCTGTAATAATCAAGACCTCGCACCAAACGGGTATTGACCACAAATGAAACAGAAAGTTCTTCAAGATAATTTTGAAGCTGCTGCCACTCTTGCTGCGACTCTTCTTTAAAAGAGCCCGCAAGCTCTGGCGCCTTTTTATAAATCTCTTGGCACTTTGGACTTTTACAATCAAGCACACGCAAAACATTTGAATCTTTGCGCTGTGTACACGTAGCACAAATACCTGGTTGTGTTGCTAGAAATTTTTTAAGTTCTTCCCGGTATTCAGCTCGTTCTTGCGGTGTTCCTAAAAAGTTTACATGCAATGCATAACTTTCTAGATGAAGCTTTTGCGCAAACAGCCTATCAAGCATAGCAATAAGTTGGGCATCTTGGGTTAAGCTTGCCGAACCTATGCATTCAATATTCATTTGATAGAACTGACGGAATCGCCCTTTTTGTGGACGCTCATAACGAAACATCGGCCCAAATGAAAAAACCTTCCAAGGTAAGCGGTCAACGCCACCTTCAATAAAAGCACGGATGGTTGAAGCGGTCGCCTCAGGACGTAAACAAATTGATTCAGTGTTTTCAGCAGAACTTGATGAAACAATAAACATCTCTTTTGAAACGACATCAGTTTCAGTTCCCAATGAGCGTTTAAAAAGATCAACCGATTCTAAAACAGGCGTAATGATTGGTTTGTAATGGTACTGTTTTAAATGGTTTTCAATCTGACCCAGCGTAAAGTTAAAAAGCGTTACATCAAGAAAATCCCGAGTCCCACGAACACGTCCAATCATACCGATACCTTTTACATTAGACTTTTTTTACAACCATCGTAGATGAGTCTACCACAATACAGGGTAAAATGACACGGTCCGTAAAAAACCCTTTTAAAAAAGGAGAAAATCTTCTTAGCTTAAAATAATTGCTTTTTTTTCCCCCTTACTGCTAAAGTGGGGAAAGTAGTATTTTTATAGGAATAAAATTTCTCAAAATCAAAAAGGAGAAAATGCATGAAAAAAGCCTTAAAATTGGGTCTTCTTGCATTTGTTGCAGCTGGATCAGCTTGCGCAAACGATGTATCACGTTCTTACTTTAATGTAAGACCCTTTCAACCCCAAGTTGTTGCTCAAAACCTGATTGTTGACCAAGCGACCGACACCGGCCGCGTGCTACGTATGAAAGCGCTTGAAGCAAGCGTTTTTGTTGGTCAATCAACCGAAGCTGAAGAGCTTGCAAAGTATTTCTTCTTCCATGGCAAAACTGAATTAGTAGTAAGAGAAAACGACCCAGCAGCAGATGCAAATGAATTTGATCAAGATCTGCTTTCGTTGAACTTCAATCTTGATACCACGAATGACGGCTTCCACTCAACTGTTAAAATTCTCCCAAAACAAACCTTCTACGGAGTATCACTTTCTGGGCGTATGCACTTTAGAGATAAGTTCTGGTTAGCATTTGAAGCACCAATTGTTCATGTTAAAAACGATATGCAATTGAGTGAAAACGTTATTACAACTGGAGGCGGCGGCGCAGGAACTGCAGGAATTGGTAATAACACCGTTGTTGGTACCATGAAAGATGCGTTTAAACAAGCAAACATGCTTTATGGAAAAATAGATGGAGTACAGAAAAAAACTGGTCTTGCTGATTTAACCATTAAAGTAGGATATGATAATCCATACTTTAACAGAAAAGACCTGTTTATGAATATGTACGCAGGGCTTGTGTTCCCAACCGGCAACAAACCTGAAGCAAAGTATATGTTTGAACCAATTTGCGGTAACGGTGGGCACTTTGCTTTTATGTTTGGAACCCACGGTGAAGCGCACATGCGCAAATTCAAAAGTGGAAACTTATGGCTCAGCTGGGGTGCTGAATCACAATACCTTTTTGAAAATACCCAAAAACGTTCGTTTGATTTAAAACTTAACGGCCCATGGAGCAGATACCTTTCAATGTACTCAACCAATGCAAACCTTTCTGGTGGAAGCGCAACAACAGCAGATTGGGGTATTAACTTATTAACCATGGATGCAAAAGTTACTCCGGGTTACACAGGAACCTTTAACACTGGTATTACCTACATTAATGACAAGTATACCTTAGGCCTTGGCTACAGCACCTTTATTCGCCAAGCTGAAAAGGTTGAACTAGCAAAAGCATGGGCATACCCTGAAGCGACAATTACTGATTACGAATTCACCACCAACAACGCCAACAGATTCCGAACTATCGGAACAGAGTACATCGATCTTAATACAACCACAGCTGCTACAGGTATCACTGTTAAAGAAGCGGATATCGATCTAGGTTCTGCAGCACACCCAGCAGCAGTTTCACACGCGTTACAATTAACCGGTGGTTACCATCACAAATGTGAAAAACGTCCTTACGCACTTGAAGCTGGCGGCTCCTACGAGTTTTCTCGTCAAAACACTGCTATGAGCCGTTGGGGCCTTTGGGGTAAAGTTCGAGTTTCATTTTAACGGTTAAAGATTTTTATTAAAAAGGAGTAACTATGAAACGTATTAATTATTCTCGTACGGTTCTGCTGGCCTTTGTGGCCCTTTCATCGGGCATAGCATACGCTGGCCAAACAATGGGTGGAATGCAAGTAGGCCGTATACGTTCTGCGGTAGAAACAAATCTTGCTAATTACCCTGCGGGAGGGATGGATCTTACCGCTCTTGAAACTATTTTACGTGATACCTTAAGAATTAAAGGACAAATTAAGCAACGCTATTGGCAAAACCATTATGCGCAAAAAGTGCTTAAAAAAACCGGTATTAACGTAAATGGAATAGACTCCGTTGCAGATGTTGGCTCACCAGCGCAACCTGATACCGTAATCGGAAAATTACACACAATTGTTCAAGACACGGATGCGCAACACTCAGATAATGAACATGATGACGAACCGCTAGACCCTGCACGGGTAAGACGAGTAGCAACTATTATGGCTGACACTCGATTTAGAAATGATGTATTAAGCAGTTCAGCACTTGATAATTTCGAAGCCCTCATGGAAGAGGATCTCTTCATTCGAGGATACATTCAAGACCCAGACGGACTTGCTGAAGCTGTTACCAAACTTAATAATTTGCTCCGCTTCCAACAAGGACGGGCAATTACCCTCAGAGATAATTCAACCAAAGGTAAAAGAATGTTTGTTCTCTTTTACCAAGACTTTTTAAATAAAGGTGGCATACCAGGTCTTTACCCAGATGTTGCACAGCAAGCAGGGCTTGACGTTGACAATGCTGCCCGAACCGCAGTACCTACTTCACAGGGGCTTGTTAAATGTCAGCAACAATTAAGCGATCTAAGCGGAGCTTTAACCAAATTGAACCGTAATTTAAGAACCGGAATGAGCTTTGACAATAGTAAGCTTAAAGCAAATGTAACAGCTCTTGTTGATACAGCAAATGCAGTTTATAGAGCAGCGACACAGGCTGGCCCTGGTATAATCACCCCCGGTAAAGCAAGTAGCCCACTTCGCTTACAGTCTAAACTTGCCTCAACGCTTAACCCTTACCTTAGCTTCTTTAGAAGTTGCAAAAATGCCCTTTCTGGTAAAGAAGGAATTACTGGAGCTAGTACCCCACAAGAATTAACACCTGTCGTTCTTAGACATCTTCGCGGTGCAGGCGGCGGTGGCGGAGAAACACATCTTGATTCACAAG
>JAYPWJ010000028.1:7311-10249 GCA_038135085.1 bacterium
GTGCAGGCGGCGGTGGCGGTGCTGCTGCTGGTGGTGGTGATGCAGAAGCTACTAGATTCCTAGCAGAGGTCCGAGCTGCAATGAAAAAAGCAATGTCATCAGGCGGCAGCACTGGCCCAGGATCTGGAGTCCCTCTTTATCATATAACACCAGCTACTGACGCTGAAACATTATACACAATGCTTTTACCTGCTATTAATTATGATCGCGCTCGCGGCGGTGGCGGAGTAAGCCTTCTTGATTCACAAGCTGTTGATATGTATAGAGCAGTAAAAGACAAACTTATACAGTCAGGTAAATACACAGGGATAATTACTTCAAAAAGTAGCCCCGTTACTGTTGGAAGGGAAGTTCAAAACCTTATTGCCACAGCACCCAGTGGTGCTCACGGTGGCGGTACTCATGGTGGATTAACTGGCGAGCATGATGGTGGTGTTAGCGCTTCTAACGCAGCATTGCAAAAAGCAAATAAAAAGTTGCAGGCACAATTAACAGCAGCACAAGCAGAGCTTGAAACAGCGGCAGAAGAACTTAGAAAGAAAAACGAAGAAATTGAAAAGCTAGAAACTGCCCATGCACAAAATATTACAACGATACAGCAAATTGGTGCAAGAACAAGAATATACAAAGCAAGACTTGAAGCAGCTGACCTTCCTACAGAAATCTCAAAAGCCGAATTAAAAACCCAAATGGCAAAAGACGCAGCAGCAAGTGGCCAAACACCCAGGCCAGGGCAAGACCACGGAGGGGGATCCTCTATAGACGGCGGCGGACACGGTGGTGACCATGGTGGTCACGGTGGAGGTGCCCATGGTGGCGCCCTTACCCGTGCGCAAGCTTCAACTTTTCTAGCAAGAGCTCGGGCAGCTCTTCCACCTGGGGCACTCGTTACCCCTCCTGGTGGAGCGTCGAGCGTTGATCTTACAAAGTGTAGAACACTCTCTCAACTTGCAATTGCACATCCTACCGCAGTAAGTGCTTTATTTGATCTTGCAAATGCTCTTAAAATGGGCGCCGTTGGAGAGCTAATGCCAGCCGGAGGTGACCCAAGTGTTGCTGGCCAATGGCATGTTGTTAACCTTCCAACTGAACTTGTTTCTGCTCTTATGACTGGATTAGGAATGCCAGAAGGCCTTACTTCTGCACAAAGGAAACAAGCATTAGCCCATGTTTTAGACTTAGTTAAAGCAGCAGAAAACAACCCAGCACAACTTGCAGCTCTGACCGACACAGTTAAGGCACTTGCACTGACAGGTGAAGTTCCTCCAGATGATGCCAGCGGAATTTTAGCGATCTTTACAGGTGGTCAATCAGGTGGAGCCGATGATGGATCAGGTGGTGCACTTGCACCAGTAATCTCAGGTGATCTTACAAGAGTAGGGTCGGGCCAGGTAGCAAACACATTGAGCATGATAAAAACAGCTTTAATGACTGCGCAAGAAAGAGATCGCGCACTAGGTATAAGACAAAACTCTGATGGTACCGTAGCTGTTGCCGTTATTGACACTTCTGATAAAAAAACCCCACGAGTTGTTCAGGCAACAACCACACAGATTAGTAAAAAAGAAGTTGATGCAATAAAGGCAGCCCAGGCAAAACGGAAAAATCCGTGGCTTTTAAGCAGGTGGTTCCAGCAACTAAAAGCTGCTTTGCAAAGACGTAAAGCTCGATTAGCAAAGCAACGATCTGCAAAAAATGCTAGCAACTATGAAGACTAAACATATTTAAAACTCAATTAAAAGGTCCTGATTTTTTCGGGACCTTTTTTATTGTACTAACCCCATACTGTTTTAAGACAATACTCAAGGTGAGAGTAATGGGGCTGCCACCCCAACAGGGCTGTTGACTTACGCGCGTCAGCAACCAAAATCGCTGGATCATTCAGACGTTGTTCTTTCTTTATCACTTGAATTTCTTTGCCCGTAATTTGTTGTGCGGCATTAATTAATTCTTGCACCGACCAGCCTTTACCAGTACCAACGTTAAAAACATCAGAACCGTTTCCCTTTTCTAAATACAGCAATGCTTTATAATGCGCGTCGGCAATGTCTTGCACATGCACATAATCACGCACACAGGTGCCATCAACCGTTGGTAAATTGCTACCAAACAGGTAAAACGGTTTGTCATAACGTGCGGCATCAAGCAAGCGAGGAATGACATAATTTTTATTTTGATGAACAGCAAATTCAAGACCGGGCACAGAGCCCGCAACATTAAAATAGCGCAACGAAACTGATTTGAGTGGAGTTGCATTACCACAATCAGTTAACAAACGCTCTACCATCATTTTTGTAGCCCCATACGGACTGACTGGTTGCAGTGGATGCGTTTCAGTTATTGGAACCGTTTGTGGGTGACCATACACCGCACAGCTTGAAGAAAAAACGAGCGAAAAAACTTTATGGTGTAGCATACGTTCAACTAACACCAATGTTTTTGCAACATTATTATCGTAATAACGTAACGGTTCATGCAGTGATTCAGAATCAGACGTTAAACTTGCACAATGCACCACCGAACAAATTGGAAACTGTGTAAACAACTGAGTAAGTAACTGCGCATCTCCATAATCACCATGAACCACCATTCCCCACTCAGGTGCGATTATAGTATTTTTTGGTGCGTTATCAAGCAGCACTACTTGATAACCATAACCAGCTAAAACAAACCCTATATGCGACCCAATATACCCTGCTCCACCCGTAATAAGGACGGCCCCTTTTTTTGTCATTTTTAAGCTTACCAATAACGTTTTCTTGATTTTTATATGCCTTTTTTTCTACACTATAAAGTAGTTTAAAATGGAGTTATTGTCCAAACCCTGAAATGGAGGGGATTATGAAACGGTTAAGAATAATAACAGGGTCAATTTTAGGGTTATTGTTTATTGTTGTAAGTGTTAATATCACGGCAAAAGTAGGTTCTATTTGAGAAT
>JAYPWJ010000029.1:0-5215 GCA_038135085.1 bacterium
CAGTTACCGTGACCAGTTCAGCATTCTTTGGGGTCAAATTTGTGGCATGTGGTAATCTTAAATCTATGGACTCGTCGTATAATTCTAAGTTACGAAAAAACAATGAAAGTTTTGCTTTAACTTTTCTAGAAAATGGTGTTGTAAAAGGCTTTTTGTTAATTGGCAAAACGGGACAACTTTCTCACCTTAAACGGTCGCTTTTGACTGGGCAAAAAATAGCGGAAGAAATGGTTTGACAAAGTTGTGTGAGCCAGTACTCTTATGCACAATAATTCGTTGCACTTAATTTGAGAAAGGATGTTGCATGATGAAGAGTTTTGTCCCTTTTATAACGGTACTTTGTTTGGTTACAGCGTTACAGGCAAGAAACGAAAGTACATCACAGTTTTCACAACTTTTACAAGAAGACAATTCATATGAAACATCTGATCTAAGCGGAGATCAGCAAGATATTGAAGAATCTCAGTCTGGTATTGTGTGGAGAATGGCTTCAGGAACCTGGTGGCTAATGACAGAGCTGTTTCGTGTAACCGCACGATGTGTTAAGAAAGTTTACAATACAACTGGGTCTTGCATTGGATCGGTTTACCGTACCGCTAATGGTATTGTTTATATTGTTGGTATTACAACAACCGGCGTTTTGATTTACACTTGGTATAATGGTGAATTTAGTAACAAAATTGTGTTTGTAAAAAATATTGCTGGTGATGACGCTTTAGAAAAAGTGCAGTGCTGCTTTGAAACCAGCCTTCCATTTGTTGGGGACGTAGTATGGCAGGTTCCGCCTTTTATAGAGGAAGCATTTACTGAAATATCTAATGTTAATCATGAATTAAATTTGAAAGCGCAAGCAGTTGTGGCGGCAGCAGAAGATGGTTATCGTGTATCAAGTGATTTATTAGATTCAGTAAATTCGAATCTTGATGCTACTGGTTTGAGTAGTTTTGGAAAACGAGTGCTTAATGAGGTAAGTGCTACACTTACTCCTGTTGTTGAAAACTTAGGTAAGGCATTAGAAGATATAACAGCATAGTTTAGTTTTTAATTTTTTCTTTATAAGTCTTAAAGTAAAAAGCTGCGTTGAAGATAATTCAATTGCGGTTTTTTACTTTTTAGAGGGCTCTCTCAAACTATTTTGAAATAAAAATATACTTTTTAAATATAACTTTGATACGATGTATTTTACATGCTTTATGAGGATGTAATTGGGTTAGGGTAGGTGGACAAAGCAGGGCAGAGTAAACTGCTCCTGCTTCCGGTTCAAGTTACATCAAAATGGATTACGAGGTTTGTTCCAAATTCCTTTTTCAAAAATACTTTTTAATTTAATAATGTTTAGGTGAGAGTTTAAAAAGCCACTTCCATTTTGATCAATGAGCGTTACCGATTTACCTTCACGGAACTGCGCCATTAACTGTCCGTAGGTTGTGATGCCTTTAAATATTTTATGGATTGGTTTTTTACTAATGGTTCCATCTCCAAAAATATGTCCACGTGCTTGGATCATTTCATTATTTTCAAGATCTGCGACAACGCCTGCATATCCTTTAACTAAAATGATATCGCCACGCTCTAAAAGATCTTTTTCTGGATCAAGAGGCTTGAGATATCTATTTGCGGTAACCGTGTTTTTTGCGCAATAAGGTGCATGGTAAATTTGGCATGCACTCATGATTAGTCCTGGCATATCAAAGCCGGCATAAGGGGCTGCGCATTGGTCTCGTTCAAATGTTCCAATTACTCTTTTATTAGGTAGTTCACATGATCCTTCTTGGTAGCTACTTGGAGTAATATATTCTCGTCCACTGCATCCTCCTCGTATGCACGGAAACCGGCAATCTCTTTCTGTCCATTCACAAAGAAGATCAACGATAGCGTTTATTGTTTCTTTTTGAGAAAGTTTTTTATTAATTACTCCATACTGCTTGTCAATTGTAATTTCTAGGACAGCATTTCTGGTAGGGTGATAGCGAAATATTGTTACTGTATCTTCTGTTTGGTCAGACAGTAAAAAACGTGTTCTAACAGAGTAAAGACTGTCTGTTTCTTCATCATAAAAAGGTTTTGTAAGGGTAAAAAAAGTATTTTCTTTGCGTCCAGTAAAGCTAGAAATGTGTTGATAGTTAAGTGGGGTCGGTAAAAACTGTGCATAGTTAATTTCTGTAATTGGTTGTATATATTTCTTGAGGGTCCAATAGGTTGTTTCTTTTCGTGTCCAGGGGCGATTATGGTAAAAAACGTTGCTAATTTGTATACAAACTTCTGGGCCACGTTCTTCAAGAATTTGAACTGTTTCGTGAAAGAGCAGTTGGTGAATTCGTAAGCAATCCCGCTGGTTGAGTACGCCCATTGGAAAATGTTCATAAAGGTATTCAATTTCTTCAGGTAATGTTTCTGGGTACTGTTCCTGCAGGGAGGGGTGAAATAAATTGGCAATAGGCACCGTGCATATTGCGGGGGCACATTTAAGGGCTGAATGAGTCAGCAGTATAATGGACAGCAGTAGCTTTTTCACAGTGTTCTCCTAGGATACTGGAAGTTTAATAATCATTAAATCATCAATAGTTTGGACTTTTTTACCATCTTTATTGAGTCGGTCTATTTTTTTGTTTTTCAAAAAAGCAAGTTTTAATTGTTTACTTGATTGAATATTCTTAAATTGTTCAGAGAATGGTATTTCTTGCAAAATTCCGTAGCCATGGTCGTATCCGCGTGCTTCAATCAAAAGGCCCTTTTTTGCATCGCTGACAACAACAGTATGTCCTCTCCATACCAAAATATCGCCATCTTCTATTGATTCATTGTGAGCAAGTGGTTTGAGTACTTTTTTCATAGTGCTTGTATTTTTTACAAAATACTTAATTCCTGCTATTTGTGCGGCTCGCGCAATGGTATGAGCACAATCAATACCGCTTTTTGCATTAATTTGGTCAAAACCTCTACGGTTAAAAAAGGTGACTGTCTTTTTTGGCGTTTTTATTTTTTCTGCCATATAACTGTTTCTTTTATGAGGATTGCCAATGCTTGCACCACCAAATACATAGGGGGTATATCCTGTTTGTTCATGAACCCATGCTTTTAGCAGTGATACAAATAATTTTCGTTTACCTTTTGTTGTTTGTGGTACTTGGTCAATACAGAATTTTGTGGGAATTTTAATTGTTTCAAATTGCTTTTTGGATGAATTATAAGCATAAACCATAAAGGAATGTTTATTTTTTTGTTTTGATGCTTTTACAAATCGGGTTCCTGCTGAAAAATTTTTAAACGGTTTGGTCAGTGTAACAATATCATTGGTGGGAAGTTTTTTCTGCTCAAATACAATAGGATCAGGAAGTTTTTGTTTTTCTTTTTGAGTAAGTTCTTTAAATGGGGTAATTGCCTCTTTTTGAACCCAGTATTTGCTTATTTGTACTGGTGGGGTTCCTGCTTGATGGTACCAATGGAAAATTTTCACTTTGAGCTCATTGCCAACCTGCTCTATGATTTCTACTTGCTCATTAAAAAGAAGTTGTGAAAGTCGTGTACAAGCATAATCACCAGATTTATCCGAAAAAGGCTGCTCATTGTAATTTTTTACCGGCAATTGTTGTTTGCGCGCTTGGCTCATTGAGGTTCCTACTAAATCCGCAATAGGTTTACTACAAAAAGCATTTGGTTGTGCTTTAATGAAAGGTATTATGAAAGTGATTGCAAATATACAAAAAAATAATTTTTTTTGATTCATTTTTTCTCCTTCTTAATGATTGGCGTCAGTATGCCATGAGGATAAAATAAGCTCAATTGAAAAGTAACGATTGCAAAAAGAGGCAATAGAACGGTATCCTTCATAACTAAGGGTCCAGTTGTGAAGGAGAACGGTGAAAAAAAGCTTTTTATTCTTAATATTTTATTCGGTTTATACGCAGGCAACTGTTTTGAAAATCGAAGATAACGTTTGGTCATGGACTTATCGGCAATGTTATACTTCTCATGAAATGCATAAAAATGCGCATAAAAAAGAGATTTTCTTTTCTCAAACAAATCTTTCTCCATTTACTCAGCTTGTTTTTTCTTGGAATGCAAAACGTCCTCAAAAGGGTCATTTTACTTTTTATGGCCAAGTGCGGGATGCAAAAACTAAAAAATGGTATACTTATCATTAAATGATCGATTGGGGCGAATCAATTCAACGTTCCCATTTTAACCGTTCTGAAGGTTCTGCGTTTCACTATGCTCGTTTAGAGCTTAATACAGAGAAAAAAGCAGATGCGTTTAGAATTAAGGCTGTTGCTAGTAACGTGCATGATCTAGGATTAATCAAAGGGCTCATTGCTACCACATCGGATTACACCAAATTTGAACCAGAGCCCTGGGTAGAGCACGTAAAAGGTTTGGGGAGCTTGGTACTACGGGGAGTGCCAAAAACGTCCCAAATTTTGGTAGATCACCCCAAATCTGATGTTTTGTGTTCTCCCACTTCTTTAAGCATGGTGATAGGAACACTTAAGCGTCATAAGGTTGATGCGCTTTCGTTTGCGGATCATGTTTACGATCAAGGGCTTAATGCTTTTGGTAATTGGGCTTTCAATACTGCCCACGCTTACGAATTTTGTACGGATAAATTACTATTTTATCCAACTCGTTTAAGTTCATTTAAAGCTCTTCACGCATTGCTTTATAATAAAATTCCAGTTGTAGTTAGTGTACATGGCCCACTCAAAGATGCACCAAAACCGTTTGAAAAAGGGCATTTGCTAGTTGTTATTGGGTTTGATGCAAAAAACAAAGAGGTTATTTGTCACGACCCTGCTTTTGATACTGATAAGGCGGTACTAGCTCGTTATAATGTTCATGAGTTTATTCGGGCTTGGGAACGTTCAAAGCGTATGACCTATAAACCTCATCTCATTGCTTAAGTTTATCCTTAAGAAGTCTTTGTAGAGCTTGTTTTTCTTTTATTTTTTTATTTTTGTCAAACTATTGACAATGTGAATCCAAATAAAATACAATAAAATTAAATGATGGCGGTTTGTAAAAAGGAGGTATCTATGAAATCTATTAAAAACATCATTATATGTGTTGGTATAGCACTGTCTGTAAATAGTTCGACCCTGAAATCTGAAATAATAAAATCTCCAGTGAGTGGAGTTCAAGCAAAAGCTTCTTCGTTAACGGATTTTTATATTCATGAAGATCCACTGACAAAAAAGTATGTTTATCATTTTACAGGGAA
>JAYPWJ010000029.1:5225-7444 GCA_038135085.1 bacterium
GTTATATTCCTAAAGCAATTGATAAGAAGAGCTTAGAAGGTGGAAAGCCGATAACTTTAAGTTTTTTCTGTCCACTTGCTTCTATTAAAAATGGGGCTGGTAAACAGGCGATTGAAAAAAAGAATAAAGAAGCGTGTGCTGCTGACCACTGCGTGAAAGTAAAGATGGTTAATGCGCCTATGAAAGGAATTCAGTACGATATTGTTATCCATCCCGAAAAAGGTGGTGGAGTAAAGCATATGTCGTTTGTTTCAATCACTGGCAAAAAAGGGTTTATGTTTGAGGTCTATAAACGTGATGCGTTAAAGAAAGTAAACACAAAAACTTCTTCAAATAGACTTCGTCGTCTTGCTTACATGGAAAAGCCAAAAGTAATTATCGATTGTGGCCATGGTGGTAAGGATCCAGGGTATAATAAAGGTGCGCTTAAAGAAAAAGATATTAATCTTGCAATCGGGCAAAATTTGAGCTCTCTTTTAAAAAAAAAAGGGTACCAGGTCTGCTTAACGCGTAAAGGGGATGAATCTTTAGCGCTTGATGAGCGAACTGCGCGTATTCGTAGCTGCCCAGGGGCACATGCACTTGTTTCTATTCATACTAATTCAGCTCCGCATAGTAATAAAGTTTCTGGCATAGAAACGTTTTGCCACAAAGAAGATCTTTTTACTGTAAACCTTAATAAAATTAGTCCGCAATTAATTGCAAAAGCGGATCAGGTTGATAAATTTCTTTTTTCTCATAGTAATCAATTAGCTCATTCAATTCATAAGCAGGTGTTGGGTCATGCGCAAAAAAAGCAAACAAATGTTGTTGATAGAAAAGTGCAGCATAAAGTTTCCCAGATGTTGCTTGGTTCTGGCATTCCTTCTGTATTGCTTGAGCTTGGATTTCTGACTAATCAAAAAGAAGCTACATTATTACAAAATAAATCTTATCAAAAGCTCTTAGCGCAGGGAATTAGCAAAGGCCTTGATGAGTTTTTTAATGTAATGTAGACTTTTTTACTACAAAAACTTAGGGTTAAAGAATATCTTATCTGTTTACCAGTATGTTAAAGCAATAAGGAAAAGCACCGTGTTGTCAGGGGTTTGGCAAGATTTTCTCAAGATTGTGCGTGAAGAAGCTGGAAGTCGTGTGGTTGAAACATGGCTTAAAGCTGTTGTACTTGATCAATGGGATCTTGATACAAAAACAATTTATGTAAAGGCTCCTAATGCCTTTGTGAAAGAGTGGATTCAAAGTAAATACTTACCACTTTTTCAACTTCATTTGGGGAGACTTCTGAATGTTGCTGACCCAAAGGTTGTTTTTCTTTCTCAGGCTCAATCGATTGATGAGTCTTCGACTAAGTGTTTAGCGCATATTATTCCTGCCAAACGCAGCGGTATTCCTAAGCAAATTAAGCATGCATTAGTGCGTAAACGATTTCGTGGGAATTATAGTAAACTTAATCCAACGTATCGCTTTGATACGTTTGTAGTTGGTCCGAATAATTCATTGGCTTATGCTGCTGCACATGCGGTTGTTGAAGATCCGGGTAAACTTTATAACCCACTTTTTATTTATGGTCGGTCAGGGCTGGGCAAAACTCATCTTTTACATGCAATTGGTAACGCACTTCAGGCAAAAGAAGAAAAACTTGTTGTCCTTTATCAAACAGCGGATCGTTTTGTGAATGAATTTATTAATGCGATCCGTTTTAATAAATTCCATAAATTCCAACAAAAATATCGAGAATTGGACGTTCTTTTAATTGACGATGTCCAGTTCTTTTCTGGTAAAGAACAAACGCAAGAGGCCTTTTTTCATATTTTTAATGCGTTGCATGATGGGCATAAGCAGATTGTTTTTTCAAGTGATATTTTTCCGCGTCAAATCGTAGGGCTTGCTGAACGACTTCGTTCTCGTTTGGAGTGGGGATTAGTAACTGATATTCATAAGCCTGCCCTTGAAACTAAGATTGCAATTTTAAAGAAAAAAGCGGCTACTCATGGGGAAACAATTGATGATGAAATTGCAGAGTATATTGCTCGAAAAGCAGATTCTAACGTGCGTGAGCTTGAAGGATCTTTAATTCGTATTCTTGCATTTGCTTCGCTCACTAAGCAGCCTTTATCACTGGAAATTGCCCAAAAGGTTCTTATGGGCCAACAGGTTAAAAAAGAAGAGACAAAAGTTGATTTTAATAAAATTGCACAAGCCGTTTGTAAGCACTATTC
>JAYPWJ010000029.1:7454-10213 GCA_038135085.1 bacterium
ACTATTCTTATCGTCTTTCCGATCTTCGCTCAACTAGTAGAGCAAAAGAGTTGTCTTTGGTTCGCCAGATTGCTATGTATTTAATGAAGAAGATGACTGATAAATCGTTGCGTGAAATTGGTACCTTCCTTGGGAGAAAGGACCATTCAACCGTGATACATGCGTTTGATAAGGTCCAGCAAACGGTAGAAAAAGATGCGATGCTTAAATCGACCATCCAATCTCTTGAGGAAAATATTTTGCGCTAAAACGTTGGGGAGAGGGAAATGAAAGCGCAAAAGTACTTTGCAATTTTATTGGTATCTATGGTTTCAATATTGCATGGCCGTTCAATTTTGGAAGATTCACTTGATGACTTTTTGCATCGTGTGGCACAAGAAGAAGAAAAAGCATTCTTTAGAGGTTATTACAGCCAGTTTTTAGAACGACAAAGTAAATCTCGTAGAAATAGTAAACAGCGTTATTTACGTAGAATACGAGCAGTAGCATTGAGAAAGGTTCGTGAAGAGCACCCTGAATGGTATAAAGAAATTGAGCCATATGCACTTGATCTTGATGAACCAACTCCAGAAGCACGTAAAGCACGTCTTTTTTTAACACGTTTTGCATTGCTTGAAAATTATCGTCAGGAAACTAATCCAAGTGGCCTAGGCTGGTGGGATACAACTAAAGTTTACTTTAAAGGTATGCGTAATAAATTAGCAAATCTTAAAGATCGTGCTTTAGGTCGTAAAAAATCTTCTAAGGCATAGAAAACGGCGGAACTGGGTGAAGTTGTAAATTGCGGCGTTGGCGCTTTGTCATAAAAAATAAGTTTTTTACACATTTGGTAAATAGATGTAAATACCATGAAGTGTAAGAAGTAATACGTGGACGCTTTTTAAATCCTGCTAATGAGGGGAAGTGTTCCGTATCAATAATAACAATTTTACCCGTTTCTTTTTCTATCATAAAGTTATCAATGTGCGGGTCTATTCGGCAAAGTAAGAAATTACATAAGTCGATGGCTGTTTTTCGATCTTCGTGTTTAAAAATAGAAAAACTTCGTTCTGCTTGAATTTCATCAGTAACAAGTGCGTATATTCCGGGTACATCGAGCGATATTTTTTCATGCCCACCAATTTTGTAACCAGTTAGGTTCATAGTTTCTTTTTCTTTTGGAAGCCAGAACCACTTTCGTGGAATATCGGTTCGTTTTGACCAATGGGGGTTGCTTTGTAAACGTTTACGCATAACATGTACATTTTTAATTCGTGTAAAGCCAAGAAAGTGACGTGTTGCGCCACCACCGATAACAAAAATGCAGGCAGGCTCAATACCTTTGTTGTAAGGTCGAATAAAGCTTCGTGGTGTTTCCATAAAAAGCTTAACAACAAAAGGGTATTTTTTACATTTTACAATTAAAAGACCGGCCTGTTTTCTGACGTTAAAATCTCGATTTTTAAGAATTTTAAAGTTGGTGTATTTTCTTTTGCCTGCTATTACTTCTTAAAGAAGCCCTTCGATAAGCTCGGATATTTCTTCACCATTAACTGCTTTTGAAGGGTCGTGACGAAATGATATTTGTCCACTTGGAAGTATATTTTCCATAAAATGTCCTTCATCATAAAGATGAAAAAGTGCATTTACTTCTAGGTGGTAGTCTCGTAATTGGTATACTTTTCCAGGTTTATTAACCCAATTTGTAGTAATTCGCGGGCAAAGAGGATCAGGTCTGCGAAGAGGACTTCGACACCCGGTCTCATGTATTACAGTTAAGCTCAAAGCGCTAATAATAAAGCATAAGATTATCTTTTTCACAAAAATTCCCCATAAAAGTACTATTATCTTATCATAAATTTATTTAAAAAGGTAGCGGGGGGTAAAGGGAAAAGTAAAGAATTATAAGCTTAACCCTTGATTTTCTAAAAGCATATACGGTACGATAATTCCCACGGGTTGTCACCTTAAAGGGTGTAATTAATAAACCATTTTAACTGGGGGAGAGGTAACAATGAAGAAAAAATCACAAGAGCAGCGCAGGAATGATATGTTGCGTTGTATATGTTCACTCCCTCGTCAGATGACTCGTATACATGGAGTAGATAATTTAACTGAATTTTTATTGCATCATTTGGCTGCGCCTGATTGTTTTAATTTTTCAAAGGCTGCTTATTTTGTTGATAACCCTGATTTTAATCTTTTCAAAGGTGTTGCTGGGTTTCATCGATTGGAAGCTTTTGAATATGAAGATCATTGGGGTAACGCCGATAAATTTACTGGTCATATGAAAGATGCTTCTTTCAATCGAAAAGTACGTTCTGTTGGTAAGAAAAGTGAGCAGAGTAAAACAGATTCAAAAGATGAACTGGTTGCTTTATTAGCGCAAGAATTGGAACTTGAAAAACCATCTCACCAAGCGTGGAAAATGCGGTATGATAATCATGGTCTTTTAGTTTTTGAACTTGCAGATGAAGAGGACAAGGAGTTGGTTGAAGAATCACTAGCAGACAGCTTATACCTTTTTGGTTTTTGTCCTGTTTTCTAAATAAAATACACTTTTTTATTTCTATAATTTTCTTTGGTTGAGTTTTTTATATTTTATCTAACGTAACTATTGCAATTAGAATTATTCGTATGATATTATGAAAAAAGTAGGGGATAGTTGATTTTAAAAAATCGCTCACATGGGGGGAGTGATGAAGAGGTTACTGTTGTTTGCGTGCATGTTTTTAGTGGTTGACCGTTTTATGTCTTATAAAATTACTCAGGCAAGGCGG
>JAYPWJ010000030.1:0-2486 GCA_038135085.1 bacterium
TGCTTTTACTGCACGATCTTGTTCAGTTCTTCTTGTTAAAAGTGCTTTGAGTTGCTCTTGGAGTTTTCCTACTTCCTGCCCAATAGCTACACGTGCTGCTTTTGCAGCTGCATGTTCTTTTTCTACTTGTGCACGGCGAGCTTCTGCTGCTGATTGTGCCAATACTGATTTATCAAATTCACTCTGTGCTGTTTTAAATTGTGCTCTTACGTCTATTTGTGGTCCCTGTACAGCTTTAGCTTCGGCACCTTCAGATGCATGTACTACATTAGACGCTACAACAACGGTTAACATAAGTAACTTCATACCCTTCATACGAACCCCTTCCTTTTTGGAGGTTTTGAAAAATAATATCTTCTCTAATAATTAGTTTTTTCTTCGCAAACGGTCAATCTTTTTGTTATTTAATTTACTCTGCTTCCTTTTGCCATTCATGTATAAAGTTTATTAATGGTGTTATTCCTTCTTTTGAACGCGCAGAAATAACAACGTTTGGTTGAAATTGTTCACGCTCTAAAAGTGGGGCGTGTGTCTCTTCAGGCTTATCGGCTTTGTTAAAGACGTACAGCATGTTCTTTTCAACACCCAGCTCATCAAGAATAGTGTTAACAATTTTAATGTGATCTTTCCAATTTGAATCTGAGATATCAACTACCTGGAGCAGTAAATCAGCATATTCAAGTTCACTTAATGTTGATTTAAATGCATCAATGAGTGAGTGTGGTAACTGCTGAATAAACCCAACTGTATCAGAGATAATCCCTTTTTTGGTGCCTTCAATAAACAGCTCACGGGTGGTGGTGTCAAGCGTTGCAAACAGTTTGTCTTGTGCCAAAACATCTGATTTAGTCAGTAAATTGAACAATGTTGATTTACCCGTGTTGGTGTAACCAATTAAACAAATTTGTGTAACGTTGGTATCCATTCGGCGTTTTCGTTGCACGTCACGTGTTTTATCAAGAGCTTTAAGTTGCTTTCTGAGTTTTGCAATTGTATCATCAATTACTCGCGCTTCTTTTTCTTTTGCCGTTTCACCAGCACCTTTTCCACCAATATGACCGGCTTGCTGACTCATGTGAATTCCTTTGCCAGCCATGCGAGATTTTTTATGGCGTAGCATTGCAATTTCAACTTGCAGCTTCCCTTCGGCAGATCGAGCAGCTTTTTCAAAAATTTCTAAAATAAGTTGTGTCCTATCAAATACACGGCAATGAAATAGTTCACTCAAATTCCGCTCTTGGCGGGCGGTTAACGCTTCAGAAACAATAACTTCTTCAATCTCTTTTTCGTCACAAATTTTGCGTACTTCTTCTAGCTTACCTTTGGTTAAAAAATAACCAGAATCCACGTCTCTGAGCTTAATTAAAAGTTTTTCGTCATACTCAATATCATTTGATTCAACAAGATTTACAAATTCATCAAAGTAAGATTCGATATTTTTTGTTCTGTTGTAGGGTGCTTCGATGCCTAATAGAAGTGTTTTTGGATGAGTATTAGTATCATATTCTTTGGGTTTAGCCATGGGGTTCCTTTGCGGCTTTGATCGGTTGCTTCCGCTGATTACAGCACAGTATATCCCAACGTGACAGAGATGTAAAAAACTGTATACTGGGGGCAGTAAAAAGATTAATTGTTCCTTTAGTAAGGGGTATTGCATGAAAAAATATCTTTTAGCAGCTATTTTTGCGACAGCAGCATTTTCTAATCAAACTATCCAGGCTGGGTTGACAGCAGCAGATTTATTGGATGGTTTTGAAGAAGAACAAGCTGAAAAGCAACTTGATGAAGCTTTGGGAAAAGGCCTTGTTGAGCTTTTAAGAACATCAGAGTTTGCGCAAGAATTTGTGAGAATGGTTCGTTTAAAATTTTCTCAAAATGAGTTAAAACGGTTGGTAACGCTTTTTAATGTTATGATTCAGATTGATGAAAAATCTACCGATCCAGCTTTTATTGAGCAATATAGACTGTTGATGGAAGCTGCTGAAATAATGCAGCAAGAGGATATGACCGAGGAGCAAATGGTTCAGCTTGATGCTGAAGTAAGAAAAAAGTGCCCCTTGGTAATGGAATGGCAAGCACTTTCTGAAGATCTTAAAGAGCTTATGGATGGAATTTTTCAGGAAATGCAAACATTTCGCCTTGATGAAGTCTTAAATAAGGTAGTGCCTGATTTAGAAAAAACAGTATAAGCCGGTTTAGTTGCATAAAAACGTGGCTATGGTACAATAGTTCATCTCATACTAGTGACTAAAATCGGATAGTTTACGAAAGGTTCTGTGCATGTCAGTTAGGATACGACTTTCTCGTATAGGAAAAAAGAAGGCTCCGTTTTACAGAATTGTAGCGGTTGATAAGCGTGTTAAGCGTGATGGAAAATATTTGGATAACCTTGGGACATATAATCCTTTGACCGGTGAAATTGTTCAATTTCATGCTGAAAAATTGGCTGAATGGCTTGAAAAGGGTGCGATTCCAAGTGATACGGT
>JAYPWJ010000030.1:2496-9875 GCA_038135085.1 bacterium
GAATACAAAAGCAGCATGCGCGTGGTGAAGTTGGTCCAAAGCCAAAAGTTACACCAAAGAAAAAAGTAGAAGCTGCTCCTGCCCAAAAAGCTGAGACAAAAGAAGCTACTCCTGCTGAAAAAGCTGCTGAAGTAAAAACAAAAGAAGCTCCAAAAAAGGAAAAAACAGACGATAAGGCTGAATGAAGGTTTCTGTTTTAAGCGTTTTTCCGCATCTTTATAAAGATTTTTTGAAAACCAGTCTCATTGGACGCGCCCAAGAAAAAGGGCAAGTCTCGTTTGATGTTGCTGGTTTTTCTGATTTTTGCAAACCCAAAGAACGTCTTGATGGTCCAACAGTTGGGCATGGAACCGGCATGGCTATTCGTCCTGAGGTGATGGAGCGTGCTGTTGAGGGGCTTGAGGCAAAGCACGGTAAAGCTTATCGTATTTTTTTGACTCCTCAAGGTTCTAAGCTTAATCAAGATAAGGCAAAACAGTTAGCAGCAATTTTTGAAAAAAAAGAGCATGTTATGTTGGTTGCTGGGCGTTATGAGGGTATTGATGCTCGCGCTCAAGAAGAATATGCTGATCTTGAGATTTCAATTGGTGATTATATTTTGATGGGCGGTGATTTGCCGGCGATGGTTCTGTTAGAATCGGTCTTGCGTTATATGCCAGGGGTGGTTGGTAAAACAGAATCGGTTCAAAAAGATTCTTTTTCGGGTCCTTTTATAGATTTTCCAACCTATACAACTCCACCGCGAGAGTGGAAGGGAAGGGCGATTCCTGAGGTATTACTTTCGGGTAATCATGCAGAAATTGAAGAATGGCGACAAGAGGTTTCGGCTTCATGGTCAATCAGAGAACATTTTGAATGGCTTCGCTCTCATTGCAAAGAAAAGGCAGATCGTGAGCGTGCTGCTAAGCATATTCCCTCACATTATGCAGCACTTTTGCATGACGAGGTGATTATTCAGCAAGGCCAAGTAGGAACCTCTTCGGTGACCTCATTGGATGTGCATGATATTGCCAGATCAGGTAGAACCTATGGAATTAAAGAATATTTTATGGTTACGCCGCTTGAAGATCAGCAAAAAATTGTGGGCAAAATTTTAGATTTTTGGAAAGAGGCGGGAATCGATTATAATAAGCAGCGTCATGAGGCGGTTAAAATAGTTACACTTGCCGATTCGCTTGATGAAGTTGTTGAACGAATAACAGAAAAAGAAGGTAAAAAGCCTTTGGTAGTAGGAACATCTGCTCGATCAGTAGGGCATGCTGAGCTTATTACCTATAAAGATCAGGCAAAAGTGTGGGCACACAATCGCCCAGTTTTGTTTGTTTTTGGAACTGCAAAAGGGCTTGCCCCGCAGGTGCTTGAGCGGTGTGATTACCTGCTTATTCCGGTTGAAGGATTTAGCGATTTTAACCATCTTTCGGTCAGATCTGCGATTGCGATTATCTATGATCGATGGCTGGGGATTAATTTGGACGAGACTCCTTAAAATTTAGACTAGGCATAAGGGTCTTTTTGCAGTATACTGAAGGACTCTTAAGCAATTCTTTACTATAAGTTTTTTAACAGGCTGGCTGAAGGAATACAATGAAGGCAGAAAAATTAACTAAAGAAACGATTTCGCACTTGGGTGTTACCCCACGTAATTTCCCTGATTTTGCTGTTGGTGATGCTATTGCAGTTTCCCAATGGATTACTGAAGGTGACAAAAAGCGTATTCAAATTTTTGAAGGTGACGTAATTGCGTACCATAAAAATGGTGCTTCTACTACATTTATGGTAAGAAAAATTGGTTCGCACAATGTTGCTATTGAGCGTATTTATCCATATTATTCACCACTTATCGATTCTATTAAAGTGGTTCGTAGAGGTGATGTTCGTCGTGCAAAACTTTACTATGTGCGTGATCGTGTTGGTAAAAAAGCGCGTATTAAAGAGCGTATTATGACTCGTGAAGAACGCGTAGCTGAAGCTGCAAAAACAAAGGCTGCAAAAGCAAAAGCTACTTCTGAAACAAAAGTTGATAAAGTAGCTGCTCCAAAAGAAGCGACTTCAAAAGACGATTCTTCTAAAGAGTAATACACTGTGGTGTGGGGTTGTAAGAAGACAGTTTTCACTTTTGTATTTGTCAGCCTGACAAGTTTATTTTCTGGGTGTATTCCTGCAAAGCAGCAGCAAGAAGAGCAAGGGGCCGGAATGAAATGCGATGTTCGTCGTGTTTCTCGTGATACCTTAATACGGCCCACAACCCACACGCCTACTCTTTCAAAACATGGTTTAGTAACAGCCAATTCTTTCGATAATAAATCTACACATTCTCGTTCGCTTTCTCCGCTTGAACAACATCAACGGTATGAAGCACAACTTTCTGATATTGCTATCCCAGTAATGGCGCAACCGGTTGATGCATCTGGGACAACTACTGGTGGTGCACAGCTTACTTATCATTGTACATTAACGCGTGATGAACTGGTTAATTTTTATACGCAAGATATGGAGCGCTTGGGCTGGCGGCAAACCATTCATTCAGTCGGCAATGAAGTGTTACTCAGCTTTAAAAAACCCGGCCGTTTTTGTGCCGCTTCTATTCGTCCTACACGTAAAACGTGGGAACGCTCAAAAAAATTGTTATTGATGCTTTCTGTAGGTAATGGATAGCAAAAAAAAATCCGCTGTTACATATGCAACAACGGATTTTCTACAGTTTCTTTAAACCAAGGATTTTATAAGTCGTCCTCAATTTCTTTTTCTACTTTGCTAAACCAAGAAGAACCACCAGTTTTACGTTTTTTAGATGATCTTCTGAGTTCTCTGTTTTCTTTTCTAAGTTCTTTGTTTTCATCTTTAAGATCGCTTACAGTATCTTGTAAATTATCAAGTTTTCTTTTAAGACTTCTAATTTCTCTTTCAAGCTGTCTTACTTCAGAAGAACTTCCACTATCACGAATCACAACTGTTTCTGATTTTGGCGCAGTCGCTCTTCCTAAGATAAATCCCCCAAAACCACTTCCAATACCAATCGCTGCACCTTTACCTGCTTGAGCTGTTGAGCTTGCTAACAGTAGCAATGTGATAAGACCGATTTTATTATATTTCATACGAACCTCCTTTTTAGTTTAATTACTTACTTATTCCCATATTTTATACTTTTCCATCTAAAAATAATGATAGCATTTGCAGATCAGCAAAATCAAGGGTTTTGTGCTGTTTTTTAAAATTAAGCTTAAATTGAGATTGAAGTAAGCTTATCAGCAATTGAGTTTACTTTTCCAGCACCTTGGAGCATTAAAAGATCGTTTTGGGTTAATGTTTTTTTTAAGTGAGCTAAAAGTGTTGAAAAGTTTTGGTCGAGGGGGAGATATTGAACGGTAAAATCAGCTTTTTTATCTTGAAGTGCTTTTACTAAATTTTGGCTGCTGATTCCTTCAAGTGGTGTTTCACTTGCGGGGTAAATGTCTGTGATGATAAGTTCATCAATTTTACTTTCAAGAAACATTGCAATAAAATCATCCCACAGACTTTTAGTTCGGCTATAGCGGTGTGGTTGAAACAAAACACGGAGTTTACCGTTTGTTTGTTTGCGTGCAATTGCTAATGCGTTTTTAATTTCATTTGGGTGATGCCCATAATCATCAATAATACGTGCACCATTATAGGTCCCCTTAAAGGTAAATCGACGGTCAACTCCGTCAAACGTTGCAAGAGTTTTGATAATTGTTTCTGGGCTCATAGTTGTTGAAAGTGCTGCAATAAAAGCAGAAGTCGCATTTAATACATTATGTTTGCCCGGCATAGGAAGGGTAAGAGGGCCAAATGTTTTTGAATTGTTTTTTAAATAAAAGATTGAGTGGTCTGTTTCTAAGGTTTCATTAACAATTTTCCAATTACAGTTGTCATTAAATCCATAGGTTGTAAGAGGAGCTTTTATTGTAGAAAGCAGGGACTGAATATTTTTGTCATCACCACATACAATTGCTTTGCCATGATCTGGTAACTTTTTTAAAAACCGTGTGAACGTTTCTTTTACATCGTCAAGATCATCATATGTTTCTGCATGATCAAAATTAATATTGGTTATAATTGCGATCGTTGGAAAGAGATTAAGAAATGAACGGTCACTTTCATCAGCTTCAGCAACTAAAAACTGTGAATTACCCGCGTGGGCATTACTTTTAATACTATTTAAATGACCACCAATAATAACAGTTGGATCGATTTTTCCTTCAAGCAGTATGTGTGAAAGAATTGAACTGGTCGTTGTTTTTCCATGAGTTCCTGCGACAGCGATACTGAATTTTTCTGACATTAAAAATCCAAGAAGCTCTGATCGATGGCGTGTTTTAGTGATTCCTTGTTGTGCGCGGGTAAGTTCTGGGTTGTTTTTATTGATCGCTGTTGAATAGATTAATGTATCAATTGAAGGGTCATTACATTTTTTGTTATTATTACCTTCTGAAATTGTACAGCCTAAAGCTTTAAGATCCTCAATACTTTTTTGATTGAGGTTGTTATCGCATCCAGAGATAAGGTTACCACGCTGACGGAAAATTTTTGCAAGACCACTCATGCCAATTCCGCCGATACCCATAAAATGAAGATGTAATGGTTTAGTCATGCTTATCCCTTTCAATTCAGAACAGTATACAGAAAAAAAAGGGCTCGACTAGCGAACCCTCAAAAAGTCTTTTGAAGCTTTTTATTTTTATCCTGCTAAGTGAAAGTTGCAGAGCACCCAATCAACCAAACAGACTAAACCTATAACGCCAACAAATGGCTCGACAATTTGACGAAGACCATCAAGATGTAAAAGTTTTAGAATATCAACGCCCATTCCACTTAAACCAACCGCAATTGCGGTAAGGCTTACAATAGGAACACCAACTATAGAACTAAGTCCATGTAAGTCCATTAGCTACACCCTTTCTTAAAGTATATAAAAAAATAGTTACTTTCTACGTAACTTATAGAAGTTCTGAAAATAGGCAAATTTATACTAAAAAGATTGCTAGAGTAACTTTTGTAGAGTTTTTAGTTTGATTTGAACCTTTTCAAGCTTCTTTGCCAGTACTTGAGATTCAGATTTTTTAGGAGCGGGATTTTCAAAGGTGGTTTTATGAGAGCCCAAAATTTGGGTATTACTTGAGCGAAGTTTTTTCTTTGCACCAGCAATGGTAAAACCTTCTTCATAAAGTAATTGTTTAATTTTTTTGAATTTATTGAGATCTTTTTCTTCGTAAAAGCGTTGCCCGCCCGTAGACCGGTGGGCATTGAGGTTGAATTCTTTTTCCCAGAAGCGCACGACAAAGCGCTCCACACCCAGAAGGTCGGCCAATTGGCCAATCCTAAATTGTCTTTTTTGCATCTTCATAACGTACTTTCCCTTTTTTTGATCCCCATATTTTGGGTAGCTAACACCAATAAAATCAATTATCTATAACCAGCACTAGCCTAAAATGCCCTTTCTTGTTAAGATTTTAGTTCTAGTTTATAACAGAAAACCGTATTACTAACCCTTTTGGGAGCTTGCATAAGCCTATGAATATCAAAGATTTGTTGGGACCATTACTTTTAGCTGTTGGATTAACCGTGTTGTTCAGATCTTTTTGGGGATGGTATCAAGGCCCTCAGACAGATGTAGGATTTGTTGCTCCTTTATCAAAAGTAGAGCAGGAGCCGCTTTATCTTGAGGTTGATTTTGAGGATGACCAAAAAAAGAATGAAGAGGTTTTAACTAAAGTTAGCACCGATCATGCAAATTATACTTTTTCAAATCATGGTGCAGCATTAACTGATTTACAGTTGACTCGTTCAATGGATGGCCAAAAACAGGTTTTTTCAGTGCTCGGGACACCCCCAGCGCTTGAGCGGGAAATGCGCCCATTTTTAGTAGCGCTTGATGAAAAAACTCCGTATTATTACACATTCAAAGCGAAGAATGAAAAAGAAGATCGTATTGAAGTTGTTTATGAAGTCAAAAGTGACCGGGCGACTATTGAAAAAACCTTTACTGTTTACAAAGATCGGCATGAACTGGGTATTGGTTTAACCATTACACCACGGGGTAATGAATCGGTTAGAACCCGTTTGATCTGGCCATCTCCGTTCTTGCAAGCTATTCAAGATGAAGAAGTGATTAATGCGCTTTCTGTTGATGTAACGGGGAAATTTGTAAAGACTGCAGAGAAAAATCTTGACCCACGGGCAGGATTCTTTAATCCGTCAATCTTTGGAACTGAGGATAAATACTTTATTAATAGTTTAGTGAGTGATACCAATGGATTTGCTAAACGAGCCTATTACAAATCAATTGATAGACGGTTACTTTCATTTTTGGAAGCACAAGAAATTACCAAAGAAGCAACCTGGAACATGTCTTTCTATATTGGACCAAAGGAATGGACAACTATTCGACCAGTCAATGCCCAATTAGAAAAAGCCCTTGATTATGGGTTTTTCTCTCCAATAGCAAAAGGGATGCTTTATCTTTTAAATCTTCTTAATAAGTATTTACACAACTATGGTTTTGCGATTCTTTTAATTACCTTGCTTTTAAAATTACTTCTTTTGCCATTCACTTTTAGTGGGCAACAAAAAATGAAAAAAATGCAGGAGTATCAAAAAAAGCTTGCTTACATTCAACAGCGTTTTAAAAATGACCCAGAAGGTTTAAATCAAGCGCGTGAAGAGTTGATCAGAAAACATGGGCTTCCAGGAGTGGGTGGATGTTTACCATTATTTTTACAGATTCCATTCTTTATTGGGCTTTATAGTGCGTTGAATAACTCGATTGAGCTTTATAGAGCACCATTTATTTTCTGGATTAAAGATCTTTCAATACCAGATCCATACTTTATTTTACCATTGCTTGTTGCTATTAGTGCCTTTTTAGGAAGTGTTTCTGCGCAAGATCAAAAAGCAGGGTTCAAGCAGGTCTTTATTGCATTTGCAATAAGTGCTTTCTTGGGTGCATGGACTTCATATCTTGCTGCAGGGCTTGTATTGTTTATCTTTGCAAATGCGTTCTTGCACTTCTTACAAACTAAAGGTCAGCAGGCACTTGGGCTATGATAGAAAAAGTTCCCGCGCTTGCGCGTTTGTGTAAAGAGTTACAACGGGTGCCTTATTTGGCTTCCAAAAATCTTTATAAAGTAGCAACTTACTTTTTGACCGAAAACCCTCAACGGGTAGAGCAATTGTGCCAAACTATTATTCAGGCACAGCAAACAATTATTGCCTGCCCAACTTGTTGCGTGTGGAAAGAAAGAGAAAAAGAGTGTGTTTTTTGTGCTGATGCAAAGCGAGATAAAACATTAATTTGTGTTGTTGAAACGTGGCAAGATCTTATAGCAATTGAAAAGACTGAAGGATACAAGGGTTTATAC
>JAYPWJ010000031.1:0-553 GCA_038135085.1 bacterium
GCTTATATTAACTCAGGAGCGCTTGCTGAAAGTTTCCTTGCAGAACCTCCAACTGCCGCAACTCCAGCCGCCAAAGCACTTTTTAACGAACTTAATGAAGAAATGCGAACCAGTGTTGCACCAGGAAACCCTATTAGCTCTTTAGAAGGCCAAGATATAGGAACCTTTATTGATATGGTAACTCAATCTGACTTTGACCTTACATCGTTTTTAAAATCTGAGTTTGTAAAAAAATGGTATGAAAAACATCATGAAAAAACTGGACGATATTCAAAGCAAAGAGGCTTTAACCAACAAGTAAAAAACATAGTTAATACGCTCAAAAAGGCTCCAGATCAAGCCCGTGATAACCTTTTAGCGTCACTTTTATATTTAAAATCAGCAACTGCAACTGATCTACTTGAAGCGGCTGCCCCGCTAACAGGTATTGCTCCAACAAGTCGGGTAATCGTTCAACCTTTAACCCAACAAGATATAACAGCTGCGCAAGAGCTCCTTGATAACAATCAAATTGATCCAAATACCCTTTCAAGCAAACAACTTGAACAAATTG
>JAYPWJ010000031.1:563-2549 GCA_038135085.1 bacterium
CTATAAGGGGCGCAGCATTCCCCCCTGCACTGAATGTTCACTGCGAACCTTTATACAATCAATTTTGTATAATCCAGAAACAAACAAACTATCTTTTGAAAATTTACAAAATATCAATCCTATTCCTGAATTTGCTACTTTTATTGAAAAACATAATAACCCACAAAAATCCGGTTATTACAAAAACAGTCAAGATGAATGGCTTGAACTTGTTTCAAATCAACCCGACATTGCTTATCTACAAACCGATACTGAAATGGCGGGCCAAATGGAAAACTCTCTTGCCATGCTTAACTTGCTTTTTGGTACAAACGTAGAAACATTAGATGCATTTGCTCAACTTGTTTCAACTCCACAAGTACAGGTTTTGGTAACCCCTGGGAATCAAACATACGGGCAATATGAAGTTAAAGTACAATTTAGAAAAACTGAGCTTGGCGGCAAATGGTCTTTTAGTTCAGGCCATGTTAGCTACAAATTAGAAACCCCAGAAACCGTTAAGCTTTCACTTAATCAAATGCTTACAATAGGCAAAGTAGGAAAAGCATCAGGCCTTAACCTTGTTAGCCTAATAAGTAAAGCTAAAATTAAAGAAGCAATGCAATGGGGCATTACCGATGTCATAGAAAAAGTAGACAATGTTGAAGACCTTAAAATAGGCCTGGCCCATCTTAACATTGATATTGCAACCTTTCTTTTTGAAGACGAATCTAACTTTTTACATAAAGTAATTTTTACCGAAAGACATGATCTTATAGAAGGTTTAGTAAAAATAGGCGTTAGCACAGAACAAAAAAATCATGGCGGCCTTACCCCATTAGAACTAGCTATAGATGAAGACAAAGTTACAATGGCCGAAAAGCTCGTTCTTGCTGGTGTTGATATCAATGCAAATAAGGGATACAACAAAACACTCTTGCATGACGCTGCTAATTCTCTTATGAGCCCATTTAGACGCCATCAAATAAGAGCCATCGGCAATTTAGTAAGCCTCGGGGCTAATATTAATATTTCAATTAACGAAGGGGGTGCCCCGTTACATGAAGCTGCCGGATCATACGAAGATGACCCCTCCCTTTTAAACTTCCTTATAACTTTAGGCGCAGACATTGAACAACCAGGGCACCTAGGCAGAAAGCCCTTACATTATGCTGCTCAAGAGGGGAACAAAAAAATAGTTAAGGCATTAGTAAGGGCTGGTGCAACTATTAATAGCAAATGCACCACTAAAAAAACCCCCCTCCATGTAGCCGCAGAATCTCAATTTGACCGTATTGATATGATGGAACTTTTAGTCTCTTTAGGAGCCGATGTAAATGCCCGAAATAAGTACGGGGAAACCCCTCTTCATGCAGCTTCTAATTACGGGCGAGTTGAACACATTAAGTTTCTTGTTGAAAATTTAGGAGCTAATATAAATGCCCCAGATGAATGCGGGCAAACCCCCCTTCATAAAGCCGTAACAGCCATTTGGAAAAAAAACAAAGCTGTTGAGTTGCTGGTTTCTTTAGGAGCTAATGTAAATGCCCAAGATCAAATAGGAAACACTCCCCTTCATGAAGCAGCAGACTACTACAAGCTAGAATCAAGTGTTATCTTTTTGCTTATAGATTTGGGAGCCGATGTAAATGCCCAAAATAAATACGGCAAAACACCGCTTGATTTAGCAATGGAGTGTAGGGATGAAGGCGATAAAAAAGAATATGCTATAAGTGTCTTGAGAGGGCTTGGCGCTGTTGCAGGAGAGAATCTTTATTAAAAAACAGTATACGAAAAAAGTAAAAAACTTTTCTTTGGCTCATACTCATAAATTAAAGGCCCTTCTGGGCCTTTTTTATTTAATCAATTTTGAATGTTTTAGGCTCAGCAACACAACACCAATAAGATGTGGAATAGCAACAAGAACTAAAAGAATATCCATGGCTTTCCACGCAAGCGGCATTTCAACTAAAGCGCCCACAAAAGTAACTACGCATAGAAATATAT
>JAYPWJ010000031.1:2559-9788 GCA_038135085.1 bacterium
ATATAGTACCACCACATACCCCGATATTTTGTAAATGATGCATATGATTGGCTTGCGTTAAAGCTATTTCCAATCACCGTTGTCACAACAAACAAAGTAATACTTAAAAGCAGCACCCATTTACCCATATAAGTGGAGTAATCACGAAAAACTTCATACACCAATGTACTACTAAATTGGCCTCGCTCCCACACGCCAGTTACAATTACCAATAAACCAGAAAGTACCGAAAGCGTCATGTCAGCAATAACAGAAAACATTGCCAAAATAGCCTGATCACGCGGCTGGTCAGTATCGGCCATTGCATGAACAATTGAAGAGGTTCCAAGGCCAGCTTCAGTAATATAAATACTTCGTTGAATTCCTGATTTTAACGCGGTAAAAACAGATGCCCCAACAAAGCCACCAAGAGCTGCACAGGGAGTAAAAATATGGCTAAATACAAGCCCAATAGAATGGCTTAAAACTGAAAGGTCACTCAATAAAATTACAAGCGCAAATGAAACATATAAAACAAACATAAACGGAACAAGCTTACTTGCAACTTCCCCAATTCGCTTAATTCCCCCAACTAAAGTAGCCATTACAATTCCTGCTAAAAATAAACCTGTTACCCATTTAGGAATTGCTTCAAGCGCAAATACATTAGCAAGAGTATTTGCCTGCAAGCCAGACCAGCCAGCAAAAAGGAAAACTGTAATACCTCCATACCAGACGCCAAGCGCGGGTGTTAAATCTTTTAAGTATTGTGTTGGTCCACCAAGCACTGACCCATCAGGAAGTTTTTTACGCAACGTCATTGAAAACACCACCTCAGCAAACTTAGTAACTGCTCCAAAAAATGAATACGCAACAAGCCAAAACAACGCGCCAGGACCGCCCACAATAATAGCTATAGAGGGCCCCGCAATATTACCCATGCCAATGGTTGTCGACATAGCTGTTAAAACCGCATGAAAGGGATTAATCATTTTTTCTTTTTCGCCGTGATGATGACTAACGCCACCAAACAAAAGTTTTGCTAAGCGAGGCAACGCGCGCACCTGAATGAAACGTGTTTTTAAAGTTAAATACACCCCTACAACCAAAAACAAAATGGTTGAAGGAAGCGCTAAAAAATCATCTATCTGTGTACATAAACGTAATATGTCCATAGAAATTCTCCTTATACTGTTTTGGCGAGACGCCCCCATAATAAAAAATCGCATTGTACTTATCCAATGCGATAATCACTGAATTTCTCAAAAGGCTTATTCTATACTCTTTTTGCTAAAAAAGATAGGCCATGCCTAATTAATTCATCAAAGGAACAGGCCTTTCCACCGTGCTCTTTACGTAAAAACGAAAGCGCTGCATCTATTTCTGGACGAGAGTAATTGAGCGACTTAAGTACCTGCGTTACATTCTTCCAGTCTTCAAGTGCAGTTGCTCCCTGAACCCCTTCAGTCACTCCTGTTTCAACCAGTTTAGCAACCTTATCACGAAGTTGTACCACCATCTGCTCTGCCTTTTTTGGCCCTATACCACTCACAGCACTTAATGCTTTATCATTCCCCTCTTGAATTGCTGTTAAAAAATCAGATGGACTTAACTGCGATAACGCCGCAAGCCCTATTTTTGGGCCAATTCCAGAACAACTGGTAATTAATAAAAAAACCTTTTTTTCAAGCTCGCTGGCAAAACCAAAAAGCGTTGGCCCCTGTTCTTGGTTCCAGTGCATGTAAACCGCAACTTTCACCTCCTGATCTTTTTGATACGCTTCTGGGCGAGCAGTTGCTAAACTTAAACCAAAATCTCCACTTTGCACTGTGATACTTTGTTGATCAACACTAATAACTTTACCTTGCACAAATGAAAGCATAAAGCCCTTTCAATTATTTTAAAGCAGCTTATCAAGCAAAAGAAAAAAAGGTAAGAGTCGTTGACAAATGCAATGGGTATGGTACTTTAAATTCACATAAAACGCGGAAATAGCTCAGCTGGTAGAGCGTTGCCTTGCCAAGGCAAAGGTCGCGGGTTCGAATCCCGTTTTCCGCTTTTCTTAAGCTTATTTGAACAAGTAAGTTCCTTTTTTTCTCTTTTTTTCCTTTTTTTGCTATACTGGGCTTTCCTAGATGGTATTGGGCATTTTACCGTTACTATTCAGAAGCTTAAATACATCTAGTTAGCGTTAATAGTATAATTTTATAGATCGACTAAATGGAAAGGTCGGCTCTGCATGAAATCACTTGTTGAAGAAGCCGCTTCGGTTGTTAAGGCGATAGAAAAAGCCTGGACACGAGCAGGAAAGCCGCAATCATTTTCGGTAAAAATTTTTGAAGAACCACAATCTGGGTTCTTGGGTTTTAACAGTAAGCCTGCAAAAATAGGCATTTTTTACGAAGAAGCCCCATCGCGCCAAGGGCGTGAAAATCGCGGATCTCGAGACACCCAACATAGGAATTCTCGCCACAGAAACCAGAGACCCCGCAATGAGCGAAACGAACGCAATGAGCGTACTGACCGTAGCGAAAAAAACGAACATAATGATCGTAGCGAACGCAGTGAGCGCAATGAGCGAAGAGACAGTCGCCCAAGAAGAGATGACCGAAATGAGCGGGGAAATAGGGAAAATAGAAAACCAAATGCTGATCGTAGAAACACACGGCCACAACGCCCATCAAACGATCGCCATGAAGGTCAAAGACAACAAAAACCACAAGAACGAAAAGAACCGCGCCAAGAAACAGCACCTAAGCAAGAACAAAAGCCGGTAGAAAAAGCGCCAGAAAGAAAAGTACTGCGCTCTTCAAACCGACGATACAGCGGTCCTAAAAAGGAAACTAAAGACAATTAGTGGGCAATGGAGGTTGTCCCTTTTTTAATGTTATGATTACCGATACTATTGTAGCGCATTGCACACCCTCTGGGCCTGGTGCGATTGCACTCATACGAATCTCAGGGGCAGATGCCCTTTCTATTACGGCAACATGCGCAAAACTTTCATCAAAAAAACAACTTGATTTTGTTGCTACACATACCATTCACCATGGTTGGGTAACCAGCAAAGACGGTACCCATCTTGATGAGGTTATGTTTTTGGTAATGCACGGGCCACGCACATTTACAGGACAAAACGTTGTTGAAATTACAACACACAACAACCCATTCATTATCGAATCAATTATTCAACGGGTTATTGAATGCGGTGCGCGACCTGCACAACGAGGCGAGTTTACTCGCCAAGCGGTTGAAAGCGGCAAGCTTGATCTTGTACAAGCAGAAGCAATTAATGAACTAATCCACGCAAACTCACAACAACTTTTAAAGCAGTCATTACAGCAGCTTGAAGGCTCATTTTCAAAATGGGTTTTGCAACTTGAAACGGCGCTTTTAAAGCTCATTGCATTGTGCGAGGCAAGCTTTGAGTTTATTGAAGAAGAGATCGATTTTAGCGATCAGATGAAGCAAGCGCTTAACAAAGTGTTTGCTGATATTGCGCATATTAAAAAATCGTTCGACCAACAACAGCAGCTACGCCAAGGCATTCGCATCGCACTGGTCGGTTCTGTTAATGCTGGAAAGTCTTCTTTATTCAACGCGTTAATTGGCAAACAACGGGCAATTGTAACCAACATTGCAGGAACCACACGAGACGTGATTGAAGCGGGGCTTTATAAAAACGGCGTTTATTTAACGTTGATTGATACAGCCGGCCTGCGTCAAACAAAAAACGTTATTGAACGTGAAGGAATTGAGCGTTCACTTAAAGAAGCAAAAACGGCCGACATTGTGCTTTTAGTTTTAGACGGTGGTCGATCTACCACAAAACAGGAAGCGCAAGCATACCGAGCAATTTTGAATGATTATGAGCAAAAAACAATATGCATTCAAAACAAATCTGATCAAGCGCAAGAGAAAAATAATATTTTTAAAACTGCAATTTTAACTTCAACTCAAACTGGGCAAGGCATCAAAGAACTTAAAGCACTGCTTGAAAAAAGAATTCAAAAACGGTTCACACAAAACAGTTCTCCGTTCCTACTAAACAAGCGACACTTTACAACATTAATCAGTTTTGAACAAAAATTAAAAACGGTTAAAACAATGCTTGAAGGCCAAATTGAATATGAACTGGTTGCTTATCACCTCAAAGACGCGCTTGAAGTTCTTACAGAGCTCACTGGAAAAACGGTCAGTGAAAAAGCAATGGACGCTGTATTTAAAGAATTTTGTGTAGGTAAATAAAAAAGGGCCCGGCTGGGCCCTTAATAGTTTATCTATTTTTACTTTTTTGTAAGATTCCCATCGTTATTATAAACAGTGTCGTGAGGTGAAACAGCTATAGAAGAAGATGCTAGATTTTGAGATTGATTCTTACAACTACAAGTTAAAACCCCGTGGTTATAAGAGCAATCCTGACAACTACCTTGATAGTTTCCTTGCGGAAACGGTTGGTTATAAGCTGAAAAGTTATTAGTGCTTACATTGTATGGTTTCCCGTCAGGCATTTTTGTTGTTGCATCAGCTTTTATATTATTAAACTGTGAACCATTTAATCTTGCCCCTGCTAAATCAGCTCCTGTGAAATCTGCACTATTATAAAAACCAAACTCCATTTTTGCATTGTTCAATTTTGCGTTTCTAAAAATTGCGCCGGTAAAATTGCACCCAATGGCTTTATGCTGTTTAGAACTTGCGAGATTCCCAACCAGTACTTTTCCGCTTCTTTTTGCCCAATATTGATCTGTATTTTGCTCAAAGATTGCATTAGTCAAATCAGCCCCTGTAAAATCGGTATTAAGGCCAATTGCAGCATTAAAAGTTGCATTTTTAAGGTTCGCATTAATAAATTTAGCATAACTTATATCGGTACTTGTTACCTTTGAAGGGTCAACACCTTGCGCAGAATTAAACCTAGCACCTTCTAAACTCGCCCCTGTAAAGTCCGCTTTTTGCGCAACCACCATGGTAAAAACTACACCATTAAGCATTGTTGTTTTATTGCCCTTAGGGCCAAAAAAAGCTCCATTAAAGAAAACACTATTTATATTTGCTTTTGATTTTTCCTTTGAAAAAATAGCACTCCTAAAAGAGGCCCCATTAAATTGAGAACCACTTACTAAGTTCGCCCCGTGCAGCTCAGCCCCATCAAACAAAGCCCCATTAAAGTAAGATTGTGAAAGGCTTGCTTTGTCAAAATATGCTCCCATAAAAGATGCGTTACTAAAGTCTGAAGCATTATTGCTGTTTCCTTGGCCAAACTGAACAAGCGTTAAATCAGCGCCATCAAATTTTGTCTGCTGAGATCCAGTCTTGTTTCCTATTGAGCCCCTAAAGTTTGCTCGCCACAACCTTGAGCCTCCAAAATTTGTCCCATACATAAACTTATTTGCTAATGGACTAGCAATAAGCTCACAGTTTGATAAGTTTTGACCACTAATATCTGTTGCTTTAATGACTACTACGTTTGAACCTGCCACCTTTTGAGGACATTGAGCCCCCAAGCTTTAAGCCCTCCCGAAAAAGCTAACAACCCTAGACTTAAAAATAACTTCTTCATCATAACCTCCTTTTTGTATATTAAAAAACTCCATTTCTATTTTAAGCTCTAATTTATTTTAAGCTTATTTTAATAGTACCAAATCAAAACCACAAAAAACAAGAATTTTTTACAAAAACCCCTCTACAAGCTTAAATTGGATATAAAAAAAGGGGCCCGATTGGGCCCTTAAATTTTATACTGATTCAGTCAGCTTTATAAGTTCAACTCGACGATTTTTTTCTTCTTTTCCTGCTACATCAACTGCACGCTGCTTATCTCCATAAGCAACCACTTTAATTTTTTCTGCTGGAATGCCCGCCTCTTCAAGATGGGCCGCAACTTCACGCGCACGTTTTTCTGATTTTGCAATATTATAAAGCTCACTTACAAAGTGACTATCACTATGGCCAGCAACTGTTATTGCCCCATCTTCAACCGCTTTACGCGCTTGTTCAATATCAAAGGCTAAGGTTGATTTTTGATCTTCTCGTACGGTATGGCTGTCAAAGTCAAAATGGATTGATTCAAAATTCTCTTTTTCAAACTCTGCATCTTCCTTCCATGTTGGCTCTTCTTTTTCTATATCAGCACGGGCTAATTGCATCTCTTTTTCAGCGTCAAATGCTCCTAATTCCATATCAAGATCATCTTCTTCAAGTACAAAGGCCTCTACCCCTTGGTCCCAAAACTTACCTTCATCAATTTGATCACCTGTTGGAATCCCTCTAGTACGATCAACCAAGGCTACTTTTTTACCCTTTTTCTTACTGCTTTCACCGCCATCTTGCTTTAAGCAGCCGGGAATAACCATAAGACAAAGAACTAGAAACGAAATTTTTTTAATTGTTTTCATATTTTCTCCTTTATAGATTTGCCTGTTGAAGGAATAAGCGCCCTCAACTTTGGTGAACTTTACCACAAAAATTTCAGGTTTACTAGCCTAAAAAAAAGATTCTTAAGCCCAAACATACGCTCCTTTTGTAAGCAAAGTTCTAAAAAAGAGCCGCCGACTGAAGTAAAACCTCTTTTTTACATCAAAAAATCAACCCGAATAAGCTTATTCTGAGCTTATTTCAAAAATTCCACCTACTATTTTTCGGCTTTTTAACGTATAGTAATAATAAAAGTTAGGGGTAGAGTAAAAAATTATTTTCCCACTTAAAGGGGTCTCATGAAAAAAATTCTTATTAACGAAGAGCCATGGCAAACGCGAGTTGCCATTATTGATGATGGCAAACTTCAAAACGCTTACTTTTGGTCTCATTCTGGAAATCACCTTGAACGCTGTTTTTTAAACGGTAAAATTACAAAAGTTTTACCTGGAATTCAAACGGCCTTCGTAGATATTGGGCAAGAAAAATCTGGTTTTTTGCATATCTCGGAAATTGATAGAGAGCTTGCAATTAACCGTATGGACGAAACACTTGACCAAGTTGAATCAACAAACAAAAAAGAACGCAAATCAGATCACCACGCAATTGATATCGGCAAGGTTCTTAAAGAAGGCGAAACCATTTTAGTGCAAGTGAGCAAAGAGCCAGTTAATGAAAAAGGCGCAAAGCTTACAACTTGTTACACCTTACCTGGCCGCTTTTTAGTATTGATGCCAAACATTCCACGCATTGGTACATCAAAAAAAATTGCAGACCGTGAAGAACGAGCACGGTTAAAAAGTCTTGTTCTTAAAAATCTCCCTGAAGGGATG
>JAYPWJ010000032.1:0-4683 GCA_038135085.1 bacterium
GTTTTGAGTATACTCTCTTCAAGTATTTTCTCAACCAAAAAGGGCAGAAACGGCTATGATAGAGAACTTTAAAGTAGAAAAAGTAGGTATCTGGGGATTTGGGGCAGTTGGGCAAAGCGCCTTAAGCTATTTTTCCGATACCAATTGTCAGATCACCGTGACGGACAAAAATGAACTTAATGGAGCTCAAATGGCTCTGATTGAAGGCCATAAAGCGCAGTTTGTACCCTATGACTTATTGCCACAATTTTTGGAAATGAACGACACCATTATCCCAAGCCCCGGTGTTGATTTAAAGCCTTATCTTAAAGATATTGAAAAAAAGCTGCTCCCCGAGCTTGACCTTTTTGCCGAATGTTTAGAAAAGCCCACTATCGCCATTACCGGCTCTGTGGGCAAAACAACGGTCACCCATATCTTGACCCACTTGCTTAATAAGCTTGGAAAAAAAGCTTTGGCTGCTGGTAATATTGGTTTCCCTCTTCTGGATGCGCTTGCCGTACAACATGAATACGATATCTTAGTTCTTGAACTTTCTAGCTTTCAGTTGCAGCATCATGAGCTTTTTGAACCTGATCTTGCAATCATTACCAACTTTTACCCAAACCATTTAGACCAACACGCCGATATAGAAGAGTATTTAACGGCAAAAGGGCAGCTCCTTAAAAATCAAAATTCCGATCAAAAGGCAATTATTCCGATGGATCTTGTAGAAACTTTTTGGCAGTTTCTTGGAAAACAAAACGTTGAATTCCCCCGCCATCTTGATAATGACATAACAAAAAAATTATCCGACATTACCTGCCCACAAAATTGGCGCCTCATTGTTGCAGCGCTTGAGCATTTCAAATTCCCTACAGATAATCTTGAGCAACTCTGTGCTGATTTACCACCACTTAAAAATAGAGTTGAATGTATTGGAACGTTTCAAGGAGTTACGTTTTATAATGACTCCAAAGCAACCATTCCTGAAGCAACCTTAAGCGCTGTTGAAAAATTTAAAAATGATCGCCCTTTTCTGTTTCTTGGTGGCCTTGGCAAAGGCGTTGACCGAACTGAACTGATTAAACAATTAAAGAACAAAGTAAAACATGTTATCTGTTTTGGTGCTGAAGCTGATATACTGCACCAAACCTGCCTTTTACTAAACATTCCCAGCAGCAAGCATGCAACACTTGAAGACGCAGTTGACTATTGCAATAAAAAAACTCGACCCGGCGATGTGGTTTTATTTTCACCTGCCGGATCAAGTTTTGATTTATTCAAAAATTACGTTGAACGTGGAAAACGGTTTAGCGATTTAGTTCAACAAGGTACCTAATTACCCTCTTAAAGAAAAATTAAAAGGAACCGACATTCCCCCAAGAAAACCCCAAAGTGCAACGGTACCAAGATTTGTCTTTAAGTTTCGTTTATCTTTACTAATTTCAGAATAAAGATGAGAACCAAAACAATAACTAGTATACGCTGCAGCAGTGAGTTTTGCCCCATTATAGAGCACTTCATTAGGAGTTGTATTCATACCCGTACGGACTAAGTCTGCAGCTAAGTTAGCAGCAACATGTGCGCAAGCGGTTGTAGCAAATCCAAGCGATCCTGTTCTTAAAGTATCGTCCCATGTCATTTTTTGAGAATGCACCGGAGTTTGCCCCTCAGCACAAATCGTTTGCCCAAAGTTTAAAACAAGCACCAAGCTGGCAACTGCAAATAATTTTTTCATCTAAATCCTTTGTGTAAATAACTAAGCTCTAAAAACATTTAACATATCAAGCGCGGGCTGGCACAACATGCGTGCACCCGTTACTGTAAAAAGGCCTTCTGGTGAATGACGATACACATAGTAACTCACAGAACCCAAACCCCCACAATATGCTACCGCTTCCCAATTGTTTATACTTTGCTCACAATCTTCGTTACAACTTTTCATAAAAGAAGTAGTCCGAAAAGTTCGAATAATTGAAAAGACTCCTGCAGCCAGTAGCGCTTGGGCAACAACCGGATCCTTCATTCCTTCTGATAAACTTCCACGAGTAGCATGGCTCACCAATGAAAGTGATGAAACCGCAAGGAATGCCCCAGAAGGTGGCTCGAGTAACGCACAGGGAACACGTATTCCCTTTTTAAAAGAGGTAATCCACCGATTTTCTTGAGCCGCTTTGTTTGAAAAAACAAAACAACAAAGTGCTATAAAAAATATCTTTTTCACGGTGTACCCTCGTTAGATAAAACTTCTGACATCATTGACTAACACTTTTAAAAAACATAACGTACCGATACCCTCACCAATACGCTGAGCACAAATATTTTGAGAAAGAGTAAGTTGGTTATTATGAGCATACCAGTGTGTGCAATAGGCAAGAGCAGCCCAGAACGTCGGCTTTGTGCCCGAGCTCGATGCGGGAAGCGCCTCTCTTAAAGCCATACCAGTTCCAAAAAAAGTAACTCCACTTGCAATAGCAACGGTTGCAAGTTGAGCAGTTTCAGAGTTTTTTTCAGGTTCAACTGAAACAAGGTCACTAAAAGAGGAACTTAAAAAGAAACATAAAACAATGATTTTTTTACTCATTTAACTGCAAACTCCAATGCGTTAAAATTCAAGCTGCTTTTATATTACAGTAAATCGTTTGTTTGACAATAATCTTTTAAAAACGCTAATGTTTGATCAATAGAACAATAAGGAGTTGTATGTTTACAAAAAATGATCAATTACGCACTGATGTTCAAAGTTTTTTAGGCATCACCGTTGCGCTTATTATTATTGGGTTTCTTTTTATTTATTCTTCAAGTTCAGTTTACGCAATTGAACGGTTTGGCTCTTCAAACTATTACGTGCAACGGCAACTGATTGGGCTTGGGCTCGCGATCATCACCCTTTTTGTTATGCGGTTTATTTCGCTTGATTTTTTAGAAATGCTCACCCCATTTATCTTTTTTATAACGCTGTTATTAACCGCTGCTACTTTGATTCCGGGCCTTGGAACAAAGATTCATGGTTCAAGCAGATGGCTCAATTTGCAATTTGTGTCATTCCAACCAAGTGAGCTTTTAAAAATCACCTTTATTGGTTACATCGCCCGCTTTTTAGCAAAAAAAGAAGATAAACCATTTACGTTTGTTCATTCTTATTTGCCCTTTTTAATTGTGATTGGGGCAACTGCCGGGCTTCTTTTAAAGCAACCTGATTTTGGTTTGGCCGTTACGTTGGCAATGACCGCATTTATTTTATTATTTATTGCAGGTTTTCCGCTAAAGCATTTGCTGCTCACTGGCGCAACATTAATCCCCGTTATTGGCTTTTTGGTTTTTAAACATGCCTACCGGCTCAAACGTATTTTGACTTTTTTAAACCCGTGGAACGACCCACAAGGTGCTGGGTTTCAGATTATTCAATCACTTATCGCAATTGGCTCTGGTAGCTGGTGGGGCAGTGGCATTTCCCATTCAAAGCAGAAGTTTTTTTACCTGCCCATGCAACACACTGATTTTATCTTTTCAATTATAGCCGAAGAAACCGGCTTTATTGGGTCAACCATTATCATTCTTTTGTATGCGCTGTTTTTATATTTTGGCATGCGCATTGCTTGGCAACTTAAAAAACCGTTTCATATTTTTGCAACGCTTGGGTTTACCATTCTATTAAGTTTGCAAGCACTGATTAATATCTTTGTTGCAACCGGACTTTTACCTACAAAAGGAATTGGGCTCCCGTTTATCAGCTACGGTAACTCTGCGTTGATTTGTTCATGCGCAATGATTGGTTTGATTTTAAACATGGCAGCCCGAGAATATGGCTATCACAAAGGGTTAGTTTTTGGCTCTGTAAGTTAACTACGCGTTGGTTAAAATTTCTTCGATGTCCGTACCGTTTTTATAAACAGCAACAGCTATAGCAACAAAAGCAAGTGTTCTTACAACAGCACTACACACTTCCATAAACCCTTTTGATTCATTGGATACCTCTTCTTCACAAATGCGTGCTGCTTTACTAAATCTTGCTCATATCACAGAAGAAAGAACAGCCCCTGCCCCAAACATTGGAGCATACTTAAAAAGTAATGGTCCATTAGCTTTAAGGTCATCACCACAGTATTTTAGAAATAAATACATTGACCGCAGTATTAAAACTCCGCCACTTCCTTGAGTTAACGTAGAAACACCTCGACATGAAGCTGCAAGTGGGATATTTACTAAATCAAGCGATTGAATTGGCTGAAAAGAAAGTAACCCAAAAACTAATAACCAACTTTTTTATTCATAATAAATCATCCGAATCACTTAATAACGATTGATAATAATCATTTAAAATTAATGCCGTTGTTAACCCTACAAAACCTACTTTTACCCCTACTGTAGCGGCTTCTTCAATTCTTTTTCTGAAACGTGGTGAAGTCTGTTTATAATAGAACCGTAACATTTCACAACTACAATAAGTCCCAACTACCGCACGAGTACCAGACCACAAAGCAGACTGCATTTTGGGGTCTGTTAGGCCTTTTCCAAAAAGAGCCCCTGTTGCTAGCCGTGCACCTGCTCGAACGGCAAGGGCCCCAAAACCACCCTTACAAAAAGCAATACCTCCCGCTTCAAAGGCTTGAACAACCCCCACCTGGCCACAAAAAAGGTAACTTGATTGAAACGAAAATAAACTCAAAATTAACAAACAACAAAAAAGAATTAAAGAAT
>JAYPWJ010000032.1:4693-7450 GCA_038135085.1 bacterium
ATTTTTATTATGATGTTAATGCAAAAAAAATATATTATGTAATTAACAATAAACTTTTTTTATGCATCGACACTTCCTTGTGTTGAAAAATTCAATAATTAATGGTCGCAAGGCAGTGTAACAGATTTTTTAATTACTTCCATTGCATTACAAAATCAATGAGTAAACGTGTTCCAGAACCGGTTCCACCAGGTCGGTAGTACGGAGTATCTGGCACATCAAACGCGGTTGGAGCAATATCAATATGCACCCATGGAGTATCGCCTACAAAGTGGCTCAAAAAGCATGCGCCGTTTGTTGGGCCAGCATAATATTTAGTTTTACCATCATTACAAATGTCAGCAATGTCTGATTCAACCATTTTTTTGTAACGATCAATTAACGGCAATCGCCAGGTCGCATCACCAGAGGTTTGACCCGCTTTTTCAATTTTTTCTGCTAACTTATCGTCTTGCGTTAACACACAATTAAAAAATGGTCCAACCGCATGGCTAGCTGCACCTGTTAAAGTTGCAACATCAACCATTGCTGTTGGTTTAAAATGTTTTGAGGCATAAGCTAATGCATCAGCAAGTACTAACCGCCCTTCAGCATCTGTATTACCAACAACTGCTGTTTTACCGTTATAGAAGGTAATAATATCACCCGGATGATTTGCATTGCCGCTGACCATGTTTTCTGCAACAGCCGCAACAGCAACCACATTCACATTTGGTTTTAATTGTGAAATCGCCACAATCGCATTAATAACTGCAGCAGCACCAGTCATATCTTCTTTCATTGTTTCAAGATAGCCGGTTGGTTTTAAATTGTATCCACCTGAATCAAAGGTGATTCCTTTTCCAATCAAGGCAAGTGTTGGTGCATTTTTACTTTTAGCAGTGTACTGCATAATAATCATTTGGGCATCATGCTGAGAACCCATACCAACGGCTTTTAAACCACCCATACCAAGTTTTTCAATTTTAGCTTCATCAAAAACTGTAATTTCAAGGCCGTGGTCTTTGGCTAATTTTTTTGCTTTTTGTGAAAGATCAACAGGATGTAATCTATTTGGTGGAAGATCAACCCAGTAGCGTGATCGGTTAACTGATTTTCCAATAATTTCACCAACTTTAATTCCTTCAGAAACCGCTTTTTTATCTTTTGATAAAATACAAATTACCAACTCTTTTACTTGAAAACCCTTAGCGTCTTCATTGGTTACAAACTCATTAAATTTATAGCTTGTCATTAATCCAACTGTTGCTGTTACTTGCGCAATCAACTCCGGCCCAGCACCATAAACAGACTTCCCAGGAAGCTCAATTGCAATTGATGCAAGTTTTAAACACTCTGCTTTTCTAATCGCACTTGCTAACGTTCTACGATAATCTTCAAGCTCAAAGCTTCCACTCTTTTTTTTGCCAATTCCTACAAACAATAATTGAGTAATTTTTTTATTATAAGAACCCGGTACGGTAAGACTTTGACCGGCTTTACCAGTAAATTTATTTTCTTTAAAATAAGTTTTTAAAAGTGGAAAGTAATCTTTTGCAAGCCGTTCCATTTGTGTATCAAATGTGAACCCTTCCTGCATAAAAAAAACGTAACCATCGGTTTTTTGTTCTCTTACTTTTTTATCGCTCAACGTAAATATAGTCATGTGGCACCCTTGAATAATCGGTTTTAAATCGACTATTTAATGGTACCACAGCAAACTTACAAAGTAAAAATCACAAGCTTATTTTTTGGCGGTTGTCCCGTAGTTAAGTGGTTTGTATTCAGGAATAGTTACCGAATTTATTCCCACTATTTTAGGAAGCGCAAGTTTTAATGATGGCTTTGTCCCAACCACTCTAAGATTTACAAAATTATTCTGAATACGCTGCATTTGACCAAACGGCACCACAGCTCCTGTTGGAACACCTTTTTCATCAAAGATAAACCCACCAGCTGCATTACCATCAGTAAGCGCAGCATTTGGATAACTTACATAGTAACCTTCTTGCGCAAACGGAATATTATCACCCTTTTGTACTTTGTAGAGAATATACTTAGTTGTTGGGTCATATAGTAACTGGTTAATGTTGTTCGCAACTGCACCAAATACCGTTTTGAGTTGTGCTAATGCTTGAGCTTTTTGCGCGGCAATTTCTGCTTGCCCTTCTTGAAGCTCTTTACCAAGCTCATACTTTAATTTACCAAGTTCATAGTTAGCTTTTCCACTTGGAGGAGGCGTTGCCGGACAATCTGCTCCGGGCTGACACCATTCCTTAAGCCTTACTGGACGTGAATAGTGTGGTGGTTTTGAAGGACACTCAAGCCCCGGTTGACACCATGGCGGCATTACATTCATTACCGCACGTCGGCTTTGTTGCCCTGCAGGTGGATCAAAATTCCGTTGAGAAGCTGCTGCTGCCTGAGCTCCTTTTATATTTTGTTCTTGATGTTTTTGAAGTTTAGCCAACATACTATTAAACTTAGCAGTTACATTTTTGGTAATACGTGCACTGTAACTTGCAAATGTATCTTTAGAAACACCGTCGCTACCAAGAGGAGAACCCACGTTTGTAAGCCCAAGTGCTTTTAACCCAGTAACATCAATATACCTTACAATCGTCAATACACCTTGATTTGAATCAATCGGCACCAACTTAAGACCGGTGTAGAAACTTTCAAGATCTTTATTACCAACTCGTGGGAAATGGAACCCATACACTTCACTTGGAAGGGTTGAAGTACCACCACTTTCATTTTCTGGTCTCAGTGCAAAGT
>JAYPWJ010000032.1:7460-7790 GCA_038135085.1 bacterium
TGCAAAGTATGGAATATCATGTGGGAACTGTTGTGCACCACGTGATTTACTTGGCCACTCTGCACACACTCCTTGTGCTGCATTGGCTGAAGCCGTTGTTTGATCTGCACAGTAAAGCAGTGGGGAAACTGTTTCTACAAAGCTAAGATGCCTCTGACCATAGTTTTGACTTGTTCCGTTATAACGATCATGCTTAATTGGGTCAAGTGTAAAGAATGCACCATCCCAAGTGAAGCTGATAATACTTCCTCTTGTTTTTGATTTTGGAATATTATCTTTGAAATACACAAGACGATTAAGATTATCAAGTGTGCTTTGTGTTTTTTCCGC
>JAYPWJ010000032.1:7800-8957 GCA_038135085.1 bacterium
GCTTTCTGGTTCCCAAGAAATGTAATACACTTGGTAACACAACTGGAGTATTATCATCATTAAGCACTAAGCTAAAAAGTGCTAAAGGTTTTGCATCTTGCGGATTAGTATAATCATACAGCGACCATTGCGCATCTTTATTATTGTATTTTGCCAGAATCGCATTAGTTGGTGCAACAAGTGGTGAACTCGGAGAAAGTACAAAAATTTCTTGTCCTGTTGGAATAAGCCCCTGCGCTTTTGCATACAGAAGCGCTTGGGTCATTTGCGTTTCACCTTTTGCTGAAGGCTCTGACCAGGTTTTAACCACCGTAGGATTTTTAACATCAGTCACATCAATCATATACGCTTTATCACTAATCACAGTGCTTCCAAAAGAATCGCTAATATTTGCATGCGTAAAGTTATAAATTTTAGTTGCACCTTTGTTTGTGTATTGATACACAATACCACCTTCTCCAACAGTATACTCTACAAAAGTAATATCTGTTTTTGTAGCGCCAGTAAATCCAAAGCTAGCTGCAGTACTCCACCCGGTTGGGTTGTTATTAGTTGGAATATAGAAGCTCATGTCTGCGCCTTCACCCCACACCGTCATTGGCGCATACATTACAAAATCGCCTTTTTTATTCTTTGGATAATAAACAAACGCACTTTGTGGTCGAGGGTTTCCATTAATTTCAAACTCAAGCCCACTTACCAAACTAATGTAGTATGGTGCACCACCTTTTAGTGGGTTAACCTGCAACAGAATATCTGATGGTGCGTTAGTAACAAGTGGCTTATTTGTTGGTTTACCATCCATAGAAACAGGCACCACCCCTTGCTCAGTTGCACTATAGTTTGCAATGTTTTCATAAAGATAATAACGTAAGTCGTTCTTTGTTCTTAAAACCGGTTCTTTTACAACCTTTTTCATAACTACACCTTCTTTACCACCACCAAGATCTTTGTCCTCATTAGTCATTGAAAGCGCATGGCTTTCAACGGGGAAGGTTCTTGATTGTGCTCCGGTAACTGATGAAATACTAATACCATGTGCTGCTGCAAGTGATTTTGCTGGATACCCAACCAACACATTCATCGGCTTACCGCCGTCAGTCGAAAGTTTTGCCGGAGGAGCTGTCGCTTTTACAACTGCATCGGCAGTACTGTCC
>JAYPWJ010000033.1:0-8775 GCA_038135085.1 bacterium
GTTTACGTTTTGTTTTCCACTCACCTACTGTCTTGCCACTTCGTTCTTTAATAGAAACAACTGGAGTGCCTTTTGGTAAAAAGATTCCTGCGATTTCAATTGCGCTGTCAAACAGGCCACCAGTGTTATTACGCAGATCAATAATGACCCCGTTACTTTTCTGTTCAATTGCTTTGTTAATGGTTGATTCAATGTTTTTAGCAGATTTTTCACTAAAGATAGAAAGCAACAGATAGTTAATTTTATATTCTGGGAAGTAATAAGCGAGTGCCATTTCATCTTTTACAATGTCACGAGTAACTTCAATGCTCAATGGTTCAGGGTATTTTTCACGCAAAACTTTAAGTGTTACTTTCGTATTTTTTTCACCTTTCAGACGGGACATAATTTCATCAACATCAAGCCCTTTAACTGGATCGTTATCAATTTGAATAACTTTATCACCGGGCTTTAGGCCAGCTTTATCAGAGGGACCACCAGGGACTGTTTCAATAATTGCAAAGAACTCTTCTTCTTTCTTTTTATCGCCTGGGAGCACGATACCGATTCCAAAGAATTCCCCAGACATTTTTTCTTGCAGATCTTTACACGCTTTTTTATCAAGGAAAATAGTGTGTGGATCTTGTTGCGCAAAGCCTTTGATTGCTTCATTCATTGCATCTTGTGGATTTACATTTTTGTAATAACGAGATTCAAAAATATTAATTACTTCGCCTAGTGTACGCAGTGACGCATCATACTGAAGTGCTTTTACTTGATCCATTTTTGCCTGTATGTAAGACTGAACGCACAATAAAAAAAATAAAACGTGAAACTTTTTCATTAATTTGCCCCTTTATAAAACCCTATCCCTAGATCTTAGAATAGCGTTTTGGGGTACTGAAAGTGAAGCGTTTCAAAAAAGGAGAAGCAAATGGTCCTGACTAAACGGTTTTTATTGCGTATCTTTTTTGGGTTTGAGGTGTTGATTTTTTTGTTGGTATATCTCTTTGGAGCACAGGGTTTGCATATTATGATGAAGTTGCGTAAGGAAAATATGCAGTTGGGTCTAGAAAGAACAGAATTACAAAAAGAGGTTAAGCAGCTTGAAACGCAGGTGCTTGCTTGGCAGCAGGATCCCTTTTACAAAGAAAAGGCCGCGCGTGAAACACTCCATATGGCACGCAAAAATGATCAGGTTTATTTGATTGGGTAATTTTCAATTTTTGTCAGTTTGTGGCATGCTTTTTGCAAGAAGATTATTTTGTAAGGAGCAACTATGTACTCATTGCCAGAAATGCCCTATGCGTATGGCGCGCTTGAACCGTATATTGAAGCACAAATTATGGAACTACATCATGCAAAACATCAGCAGGCTTATGTAAACGGTTTAAATGCTGCCCTTGAAAAGCATCCTAAACTTTTTGATAAACCATTGGTTGAACTTTTAACGGATTTAAGTTCTGTTCCAGAAGTTATTCGTGAGGCGGTTCGTGACCAAGGTGGCGGTGTGTTGAATCACACAGAGTTTTGGAAAACCATGAAACCAGGCGGTGGCGGCGCACCACAAGGGCCACTTGCTGACGCCATCAAAAAACAGTTCATCTCATTTGAAGCATTTAAAGAACATTTTGGTTCAGCTGGTAAAAAGCAGTTTGGAAGCGGATGGGCCTGGCTTGCAGTTGATACGCAAGGGGATTTAGTGATCGGTTCAACAGCAAATCAAGATACCCCACTTTCTGCTGGATATAAGCCGATTATGGGGCTTGATGTGTGGGAACATGCTTACTATCTCCAGTATTTTAACCGAAGAGTTGATTATATCGATGCCTGGTGGAATATTGTTAATTGGGATTATGTCCAAGAAAACTATGAAAAACTGATCTAAAAGTGGGCAGATGGTTGATAAATCGGTATACTGTAGAGGCTAAGTGATAAAAAACGGACCTTAAAACGCGGTGATATGACCCATGGAAAATAAAAATAAAGCAGAGCAAGAACAGTTGTCTCCTTCCCAAGAGCACGAAATTCGTGTTCAGAAGGCTCAAAAACTGAGAGATCAGGGAATTGAACCGTGGCCAGAGAAAAAGGATGTCAGTGCCACAGCTGCGCAAGTTCTTGAAGAATTTAAAGAAGGCGATGAAAAGCAGTACTCAGTTGCCGGGCGTTTAATTGCGATTCGTGGGCACGGTAAAACTGCATTTGCAAAGCTCCAAGACCGTTCTGGTCAGCTACAGCTTTATTTTAAAAAAGATATTGAGGGCGATACAGCTTTTGAAATTTTCCAAAACTTAATTGAGCTTGGTGATATTTTGTGGGTGCAGGGAACTGCATTTACCACAAAAACCGGTGAGACAACTTTGAAGGTTGAGGAATTTATCTTGCTGAGTAAATGTTTACATCCGCTTCCAGAAAAATTTCATGGACTTGCTGATGTTGAAACAAAGTATCGTCAGCGCTATTTGGACTTAATTAGTAATCCAGAAAGTACACAAAAATTTTTAACTCGTTCAAAGTTAATTAGCGGTTTACGCCACTACTTAGAAGACCATGAATTTGTTGAAGTAGAAACACCAATGTTGCATCCTATTCCGGGTGGAGCGGTTGCAAAGCCATTTGTAACACATCACAATACTTTGGATATGGATCTCTTTTTACGAATTGCACCTGAGCTTTATCTAAAACGATTAGTTGTTGGTGGGCTTGAACGGGTGTATGAAATCAATCGAAACTTCAGAAACGAAGGTATTTCTACAAGGCATAACCCTGAATTTACCATGCTTGAGTTTTATATGGCTCATCAGGATTATCATTTCACCATGGACCTTGTCGAAGACATGCTCAAAAAAGTTATTCAAGAAGCATGCGGGGCATTAACTGTTCCGTTTGGTGAACATACGCTCGATTTTTCAAAATCGTTTGAGCGAATCAGTGTGCATGATGCAGTTGTTAAATACGGCGGTCTTTCAGAAAAAGAAATTGCACCAGATACAATTGATGCAGCGCTTAAAAAGCATGGAGCTAAAAAGATTCCAAAAGATGCATCATGGGGGCAAAAACTGTTCATTTTATTTGAAGAAGTTGCTGAACATCAATTGATTCAACCGACTTACTTGATCGATTTTCCTGTTGAAGTTTCTCCGCTTGCAAAGCGAGATCCTGAAAACCCTGATTTTGTAGCGCGTTTTGAACTGTTTATTGGTGGAATGGAACTTGCCAACTGCTTTAATGAGTTGAATGAACCGTTTGATCAAAAAGAACGTTTTCAAGCGCAGGCAAAAACGCACGCTGATGGTGATGATGAAGCAATGCGTTTTGATCAAGATTACGTTACAGCACTTGAACACGCAATGCCGCCAGCAGTGGGATGTGGAATTGGAATCGATCGTCTTGCAATGATTTTAACTAATACTACGTCGATTAAAGATGTAATTTTGTTTCCAACGCTTAAGAAGAAATAGGTTTTATTTTGACCTTCTACAAGGCACATGATAAGCTTCTGATTTGACTCAGAAGCTTTTTTTTGGAGTTTGTATGAATCACAATTCGGTAAAAGGATTAAAATATTTGTGGAATGTTCCGGAAAAAAATCAGGAGCAAGCACTTTCTCTTGCCGCTTCATACAACCTTTCGCTTCCCCTTTGTCATACACTTATTGCCCGTGGTTTTACGTCAAAAGAGTTGATAGACTCATATTTATTTAGTGATAAAGACCGTGATATTGCATCGGCAGTTTTAATGAAAGATGCGCAAAAGGCGGTTGATAGAATTAATCATGCCATTAAGCATAATGAAAAAATTTTAGTCTTTGGTGATTATGATGTTGATGGAATTACTTCTTCATCATTGATGATGACCTGTCTTTTACCGCTTGGCGCACAGGTTAATTTTTACCTTCCCCATCGTGTTAAAGAGGGGTATGGAATTTCTACCAAGGTGGTCAAACGGGCAGCGCAAAATAATTATAAAGTAATTATCACTGTTGATAACGGGACAACCGCTTTTGAGCAAGCAAAGGCTGCAAAAGAAGTTGGGGTTGATCTTATTATTACCGATCATCACCGTCCACATGATGAGCTTCCTGATGCATTTGCACTGGTCAACCCACACCAAAATGATTGTAAATATCCCTTTAAAGAGCTTGCAGGTGTTGGTGTTACTTTCAAAATTCTTTGTTTACTGTATGAGCAACGTGGTTTGCCGCTTCCAGAAAAAGCGTATGAACTTTTAATGTTGGGAACCATTGCCGATGTTGTTCCACTGACAGGTGAAAACCGGTTCTGGGTTCGTTATGGCTTGCAGTATGCAAATAAAATGCCGAGTCTTTCGTTAGATGTTTTAAAAACAAATGGGAAAGTAACTAAATCATTGCTTTCTTCAACTGATGTTGGGTTCCGTATTGCTCCACAAATTAATGCGCTGGGGCGATTAGAAGATCCTCGGCAAGGCGTTGCTTTTTTATTGGGAAGCGACAAGCAGGAGACTGAGCGGGTTGGTACTATTTTGTTTCAATTAAACCAGGCACGCAAAGAAATAGAACGTTCTATTTTTGAAGACGTACAACAGTTAATTGAATCGGGCAAGATAGATTTATCGCAAGAAAATATTATTTTAGCAGCAAGCAAAAACTGGCCACCAGGAGTTATTGGTTTGGTTGCATCTCGTCTTGTAGGGCAATATGCCCGGCCAACGCTACTGTTTCATTTGACTGATAAAGGCAAAGCAAAAGGGTCGTGCCGTTCAATTGAACCATTTAATATTTTTAATGCATTGCAAGCAGGGCATAGTTTAATTGACCAGTTTGGTGGACATGCTATGGCGGCAGGGCTTTCGTTACCGGCAAACAATTTAGGAGCGCTCAAAGCGGTCCTTGAAGCACGTACACGAGAACTGTTAAAACCGGAAGATTTTATCAATAGGTTGCAGCTTGATGGCGCAATTACGATGGCAGACGTTGGTAAAAAGTTGATGCGTGATATGCACTATTTTGAACCGTTCGGAGCACAAAATGCAGAACCAAAATTTATTTTAAAAGGAGCAAGCTTGGTACAAAAACCGCAGCTTCTTAAAGAGGCGCATGTAAAGTGTATGGTCTTTGCTGATGGTATTATAAAGCCGGTTATCTTTTTTAATCGTCCGGAATTATATCAACTATTAGTTGACCAAGAAGAGGTGCCATTTGACATTGCGGTGCAAGTAACAGAAAATCATTGGCAAGGTAAAACGAATATAGAATTTTTTGGGTTGGACGTTGCAGGGATGAAAGGAACAGAATGATTGTTACAATTGATGGGCCAACAGCAAGTGGAAAATCAACCATAGCGCGTGCTTTGGCACATGAGCTTGGTTTTTATTATTTACCAACAGGCTGGCTTTATCGTGCAGTTGCCTATCTATTGGTAGAGCGTTGTAACTATACGCAAGAGATGTTGGCATCACCTACGCCAGAAGATGTAAGTTTTTGTCTCGATCCATCGCGCCTTGTCTACACGTATGATAAAAAGCGTGGAGGCTCACTTTTTTTTGATGGAATGGATATTACCTCATTCTTAAAAGATTATATGGTCGATCGCTATGTTGCGGTTATTAGCCCTATTGTGATGGTAAGAGAGCGGGTAGTTCAAGCGCAACGTGCTTTTGCAAAGGCGCATGATAGTGTGATAGAGGGGCGAGATAGTGGATCAGTTGTGTTTCCTCATGCTGATTATAAGTTTTATTTAACTGCATCAACAGAGGTTCGTGCTCAACGTTGGATGAATGACCAGAAACGTCGTGGCAACTTTTTCACTCAAAAGGAAGCTGAAAAAGAAATTACTGAGCGTGATCGCAAAGATATGCAACGTAAACATTCTCCATTAAAGATACCTGAAGGTGCTATTGAGGTTGATAATAGCGGAATGAATCTGGAAGAAACGGTTAAAGCGCTTATGAACCATTTAAAACAATAAAAAAGAGCCACTTTTTACCATGGCTCTTTTTCTTTGAGTTTTTTAGGCAAGTGTTGGATCAACTACTTCTTTTTGATCGCGTGCCCATGGAGCGTATTCAAGAAGTTCATCATCTAAGTGATCTTCACCATAGCTGTGTTTTGTACCTTCCATTTTACGCTTTTTCTTTGTTTTTACTTTTTTAGGCTTCATTTTTCGAGCGGCTTTTGAGCTGGTTTTTTTACGTACTTTTTTTGCTTTCTTTACTTTTGGAGCAGCTTTTTTAGGCTTCATTGTTTTTACTTTTTTTACCTTTGGAGCTGCTTTTTTTTCTGATTTAGCCTTTGCATCGCGACAGTCGCGGAGATTTTTTTTATGTAGCCCTGCTGAAGGTGCTTTATGACTGTGGTCATCAACGCTACACATTTCATCGCATGGAACACATCCTGAAAGGAGTAAAAGCCCCGCTCCAAAAAGAATAACACTAAGTAATTTTTTCATACTCGTCCTTTTTTTAGAAGGTTAATCATCACAATATGGTTTACTATAGAACTACTCTTAGTAAAAGATCAAGTTTTCGTATTTGTTTATAGAACTTGTTACTTTTAATAGATTACTTATTAATTATTTTTGAGGGCTTTTTAAAAAAAAGCTATGCTTTACTGATTAGAGTAGGGTAGCTTAGAAAAAACATTAAAGAGGGGACTTATATGTCGAAATACGTTTTTGTAACGGGAGGAGTTTTTAGTTCTGTAGGTAAAGGAGTTGCTGCAAGTTCTATTGGTAAAATTTTACAGCAGCGAGGTGTTTCAGTTGCCGTACAAAAACTAGATCCTTACATAAACGTTGATCCCGGAACACTTTCACCATACCAGCATGGTGAAGTTTTTGTCACAGAAGATGGGGCAGAAACAGATTTGGATTTGGGTCATTATGAACGTTTTTTAGATATTGATTTTAAACGGTCGTGCAGTGTAACGGCTGGTCAAATTTATGCTGGTGTTATTGATCGAGAGCGTAAAGGCGATTTTCTTGGTGGAACCATTCAGGTTATTCCTCATATTACGCAGGCAATTAAATGTGCGATTGAGCACGCAGCTGCGCAAATGAAAGCTGATATTCTTATTGTTGAAGTTGGTGGTACAGTGGGAGATGTTGAAAGTGCTCCATTTTTAGAAGCGATCCGACAAATGCGTTTTGATTATGGGGATTCAAATACCTTGTTTGTTCACTTAACTTGGTTACCTTATTTGAAAGTGACCGGGGAGTTGAAAACAAAACCATCTCAGCATTCGTTAAGAGAGTTGCGTTCCATTGGGATTATTCCTGATGTTATTATTGCGCGTTCAGATCATAAAGTTGATAAAAGCTTGTGCAATAAAATTGGGCATTTTGCGAGTGTGCCAGAAAAACAGATTTTTCCTTTAGAAACAGAAGTTAATCCTTATCGAGCGCCATTAGTACTAGAAGAAATAGGACTTGGATCTTTATTGATTAATCGATTGGGTTTAAAGGATCAGGTGACAGAACCAAATTGGACACAGTGGCGCCAAATTGTGGATGAAATTGAAGCATCATTTGATAAGCAAGTTACTATAGCACTAGTAGGAAAATACATTGAACTGCAAGATGCTTATTTGAGTGTTAAAGAAGCTTTAATGCATGCCTCTCGTAGAAATAAAGTCTGCCTTAATATTAAGTGGGTACATTCTGAAAAACTGAATGAACAAAACGTTGACGATTTATTGGGTGATTGTAATGGTGTTTTAGTGCCCGGTGGCTTTGGTGATCGTGGTGTTGAAGGTAAAATTATTGCGGCTCGATGGGCGCGAACAAAACAGGTTCCATATCTTGGTCTGTGTCTTGGTATGCAGGTAATGTGTGTAGAACTTGCACGTGCGTTTGTTAATAAGAGTGCTCATTCTGCTGAATGTACTGAAGAAACGGAAGCCTCCGTAGTTGCGCTTATGAATGAGCAACATGAAGTGACAGAAAAAGGTGGTACAATGCGTTTAGGTATTTATCCCTGTCAGTTGCTTCCTGGAACGCGAGCGGCTCAGGCATACGGTTCAGAGGGTATTATTAATGAGCGACATCGGCATCGTTTTGAATTCAATAATGAATATCGTAAGCAATTGGAAGATGCGGGACTTATTATTTCAGGAGAATCTCCTGATGGAAAGTTAGTAGAAATTGTTGAGTTGAAGGATCATCCATTTATGGTTGCAAGCCAATTTCATCCAGAATTTTTATCACGACCAGGCAAACCTCATCCACTGTTTAATGCATTTGTTGCTTCAACATTATAGGAGATCAATGCATAGGGGAAGGTGTAATGTGTGGCGTAAATTTGATGGGGGTTATGCTTTTTTTTTCTTTTTGGCTCCCAGGGATTGAATTAGGCAGAGTAGAAAGAGGTCTTGTTATTCCTGGTGCGGTTAAAGCTTTTGCAGAAAGAAATTTAACTGCTGAAGAAGTTCACACCATTTTAAAAAAAAGGGCTAAAGAAGGAGGGTCATCACGGTTTGTTGAGCAAGAAGCCCTTTTGAAAATTGTACAAAATAGATTACGATATAAACTTTCTTATACATTTGGAAATGCAACACTTCACTCTCCCAATACAGTTATTTTTTTTGATGGCAATTATCGTAAGGCCTCTGTTGCAGAATGGAAAAAGTTAAGAGAACAAAAAGGCAAACAGTTACGAAGAAAAATTCACCATCAAGCAGAGCAGGAGCTGCAAGAGTGGAAGTCTGTACAGGGGCTTCCTGAAGCACGTATTTATAAATCAGGAGATGATGATTATTCTTTTATTGAAAAGAAGAAGGAAAAGGTCCTTAGGAAGGGGTTGGGGAATTGTTCTATTTGT
>JAYPWJ010000034.1:0-8546 GCA_038135085.1 bacterium
TTCCCAAAGAAGCTGAGCAAATTTTTAATTTTGTTCGCAATAAAGAGCTTTTTGCCCAAGCTGGAATTAGTCAAGGTTCAAACATTTTACTTAAAGGTGTTCCAGGAACAGGAAAATCACACCTTGCACGTTATATTGCTCAAGAATTAGGAGTTTCTTTTTTTGAAGAAAATGGTGGCGGTTTTCATGATACATACATTGGTGTAGGGCCACAGAAAATGAAAGCACTCTTTGAGCAAGCTCGTAATGCAGCAGCACAAAACAACGCTGCAATTGGCGCCGTTCTTTTTATTGATGAAATTGAAGGGATTGGCGGAAAACGTGAGAACAACCCATATGGAGCTGCAAACGAAAATATTCGTCTTTTAAACACACTTCTTGCAGAAATGACAAACCCAGAAAACAGCAGAGTATTGGTTATTTGCGCTACAAACTGCCCAGAAATGCTTGATGCCGCACTCACAAGAACGGGACGCTTTGGTCTTCATGTAACTATGGAACCACCATTGTTTGAAAACCGTAAAGAACTATTTAAAAATTTTCTTGAATCTAAATTTAAAAAAGGTTTTATTCTTAAACATACAATAACACTTGAAGATGGCTCACAAGTAATTGATAGAGATCCAAACACAGCTGTATCACCCTACTCAGAAGAGCTCTTTGACCATGCAGCACAAATGAGTGATGGCTTTGTAGTATCAGATATTAAAGAAGCAGTTATACGAGCACTTACTACGGCAGTAGAAACGCGCCAAGCAACCACAATAACAGAACAAGAACTGATGGATGCAATTAAAACTATTCAAAGGCAAAAAGGCAATAATCGCCCCGCGATAAAGCCAAACAATCAACTTCAATTTCCATTTGATGAATTAATGAGAAAACTACAACCGCAAGCAACATAACAACCGTAAATAAAAACTGTCACCTTGCTTTTTATCATCAAGATTGTATACTCCAAAACAATTCGTTTACTCTAAAAAATAAGCAAGGAGTTAAGATGACAAAATTAGCAAAAGTATTTTCAATTGCGCTTCTATTAAGCGGTTCAGTAATGGCAAACGATCTTCCACCAGTTGATGAAACAGCTGCTGTTGAAACTGAGCAAGTGAGTGTTAGATCTATTAAACAAGACACAGCTGACAGTGAATTTAATATCACTGATTGGGCAGCACTTGCAAAAGATGGCTATCATATGGCTGAATTTGTTGGTAAAAACCAAGAAATTATGGCCTCAGCTAAAGATGCTGGTTTAACTGTTTTTGAAACAGATGAAGGCTTTACCGTTGTACTTGATACAGATCAAAAAGATCTTGTTGAAATTTTGTGCAATGCATAATTAATGCTGAAATAAAAAGAATGAAGCCCGGGTTCGCCCGGGCTTTTAATTACTTACCTAAGAAAGGTTTTTATGAATAAGAAAAATCTATTATTTTCAATATTATTACTTACAGCTACAACATCATATGGAAATATTTTTGATGATATCAAAGAAGCAGCACAAGAAACTATTGATGGAATTAAAGAATGTTATCATGTAGCAGCTGATGAGTTTAAATCAATCGGTTTAGAAATTGGGGCAGAAATCCATGAAATTAAAGAAACAACTAAAACAACATGGAAAGAACTTACTCAAAAAGAGTATAATGCTGTGATTGTTACCGATTTAGAGCTTGTTAAAAAAGCAAAAGAAGAAAATCTTTTCGTTGCAAAAATAGATGAAGAAGGAAAAGAAAAATTTGTTATTGTTTTTGATACAAAAGAACGTAACAAAATTATTGAATGGCTCAAAAAAGCCTAATATAAGGTAATAATTTTTTAAAGGCCTAGATAAATCTGGGCCTTTTTTATTATCTATTACATTAAAATTCTTGAAGTAACTTACTCAATAACATTATCATTAAATAAATAGTTAAAAATCTTCATAAAAAAGGAGACTAAAAATGATAAAAAAACGATTAATCTGGTGTTTTACTGCAACATTTGGCTCAGGAATTCTTGCTAAATTTATTATGGGTAACGCAGCAAAAGGAGACTGGTATCTAAATCTAACAAAACCAAGCTTTGCCCCACCAAAATGGATCTACGGCATTGTCTGGCCGGTGCTTTATTTGGTAATGGCAATTGCTGCTTTTATCATCTGGGAAAAATCGAAAAGCATTTCAAAAGACAAAGGGCTACAACTCTTTTTTGTACAACTTGCGCTTAACCCTCTTTGGATTTATCTTTTTTTTGTGAAACATAATCTAGAAGCTGCGGCCTATTTAATCATTCTAATTGCTGCCTGTGCATGGACTGTTACCTATCTATTTTCACAAAAAAATAAAGAAGCTGCTTATTGGCTTTTACCTTATACTCTTTGGATAAGTTATGCTGCTGCATTATCTTATCAGTATTATCAACTTAATGTATAATAAAAAAGCCCCGATTTCTCGGGGCTTCATTCTTTTTATCAGATCAAAATGTAACTTAGTACATTCCTGGCATTCCGCCACCCATACCACCTGGCATACCACCCGGCATTGCAGGAGTGTCAGATTTTTCTTCAGGAAGATCAGAAATTATTGTTTCTGTAGTTAACATTAACCCAGCAATTGAAGCTGCATTTTGTAACGCTAAACGAGTTACTTTTGCAGGATCAACAATTCCTGTTTTAACCATATCAACATACTGACCAGTTTTTGCATCAAACCCAATTTCAGTTTTACTGCTTCTAACTTTATCAACAATTACTGAACCTTCAAAACCAGCATTTGCAGCAATTACACGAAGTGGTGCTTCAAGTGCACGGCGAACAATCGCTGCACCAAGCTTTTCATCCCCTTCAAGCTCAAGCGCTTCAACTGCTGCTTGCGCACGAAGTAATGCGGTTCCACCACCGGCAACAATACCTTCTTGTACTGCTGCACGAGTTGCATGAAGTGCATCGTCAATACGGTCTTTCTTTTCTTTCATTTCAGTTTCTGTTGCAGCACCAACTTTAATAAGTGCAACCCCACCAGCTAATTTTGCAACACGCTCTTGAAGCTTTTCTTTGTCATAATCTGAACTACTGTTTTCCATTTCCATTTTAATTTGGGCAACACGTCCGTTAATATCCGCTTCTTGCCCAGCTCCGCCTACAATAGTGGTTGTATCTTTGGTAATAACCACCTTTTTAGCAGTCCCTAGATCTTCAAGCGTTAGTGCTTCAAGTTTCAAGCCAAGCTCTTCTTCAACCAATTTTCCATTAGTTAAAACAGCAATATCTTTGAGCATTTCTTTACGACGATCACCAAAGCCAGGCGCTTTAACAGCAGCAACATTTAAGTTTGCACGAATTCTGTTAACAACTAAAATAGCAAGCGCTTCACTTTCAACATCTTCAGCAACAATTAAAAGCTGCTTACCTGTTTTAACCACTTGCTCTAAAAGGCCTACCAAAGGCTTAATAGATGAAATCTTTTTATCAAAAAGCAAAATAACTGGATCAATTAATTCAACTGCCATTTTTTCTGAATTATTCACAAAGTATGGCGACAAGAACCCGCGGTCAAATTGCATTCCTTCAACCACTTCAAGTTCGTTATGAATTCCTTTTGCTTCTTCAACAGTAATAACACCATCACGACCAACACGTTCCATTGCCTCTGCAATCAATTGCCCAATAGCAGTGTCTGAGTTTGCAGAAATTGTTGCAACCTGTTCAATTGCTTTAGTATCAGTAACTTTTGTTGCAGCTTTTTCAATAGAATCAACAGCAACTTCAACCGCTTTATCAATGCCGCGCTTGAGTTCCATTGGGTTTGCACCAGCAGTAACATATTTGTTACCTTCACGGAACACTGCTTGTGCTAATACAGTGGCAGTTGTTGTACCATCACCCGCATCATCGGCAGTTTTGCTTGCAACTTCTTTAACAAGCTGCGCACCCATGTTTTCTAATTTATCTTTTAAGTTAATCTCTTTTGCAACAGTTACCCCATCCTTAGTAATAGATGGTGAACCAAAAGATTTTTCAAACGCAACATTACGCCCCCGGGGCCCAAGTGTTACTTTAACCGCATCAGCAAGAGTATTAACACCTCTGCTAATTTTTTCTCGCGCATCCGCGCCAAAAACTATTTTTTTACCTGACATACCTTACCTTACTTTTCTACAATTCCCAGAACATCTTCTTCTTTTAAAATAATGTGTGTATCGTCAACTTCGGTTCCAGCATATTTACCAAAGTACACAACATCACCTACTTTAACATGGAAATCTTTTTTGCTGCCGGTTGCAAGCACTGTTCCTGTTTGACCTTTTTCTTTTGAACCTTCAGGAATATAAAGACCACCTTCAGTCTTTTCTTCTACCTGAGTCCGTTCAACATATAAACGGTCAAACAATGGACGAATTTTTGTCATAAAAACATCCTCTCTAGCTATTGTTTTATAACGTTCTTAAGTTACTCGATTTGAGCCAAGTCGCATAAATCGACATACCCCATTTTTAAGGATTACCCTTTAGGTTTTTTAGTATACCCGAAGGGGCAAAGAGTGCAATATTTGAAGCCGCTTTAAGCTTATTATTTTCTATTTCTACAGCAGCTTTCTTCTTTATAGCAGGGAGCCGGTGGGGCCTGAGGATAGAGAAGGTCAATTTTATTACCGCCAGGGTCAGTCACAGTGACAATAATCCCCCTACTGGTGGTCACTCTTTCTGAAAGTGAATGGCCTGCATTTTGAAGTATTTCAAGCAACGCTTCAAATTCCTTAGTTGCAAAAACTAACCCAGAATGACCTGACTGCAATTCATCTGTTGGACAAAGCGCCAAACAGGTTGTCCCCAACAAAAATTCCGCCCATTGGCCAGTTCTATAAAGCTTGCACTTTAAACCCAAAAGCTGATAAAACGCAACGGCCTTTTGAAGGTCCTTTTGACGAAGAACAACAGTATCAAGTGTTATTTGATAATTTTGTGGCAAGATAAACCCTTTTCAAGAAAAAATAAAATCTTTTTTTTCTTTATTTAAAAGTATTTTATCACTTTTCATACAAATTGAAATGGCAAACCTTTGACAATTTTTATAGTGCAGAGTAGAGTCGCTCAAAGGAAAGAAAGTAATGAACCCCACAAAAAAGCAAAGGAGTTTGTGTATGAAGGGGAAAGTAGGAATAGCTTTAGGAATATGTTTGTTAGTTTCAAGCGTATCAATTTCAGCTAATGATGCGCTCAGACTAGCAGAAAGAGTTTTAGTAGATTCAGCAAAGCAACTTGTGCCAATGCCTGATGATGTTAATATGGTGACAGGGCTTGTAGCAGGTGGGTGTGGTGCACTCGGATTTACACTTTATACCAAAGCAAATGACATTGCAGGTCTTGCTAATGGTCAAGTAGGCAAATGGACAGAAACAGTATTAGCTCAAAATATGCATGCTACTGATTTTTATCGTGGTGCAGGGTTAGCATCTGCTGTTCTTGGTGGATATGCACTCTTTAAAAAAGGTCCACAATACCGCAACCAATTTATGGGTGCTCTTGCCGCAAACTATCTTCGTCATCAAATAGATACATGGGGAACTAAACAACCAGATGAATTTAGAAATGCTGTTGTAGAAGCAGTATTTGCTGTTGAAGCATTTAGAAATGCAAAAGCTGTTTGGAACTCTTTATAAAAAAAGCTTTTCAAATTATTAAAAAAATGCCTCGATTTTCGGGGCGTTTTTTTTTTGCTCTTTTTGAGTTGCAATTTTTTTTTACCCTGTCTAAACTTCGGGCATGAAGTATTCTCAATTATTGTTCTTTTTACTTTTTTTTGCTGCTCCTTTACCGGCCCAAAAAGCTTCCAATCAAACTTTTATTATTATTTCTGGTAAAGAATCTGTTGATGATAAATTAACACCCGAAGTTGAAAAAAAAGATGACCCACAAGAAACTTTGGTACGGTCTACTGCCTTGGCGGTACTTGCAGCAAGTTTTTATATGCTCACTCAAAACCAAACTTATAGCCAAGAAGCCTTTCTTGGAACAACTGTAAATGATTTTGGAAAAGCGGTCAGCTTAGACCTTGCATGGAGTAGCCTTAAGCGTTTTTATTATGGAAATCCATTAGAAAAAAGAACAGATGATCTTCTTTTAAGTACCGGTAAAACTTTGTTAAAAAATACAGGCTGGGCTGGCTTTTTGTGGTGCCAAGAAAAAGGAGTCCACTACCTAGAAGAAGCTGAATGGAAAAAAACAGCAGCATTATTAAAAACAAACGGAACTGTTTTACCACAATGGGGTTTGGCCTCTGGAGTTATTATAACTGAAGGGCTTGACCTTGCCGGATACAAAAAAGAAGCAGAATTTATCCGCCCTAACAAAACCAGTGCAACCGCTTTATGGGGAACTCTTCCGTACGTCGTTCTTTACGGAGCACAACAAGCAGGAATAGAAACAACCAAAACAGCAGTTCCTTTACCACTTGCAATTACATTGCTTGCGGGCATTCAAGGAGCAAACCTACATTACAACTCTGAAAAAAAAGCCCACGCAGTTACACAGGATGTTACAGATCTTCTTGAAACGATAAAACTAAAAGAGTTTTTAAACACACTTAATACAACAAATCAAAAAACTTTAGCCGTTAATTTTTTTAATAAAACAGTTGCAGCTACCTATTTTAAAAAAGAATTTGAAGTAACTAAAAATTCCAAAACAGAAACTTTAATAGAACAAATTGAAAGCGGAGCAATAGATGTTTCTCAACATCCACTCTTAATTGATGTTGTTGCGGCAAAAAAATCAAATTTCTTCACCCAATGGATTTATGCTATGGAAAACGTTTTAGAAAAAGAACACAATAAAATAATATCTGTTCAATCTCTTTCTGACCAAACATCCCAAGCCATAGTAAAAACAACTTACCTGCCTTCAGTTATCAATCAATATCCCTTATTTCAAACAAGTTTTAGTACCACCGTTATTGGATTTTTAACAATACTTAGAAAAATAATTCAAAATCATTATTCGCCAGAACAACCACCTACTCAATTTCATTACAAACCATTACTAGCAGAAAATGAAGATTCTTTCTAATAACCCCATTTGACTTGCTTTTTGTCGTTTATTAGTTTTGGGCGACGCTTATATGGGGCTTGTGCTGGCCGAACAGGCACGTTTGCTTATTTTAGCAAGTGCGCTCATTTTTTTAAGCTCAATCTTTCTAAACCCCCTTCTTAATCGTAATTTCCTTATAAAACCCTTGTTTTTTTACCGCCCATTTTGTTACCCTTAAAATTAGAAATTTAAAAGCTTAAAAGGAGTATTTAAAATGAAGGCTAATTTTAAAAAAATTCTTGGGTTTATCGCCCTTAATATTTTATTAATCACAAACTGCTTAGCAATGAGTAGCAATCCCACAATAACAGAAATTAACGATCAGCTAAATGAGCTTCAGGGTCAGCGTCAAAAAAATATCAAAGCAATCGCAGAAATCTATAAAGAAGTAGTAACAAACAGACAAGATCAAGAAGTTCGTGATAGAGCTATGGATTTAATAATAGGAGAAAGCCCTCAAGGCAAAACGGCCGAACAAATTGGTTCAACTTTAACTGCTTTCTTAAAAGCTGTTATTGGTGAAGGAGCTTACGATACAAAAGCACTGATTGAGTATAAAATAAAAATAGATATTCAAACTGCTGCCATAAAGGTTGTAGCGGCGCAAGAAACAGCACAAGACAAAATCAAAATGGCCAAAAAATTTATAGAAGCTTTTAAAAAAGCTCGAACTGAATTAACAAAAACTATGGACGAAGAAAGCGTTCCAACAGCAGATGATTTTATACGGACTTTGAAAGAAGATTTTACCAAAAAACCTAATACAGAAAATTTAAAAGCTTTAAAAGAAGCATATCCAGATGCTCTTACTCAAGAAGAGTTCGACAAAGCAATGATTAAAGCATTTATACAAGAAAATAAGATACAAGATCTTAAAGAATTTCTCAAACCAATGATTGAAACATTTATAAAAACAGGTGACATAAAGGGCCTTAACAAACTTATAGAAACTTTAAACGCAGAAGCAGAAAACGACTTTGAAGCTAAAAATGCACTAAAAGATGCTTTTAGAAAAACCATAGAAACAATGCTTGATACAGTAATTAATGATTTAGGTGGAAACACATCTGAAGAAGCCGGAAGTAAAGCTTTTAAACGAATCAAACAAATTAAAGAAGCAATTGATGCATCAAACCTAGAAAGCACAACAGCTATTGAACAAGCCCTTCAATTAGCTTTAAACAAAGTTACTACTCAAACAGAACTACTACCAGGGCCAGAAAAAGACAAACTAAATGAAATAGCTAATGATTTAGCAGACCCTGATAAATTTACAGAAACTCGATGGGATTCTATTATGGAAGGTTTTAGATTTTTAAAACGCAAATGGTACTCAAAACATTACAAAAAATTAAATGCTGACGTTAAAGAGATTACTGATAGTTTAACAGTTGGGAAGGAAGAAAACAATATAGAAACATTTAAAGATGAAATAAACACCTTTGTAAGGATCTATAAAGAGAAACCGGAAGCAGGTGCAG
>JAYPWJ010000035.1:0-8452 GCA_038135085.1 bacterium
TGGTATTGTCATTGAAAACAATGAAGCAAACTAAAATATCGATTTTTGTTTTAGTTTTTTTAGTAACGAGTCGGTCTCATTGTGCTCAATCATTTGCAGATCAGCATAAACAACTACCGGAAGTACCAGAAATAACAGTTAACGATTTTTTTGAATTTAGAGAAAAAGTAAAAGAAATTGTGCAAGAAAGGGTTGGCAGCCGGCGATATGGAATGCGTTTCCCTATCATTGTCAATGAGCTTAATCCAATTGGAGAGGGCTATATAAAATTTAGGTACAACATAAGAACTTCTTATAATCATAAAACAGGTAGAATAGATGTATTCTATACAATAAAAGGAGTGGAGCGTTAGGGTTTAATGTTCCGGTCTCAGTTGGGGGGGTACTTAACCAGTTTTAGGCTTATTTGGAGCCACTTTTCAGCTGATACAAGCTATGTTATACTAAGTTTATGAGTTACAAAATGGAGGATGACTTATGAAACGCTTTTTCGGTTTAGTATTTATATGTTTGTTAAATTTTGCTCTTCCTGCTGCGGACCCTGTTCAACGGGATAATAATATTCCTGCAGGAGCAATACGTATTTATGCGGCAAATCAAGCAGAGGTGATTGCAACATTGTGTGCACATGTTCAGTCAGACTTTGATCTTTTTGATGCTAACCTTCCAGAACCTCTTAATGCCTATACATTACGCCTTAAAATAGTTGTTAATGGGGCGCTGCCTGTTTATGATGTACTGGCAGAAAGAGATGAAAATAAAGTGATAAGGGTTTCTTTCCCTGGGTATAACTAAGAATATACGTTATCCAGAAACAAGTTCTGCTTTATGTTCTTTTTTGGTAATTGCCCAGTTGGTACCCAGTTGATGGGTGCCACCACGGGGTGAATCTAAAAAGCGTATAACTTCTTGAATAAACTTTTCAGTCAAAGTAAAGTCGAGAGAAGCTTTACACAGCCATAAACGAATAACTCTTTTTTGTAAAAAAGGTTCAAGTAGTAAAAACTGTTTGATGTCTAAGACATTATTTTTAATAAGAGTTTCAAAAGCTTTTTCTGTTTGATTTTCCAAAAAATGTTCAGTTTCTTGGATTATTTTTAACGTGCGTATAATTTGATTTGGAGCACGTTCGTCACATTCTTTTAAAACAGGTAAAAGGTTATTGCGAATTCTATTGCGTAAAAAAGCATCAGAGTCATTGGTTGGGTCTTGAATATAACTCAAAAGATGTTTATCAAGATACTCAGTTACGGTAGCTTTATCCATTTGTAAAAGTGGCCGAATGTACCGTCCATTGGTTTCTTGCATGCAACAAAGGCCCGAAGTTGTTGTACCACGAATTAACCGAATAAAGAAGGTTTCAAGTTGATCTTGCTTGTGGTGCCCCAATGCAATAAGTGTTTTTTTGCCAGTTCGTTTTTCAGTTTGTTGTGCCAACGTTTCAAAAAAGAATCTGCGTTGTTGCCGTGCCATTGATTCTTTTGAGCCATCATCTTTTGGTGTGAATTTCAGTTTTGAAGCGCGCTGCGTTTTTAAAACAACATCCAAATCTTCGCACAACTTTTCGCAAAAAGCCACATCACGCTTTGCATCTTTACGCCACTCATGGTTTAAATGCGCTGCAATAATATTGAGGTTTAATTTACTTTTTTGTTTTGCCAACCAATGGAGCAATGCAACAGAATCGGGGCCTCCAGAAAGGCCCACAATAATGTTTGAATCAGAATTTAAAAGTTGATGATTAAACGTGTTGCTCATAAAAGTATTTTACACATCAAGGTTACGTGCAAAACGTCCATTCTTTTCAATGAACTCTTTTCTGCCAGCAACGTTGTCACCCATCAAGGTTGCAAACCATGCATCAGCTTCAAGCGCGTCTTCAATAGAAACTTGGAGCAATGAGCGTGTATCGGGATCCATTGAAGTTTCCCACAACTGGTCTGCGTTCATTTCCCCCAAACCTTTGTAACGCTGAATGTGCATGTATGGTTTACTAATTGCAGCAATACCACTTAACAGTTTTTGAAGGCCGGTGCCTGCAACAGTTCTGTTTTTCTCTTTTACTTGGAGTTTCCATTGCCCTGCTACAAGTTCAAGTGGTTCAAGCAATTTGAGTGTTTGTGGGACTTCTTCTGAAGTAAAGAAGGTTGCACCAACATCCCAGCTCTTGTTAAGAATTTGGAACTCAAAACGTGCTTTACCTGGTGTACCATCTTCTTTTGGTTCTTCTTGATGTAAAGACACCTCATAGTTCTTAAAGAATGCTTGGAGCTTTTTAAGAATTTCATCATGTGTTGCATCAGGCTTTAATGGATTTGCTTTTAAGAACATTAAAAGCTTATGCGCTTGAGCATCAGTTAATTTAAAGTTAATTGCAAGGTGCTCTAAAGAAGCTTCATAGCGGATAATATCAGCAAGAATTTGTTGCCATTCTTTTGGATGAATTTCTTTGTCATTAGCTGTTAAAACAAGTTGGTCATGTGCCCAATCAAAAAGAAAACTTCTAAAGGCATTTTCATCTTTAAGGTATTCTTCTTTTTTTCCAATTTTTGCTTTGTACAATGGTGGTTGGGCAATATAAAGATATCCGTTTTCAATGACGGGAGTAAGATATCTAAAGAAGAAGGTTAACAGCAATGTTCTAATGTGTGATCCATCAACGTCGGCGTCAGTCATCAAAATAATTTTGTGATAACGAGTTTTTTCAATATTGAATTCTTCACCAATTCCACATCCAACAGCAGAAATTAAAGCTTTGATTTCATCGTTAGAAAGCATTTTATCAAGACGCGCTTTTTCAACGTTTAAGATTTTACCTTTAAGTGGCAAAATTGCTTGGGTAAAACGGTCACGGCCTTGTTTTGCAGAACCACCCGCAGAGTCCCCCTCAACAATAAATACTTCACTTTCTGCTGGGTTTTCATTAGCACAGTCGGCTAATTTACCAGGAAGCACCATAGTATCAAGAACTGTTTTACGGCGAGTTAATTCGCGAGCTTTTTTAGCGGCTTCACGTGCACGTTGTGCAAGTTCTGCTTTTTGAATAATCTTTTTTAAAATTGCTGGGTTTTCTTCAAAGAAGGTATCAAGTACACCAAAGGTCCACGAATCAACTAAACCTTTTACTTCGCTATTGCCAAGTTTTGTTTTGGTTTGCCCTTCAAATTGTGGCTCTGGTACTTTCATGTTAATAACGGCAACAAGCCCTTCACGAACATCTTCACTTGAAAGGTTATCACCTTTTAAGAGCCCCATTGCTTGGGCACGTTTGTTACATACTTTAGTCAAAGCTGATTTAAAACCAGCAACGTGGGTTCCGCCTTCAACGGTATTAATATTATTAATAAAAGAGTAAAGTTGTTCACTATAGCTGTCATTATACTGCATTGCAATTTCAAGCACATATTTTTCATCTTCTTTTTCAAGATGGATGATTTTGTTGAAAAGTGCGTTCTTTTTTGCATTAACATCTTCAACAAAAGAAACAATTCCGCCTTCAAAATGGAAGGTATGTTCTTTATTATTTGCTTCATCAACAATAGTGATTGAAAGGCCTTTGTTTAAAAAGGCAAGTTCACGTAAACGTTTTGAAAGTACGTCAAAGCTAAAGGTTGTATCAGAAAAAATAGAACCGTCTGGAGTGAATCGAATATAGGTTCCACGTTTATCAGTTTTACCAGTAACTTTTAATGCGCCAAGTGGTTTACCAATTTCGTATGCTTGTGTGTAAAGGTCTCCGTCTTTATGGACTACTAAATCGAGTCTTGTAGAAAGGGCGTTTACAACAGAAACACCCACACCGTGAAGACCACCAGAATATTTATATGAGTCTTTATCAAACTTACCACCTGCATGCAGTTTTGTTAAAACTACCTCTGCGGCTGAAACCTTTTCGGTCGGGTGCATGCCGGTCGGGATACCACGTCCGTTATCTTCAACGGAACATGAGCCGTCAGTGTGTAAAACAACCTTAATTTTAGAACAATGCCCTGCAAGTGCTTCATCAACTGAGTTATCTACAATTTCGTAGACAAGGTGGTGCAGCCCTTGCAAACTGGTTGAGCCGATGTACATGGCTGGACGTTTTCTTACCGCTTCCAGACCTTCCATCACCTTAATCGATTTGGCACCGTATTCCGGCTGTTTTTTATCTGGCTCTTTTGACATAAATGCCTCCCTCTTGGAGTCGACCTGGTTATCCATACTAGACTGACACTTGGTTTTGAATTTAAATCCCGGTATGCTTAAGTTTACCGCAAGAATCACATTTTTCCAAAAAACATTGCTTAAAATCAATATTGCGATGTTTATATGCTTCAATTTAGCAAAAGAAGGGCATAATGACAAAACAAGCTCAATACGGACCAGGGATGGCGGCTGCATTGGACCAAGCGCAGGCAGCATTTGCTGCCCAAGAAGTACCAATTGGTGCTGTAGTTCTTGACTCTGCAGGTAAGGTTATCGGTAAAGCTGGTAACCAGGTAGAAGCGCAAAAAACGCAAACTGCTCATGCGGAACTTTTGGCCCTCAAACAAGCAGCTCACAATCTTGGTGACTGGCGTTTAGAAGGGTGCACGCTCTACGCCACCCTTGAACCATGCACAATGTGCTATGCAGCAGCAGCTTTAAGCAGGATTGATTTGATTGTTTTTGGGGCAGAATCACCAGTCTTTGGGTATAAAAATGACCGTGATTGCTTTGTGAAACCTTCTGATTCTCAGCTTAAAATTATTGGTGGGGTTAAGAAGGCAGAATGTTCTGAACTTTTAGAACGGTTTTTTAAATCCAAAAGACCTTAAAACCATTCTGATAATAAACTTTTTCTTGTTTTTAGGTGATCGATTTTGTTAATCTAAAATAAGAAGAAAAAATGAGGATTTGTCTTTAAATGGAGTAGGGAATGAAAAAGATATTTCTATTAATAGTCGGAATCTTAAGCTCAGGGGTTTTTACATTAAAATCTACAAGCTATGCGGGAAAAGATCTAGAATTACATTCATTTAAAAATGCTAATCTTGAAGGTGAAAATTTTACAAAAGCATTTCTTTTGGAAGCAAAGTTTGAAAATGCAAATCTTGCTCATACAAATTTTTCACATGCCAATTTGCAAGCGTCAAATTTTTCCAATGCAACGCTTATGAACGCAAATTTAACTAATGCGAATTTAATGGCTGCTAATCTAAAAAAAGCTAATCTTATGAATGCAAATTTAACCAATACGAATTTTGCGGAGGCAAATCTTTTAGGTGCAAATCTTCATGGAGCAAATTTAACGGGAACAAATTTTTGGGCTGTAAGAGGATTAACAGAGTGGAGTCAAATAAAAGGTTCTAAAATTAAAGGCGCCACTCTACCGAGTAAAATGGATTTTTCTGGCGCAGATTTTAGTGCTAAAAATTTGGCAAAAACTCAGTTTCCCTCAGCAAACCTTACAGGTGTAAATTTTTCTGGTGCTAATTTAACAGGGGCAAGTGTTTCAGGGGCAAATACAAAAAATACAAATTTTGCTCAATCAAATTTAGCTGGAGCAAATTTAAGCAGCACATCTTTTAATGGAAACAACTTTAGTAAAGTTAATCTTGCTGGCGCAAATCTTGAAAAAGCAGATTTTAATGGAATTGATTTTTCAGGAGTTAATTTTACAGGTGTGAAGGTTGCAGGAGCTACTTTTACCAACTGTAAATTGTTGGGCTCAAAAGGTTTGCTACTTTCTGCTATTTATTCAAAAAACAATGTTTTAATAAAGGTCGTATTAGACGCTGGATATATCATCACAAAAAGTTCAATATTGAAAATACAGACTTTCTTAAGTGATAAAAAGAAGCGGGCTGCTTTATCAGCAAGCCTTAGCGATGTTAACAAAAAAGTTGATCCATTACAAAAGCAATATAATACCGCATTTGTTCAGTATAATGATATTTCAAAAAAACAAATGAATAAATTATTTGTGGTAATGGAAAAACTCCATACGCTTAATGAAACATTGCTTCCATTGAAAAAAGAAAAGCAAAAGCTTGAGTCTCAACTTGAAGCATTGAATGCTCAAAATCCATTTACTCAATATCTTTCTGGCGTTGGGCAAAAACTAATGAGTGCGTTATTGAATAAGAAAAGTGCAACTGTAATCTTATTGATTAACCAGGTACAACAAATAACATCAGAGCAAATGGAACAGTTTTTTCAATTAACTCATCCATTATTGTACACACAAAATCAGATGTCACCTCTTTTAATAGCGGTAAAATTGAATTTGCCAAGCGCTACTAAAGAGTTATTAGAGGGTCTTAAAATATCAACTGGAAGTTCCGTAACAAAAACATATATTAATACTTTTACTGGCGATGGTCCGCCGGGTGTTGTTTCTACCAATGCATTTGGTTGGGCGTTTTATAATTTGAGGAGCCTCAACAATTCTCAGGCGGCTGCTCAGATTATACAAGCATTAATTAATGCGGGGGCCACTATACCATCTAATCCAATCATAAAAGCTCGTTTGCGAAGCGCGAAGGTAAAATTTTAAGGCTAAGAGAGCTTAAAAGTGCTTCTAGTTAGATATTTTCTTGTTTTTGAGGTACTGATTTTGTTATTCTGAAATAAGAAGGAAAAATGAGGATTTCTCTTAGAATGGAGTAGAAAATGAAGCTTTTTATGAGATTTACTTTAATTGTAGTGTTTTTTTTAAGTACTTCTTTAGGTGCTTTTTATAGTAATAATGATTATTCAAATCGTACTATTACTGGTATTAATAAACGGTCTGCGGGTAAATATTGCTGTGAATTTTGTCACTTTGTAGGCACAACCTTCAGTGGGGGAGCGTTCAAAGGAATCGCTTGGGGTGGATCAAACTTTACCAATGCCAATTTTTCTAACGTTGATTTAAGTGACGCAAATTTGAGTAGAACCACCCTTAAGGGTGTTGATTTCAGTAAGATTAAGGGCGGAAAGTTTAGGAATCTTAATCTGCAAAACGCAGACTTAACTAGTACCAATTTTTCTGGAATGACCTTTGATGGTACGTTTTCGGGTGCAAATTTTACAGAAGCTAATTTAAGCAATGTTAAGGCTTCTGGGCAAAATTTAAGTGGAGCTAACTTTACACAAACAAATGTAAATGGGGCTGATTTTTCAAATGTGAACTTTAATGGAGCAACCTTTGATACCGTTGATTTAAAAACTGCTAACATTAAAGGTGCTACTTTAACTGGTGTAAAATTCCCCCATATGAATTTAAGTGGTTATAATCTTTCTGGTTATAATCTTTCCAATGCCGATTTTTCATTAACAGCGCTTGGAAGTAGTTCAAGCAATCCAAATGCAAGGACAAACTTTTCCGGTGCTATTTTAACTAATGTAAAATTTGCTATGTTGCCTCCTGTTTCAGCTGATTGGTTAAAAAAGTTAAAAAACTTTTTTAGACAAACACCAATTGTTCGACCAACATTTCCAGGGCTCTCTGCTCCAAAATATAAACTTTATCAAAAGCTTAAGAACTATCAATGGGAAATGAGAAGATATGATAGAATGGTAAGGAAAAATAATAATTTATTAAATATAGATTTTAGTAATGCAAATTTAATGGGAGCAAATTTCTATGGGCTTGTGTTTGGATATAATGTAATTCTTTCGGGTGCTAATTTTTACAATGCAAAATTGCAAGGGACTACATTTAAAAAAGTTAATCCTATTGGCGCAAAATGGCTTGTGCTTGCCCTGTTTAACTCTGACAATAAAGATGGAGTGCAAGATGTTCTTAATAATGGGTATGTTATTACCTCGCAAGAAATGGATGAATTGGGGGCGCACTTTACCTTGAGCCAAGGAAGTAGTTTTGCAAGTCAGATACAAAAGTTAGAAAAAAGTTATAAAGAAGCAGAAAAAGCGGCTGCATTTTTGAAAAGCAATAATATGCCTTCAGCTGCAGCAACAGAAACAGCCAAAGCGACAGCACTTAAAAAGCAGATCGCTTCATTAAAACAAAAACAAAGCGCACAATCGGCACAGGTTGAACAAAAAGAAAGCTCGACTGGTCAGGGGGTTATAATGACCTACATGGCAAATCTTGGTCAAAAACTTATTGATGCAATGACAAAATCAGATAGTGTAACGGCTTTAAAACTGGCAAACCAGGCCGGGCAGATTACGTTAAAGCAACTTGGTAACTATTTGAGTTTATACCAATCACCGCTTCAGTATACTTCGTCTAACAATCAAGAACCATTGATTATGGCTATGAAAATGAACTTTCCAAAAGTTACCAAAGCAATATTGAAAGGGCTTCAAACAACACTTGGTAAAACTCAAGCGCTTGCTTATATTAATACGCTCAATCCATTTTCAATTGTTATGGATAGCTTTATGAGTGGGGGTAATACTACTATTGCAGGGCAAATTGCACAAACGCTTATTGATACAGGTATTCCGGTTCCACCTATACCACCACTTATTAGTAGGT
>JAYPWJ010000036.1:0-4186 GCA_038135085.1 bacterium
AACCGAACTTGGCGAAGCTGAAGTTGCATTGACCAAAGCCGATAATGCCCGACGAATAACACGTAAAAAAGCTCGTGAAGCAGGGGCAGCAGTGAACGAAGAGATTCGTAGAAAAAATGCAGCCGGGCAACTTGCAGCTGCAAATGATAACTGGGCAAAATATGCACCAGTCATACTTGGTGGCCACGCTGATGAAGCAGAATTTGATTTAACTGGTTATAACTCAACTCCTTCAGTATCAGATGATGAAGATGATACAGAAGAAAGCGAATAATAGAACTAGATAAAAACAATCTTAAAATTAAAAAAGGCCTCAAAATGAGGCCTTTTTTTTTACTCTTTTCTATCCTGCACAATTTATTTTTAAAAAACTCTATCAAAACAACCCCCATTCATGATACCTATTGAACAATAGTTTAACCTTCAAACTTAATGAGGAACCATGTAGCACGCACTGCCGCATACTACGTGTCTCTTTTCGGGGGAATAAAGATGGACAAAAAAAATCTCTACGTTACTGTGTTATTAGTTGTTTCAAACTGCCATGCAATGGATGGATCAAAAGGAATTTATCCATCAGCACCACCTGCAACTGGACAATCAGTTCTTCTTGCTTCATCACAACCGCATGTTTCTGTATCTCATGAAGAGCTTGAACGTTTATTAACAGAAAACAAAAATCTTAAAGATCGAGAGCTTCAAGATCGATTACGAGCCCAACAAGAACGACAAGGTGATAGACGCTATAGAGGAAACTCGACAGCTGTAGTAGCATCTGCTGAAAGTAGTTCTGGACATTATCGACAACGCTCAATGAGCGATACTTCATTAGGGGGAAGAATACCAGAAGGTTCACCTGTTCCTCCTGGGTATACTGTATTTGAAACACATATAACAGATGGAAGCTTACAACTTGGTCTTGATACACTTGAGCAAATGAAAAGAATGTTTGAAAAACTTTGTGCAACCACAGGTGAAGCATTAAAAGAACGGGCACTCGCTCACCAAAAAATTAGCGAGGGACAATTAACACCTGAGTTACCCCGAGCAAGCGGTGTTGATAGATTTCGATCAAAAGAATCACGAACTAGGCGTCATCTTGATGCGCAAGTAAAAAAACATACAAAATTACGAGAAGATTCGGGAAGAGCTTTCAATTACTTGCTTGCAGCAGTCATTACTGCAAATACAAGTTTAGAAAAACTACAAGATGCTGTAACCCATGGCGCCGAAAGAGCAACCGAAAAACATGCAGAAATTGAACGAAGAGCCTCACTGCAAGGAACACGTAGAAAAACAACAAGCGAACCATCAGCTAGTGCTTATAGAGAATTTCCACTCTCCCCAACAGACACCGTAGAAGCTTAGGTTGTATCTGTAACAAACAATGGTACACTAATTAATAAAGTCATTTGATTCTTACACCGTAACCATTGGAAAGTAGTTGTCAGATTTTGAAACGTTTGTAAAAAAAGAACTGAACCCAGCACAACGCAAAGCAGTAAAAAACATTGCCGGTCCACTCGTGGTAGTTGCAGGTGCTGGTTCTGGTAAAACACGAGTTATTACCGCACGTATTGCTTATTTATTAGAACAAGAACAAGTGCACCCTGCATGCATTGTGGCACTTACCTTTACCAATAAAGCAGCAACGGAAATGAAAGAACGAATTCGTTCGTTTTTAAAAGGCTCTGATGCAACACCATTTGTAGGAACCTTCCATTCCTATTGCCTTTATTTGTTAAAAACTAATCTGCATTTATTGCCCTTTCAGCAATTTTCTATTTTAGATGAAGATGACAAACGCTCTATGATTGGCAAGCTTTTAAAGCAAAGTCCACTCTATAAAAAGCACACCGCACAACAGCTTTCGTATCAAATTTCTTTAATTAAAAACCAATGCGCCCACCCTGACCAAGAAATTGAAGACACGGTTCAAAATAGGCTTTTTTACGAACTTTACCAAGGTTATGAAAAAGAAAAACGGGCAAGTAATTGCTTTGATTTTGATGACCTTTTGCTTGAAGCAGTTAAACTTTTTGATAACCCACAGTTTCAACATGATCACCAACATCAGGTACGTCATATCTTAGTTGATGAATATCAAGATACCAACGTGGTGCAACATTCATTGCTCAAAAAAATGGCGCTTGATAAAAAGAAACTCAGCATCGATTCTGTTTGTGTAGTGGGTGATGAAGACCAATCAATTTACTCATGGCGTGGTGCAACTGTTGATAATATTGTCAACTTTCAAAAAGATTTTAAAGGCACAAAGCATATCAAAATTGAACAAAACTACCGTTCAAAGCAACCGATTTTAACTGTTGCAAACCAAGTGATTGCGCACAATAAAAATCGTAATGAAAAAAAGCTCTGGTCAGAAAAAGACGGCAGAGATTGCGTTCGCATTTTACGTTGCCTTTCAGGGTATCAAGAAGCGGATATTGTAGCACGCTATTGCAAGCTGCTGCACAACAATAAAAAATTAACCTCTACCGCTGTTTTATACCGAACCCACTTTCAATCACGAGCACTTGAAGAGGCGTTAATTAAACATTCAATTCCGTACCAATTGATTGGTGGAATTCGCTTTTATGAACGAAAAGAAATTAAAGATATTTTATCTTACCTTCGCTTAATTATTAACCCTTTTGACCGCGTCGCCTTTGGCCGTGCAATCAACACACCCGCCCGCGGATTAGGTGATAAATTTATTGAACAGTTTATACTGTCTTGGGACGCTGACCCACTTTTAACGTTTAAAGAACTTGGGCAAAAACTGATTAAAGATGGGAACTTCCCCCCACTCAAAACAGAAAGTTTACAAAGCTTTTTAAATCTTTTTGATGGGCTTACCCCACAATCAAGCTCAACCGAAACGGTTGCTACTATCTTGACAAAAGTAGGTTATTTAGGGCATTTACAAAAGAACTACGAAAAAGAAGAAGCACAAAATAGGCAAGAAAACATTAAAGAATTTTTAAACGCAGCGCACTATTTTGCAGGCCAAGGTAAAAAAACCGTTGAGGCGTTGCTTGATGAAGTTTCTCTTTTACAAGAAAAAGCAAAGCTTGACGAAAAGCAAGAAACCGGCGTACTTTTAATGACCTTACATGCGGCAAAAGGACTTGAATTTGACCGTGTTATTTTACCTGGTCTTGAAGAAAATCTTTTTCCTTCTTCCCGCTCATTAAATGATCCAAAACAACTTGAAGAAGAACGACGATTACTCTACGTTGGCATTACCCGCGCACGCAATCGCCTTTTACTCACAACAGCTCGCTACCGCCAAACCTATGGCCAAATGGAAGAAGTTGCTCCTTCACGATTTCTGCATGAAATTCCACAAAAAGTCAGCCAAACAGAAAATGCCGCTGCCTGGAAACAATATGAAGTCACCAGTTACTTTTCACAATGGCTCGGTTTTGCAAACGCCAACCCAGAAGTTATGACCTTTGCTGCATTCAAACCACCTGCGCATCTTGCAAAAAAAGTAGCTCCACCTCAAAAAAACCCTTTAAGTGGATTGAGTAAAGGTGGATTTAAAAAGCACCAAACCATCAAACACAAAACATTTGGCATTGGTATTGTTAAAGACGTTGAGTCTAAAAAAGCACGAACTATTGTGACTGCTCAGTTTAAAATAGGTGTTAAAAAACTTGATGCTAAGTTTATTCAAACAGTGTAGATTAATCGTCTGAAGAAATGTAACATACTTTCTGCCCATTATGCGCTATGCAAGGGCTTCCATACCACAAAGCGATTGAAGAAATAATGAATAAAAAAGAAAGCAGTGCCCCTGAAAAAACGGTAAACCAACTTTGCATAATTGAACGTATAAAATTTTTGCGTGCATAGTATAAATTTTTTCTCATTTCTTTCCCCTTTCCTAACCCTTACTTAGACAAAAATTAAGTCTATCAGAAGTGAGCGCAAAAAAGGAAGAGTTTAGAGTTTACTCATAAATCAGATGCATTACTTTTTTAACTTCAGCTAGTGTTTCTTGCGTTACTTCATAGGCTTTTTTTGTACCTTCTAAAGCAACTTCTTTAAGATACGCTTTATCCTTTTCAAACTCCTGTCGACGTTTTCTGATTGGTTCTAAAAAGGCATTAAGCTCTTCAAGCAAATAAGCTTTAACTTTGGTATCACCAAGGCCACCCTTTTGGTAATGGGCTTTGAG
>JAYPWJ010000036.1:4196-8410 GCA_038135085.1 bacterium
CATCAAGATATTCAAAAACAGTATTGCCTTCTATCTTGCCCGGATCTTCTACGCGAATGTGACCTGGGTCGGTGTACATGCTACGTACTTTTTTGGCAAGTTCATCAGAACTGTCTTTTAAAAAAATTGCATTGTTGAGCGATTTTGACATTTTTGCTTGGCCATCAAGCCCCATAAGACGAGAACATTTTGGCACCAAGCCTTCAACTTCAACCAACACCTTGCTGTTATAAATTCTATTAAATGAACGAACAATTTCATTAGTTTGTTCAATCATCGGCATTTGGTCTTGCCCCACGGGTACTAAATTTGCTTTGAACGCAGTAATGTCGGCAGCCTGATTAATAGGGTACGTTACAAAACCAGTAGTAACCGATTCCCCAAAACCTTTTTGTTTAATTTCATGTTTAACCGTTGGATTACGTTGAACACGCGCAAGTGTTACCAAATTCATGTAATACATGGTTAATTCGGGAATTGCTGGAATCATTGATTGGATAAAAATAGTTGTTTTTTTTGGATCAATCCCAACAGCCAAGTAATCTGCAATCACCTCATAGACATTATTATGAACCTTTTCAGGACTTTCAAAATTGTCAGTCAGTGCCTGTACATCTGCAAGCATAACATACTGCGTATATTCATCTTGCAGTTTTACACGGTTTACTAATGAACCTACATAGTGGCCTAAATGGAGCGGCCCGGTTGGGCGGTCACCCGTCAAAATAACTTTTTTACTCATAATTGTATTCCTCGTCTTTTGACGTAGTATACACCAGCAAATGGTAACGAGCTACTTTTTACCTTATAGTAATTGAGCTAACTCACTACAAAACTTATTCTCTGGTTTTTTCTTGAGCTCATAAATTTTATCTATTACTTTTTCTGGAAGTGAACCTTTTTCTGCATAATATTCTTTTGGACCACCCTTTTGTACCAAATACTTTCCTTTAAAAAGCCAAGACCAAACGTCATCAATCATTCCATGCATTGACGTTCTTTGCTCACCACAAAGTGGTCCATGAATTGTTTTTGCAACCGATTCAAACTCGGCAATCCCCGCTTCCTTCCCCATCTCACCGCGCTTGTGAGCAAGATCAACCACCTTATTAAAAATAAGCCTGTCCTTAGCCGCTTCTAAATTGAAACAGCAAGAACCAAGCGTATAATAATCTCGAGCAACTGCGAGCACAATAAAGGCACACCCTAACACAGAACTAGCTGTCGATCCCTCTTCTTGCATCAGAGCAAAAGTATGCTGAACTGCATTTCTATAAGCCTCATCTTTAAATACTTTGCTCATAAATTCATCACTCATTTGATGTGGAAACATCATACGTTGAAACCATTTTCTATCTTTTTCAGAAGAAAGGTCTCCCGGTTCTAATGGAGGAACCACTGCAGCCGAAGGTGGCGCAACACTCCACTCTTTTTTCACCTTTTTACCTCGAATAGCACGTTGCTTTTTTATAATCGTACCAGCAGTCGCAGCTGTTAAAGATGGTCTCTGCACCACCGAAGGACTACTCGCTGTTTGTTTTTTCTTTCCCGCTTTATTTGGATCTTTTTTGGAATCTGTTTTTCGAGTAGGTGAAATAGGCGGAGAAGCCAAGGACCTTTGCATACTCTTTTTCCGAATAATCGGCTTGGGCACTATGGGAAAACCGAGCGGTAAACATTCACCTTCGTTTAAATCGGCAGAAGAACTTTCACAAATAAAATCACCTTTACCCTTTGGAAGTTTTGAAAAAAAAGCAGGGGACAAGCCCGCTCCATCAGAAAATTCCTCCGGATATACCTGAAGTTGAACTGCCTTCCATGTAGGTGAAAGACTTGATGAACGCCATTCTGCACCATACGTAAGTTGTTCTAAAGAGGAAAGATCAAAAGCTCTCTCTAAATCGTCATCCATAAACATACCCCTCACAGAAAGCGGCATTAAAAGTAGTAAAAGTAAAAAATACAACAGTCGACCCCTTACGTAAAAGTAGAAATTTATTAGAGAATTTTAGTACTACAACTCAAAGTTACAATACAATAATTTAAGCAACTTGCAACGCTTTTATCTATATTTGCTTGCACTCAAACCCTCATTATTCTAAAGTAAAAGCTTAGAGTAATAACGATATAAAAAAGGAGATCTCTATGTTTCATTCTCCCACGTGGTGGTACTTACACATCTATGGGTGGAAAGATATCCTTGAGGTACTACTGTTTTCAAGCGCAGTCTATTATTTCTCTTCGTGGCTTGCCCAAGACCACCAAAAAAAACTATTACTTACTTTTTATGGCTACTGTAGCGTATTAACCATTTGCCATATGGCTCGCCTTTACACCAGCCTTTCTGCACTTATTCTTTTTGCCCCAGTTGTGTTAGTTGTTTTTGTTGTGCTTCATCAAGATGTTTTACAACGTAATTTCGTAACACTTCACAACATTACGCCCGCTCGTAATACTTGGCAAGAATGGACTGAAGTACTGGTACGTACCTGCCTTGTTGCCATTAGTGATAATAAAGCACTCCATTGTATTATTGAAAAAAGAAATGCACTTGATGATTTTCTTGAAAACTCTTATACCTTCAATTGCAAACTCTCTGAAGGACTATTAGACCTGCTCATCAATAGTAACGGTTTTGATGCTTCAAGAATTATTTGGCTTCAGGATAACGGGAGCCTTTTAGGGGTTAATAGCAACTGGAAAAAATCCTCAGTTGATACTTGGCTTGCACAAGAAGTTAAAGAACAGGAACCTTGGTTACAAGATGCTCTTTTTTTTACTTCAAAAACAGATGCACTCTACTTTAAACTTAATCCCCAAACACGTACCTTTACACTTGTTGCCCAAGGAAAAATATTAGAAGAAGTATCAGCCCATGCTGCGCTTAAAACGATACGAAAATATCTCGGTCATTTTGACGCAGACAAAAAAGGAGAAGTCCATGCCAGCGGACACAAAGTCCCATCCTCTGAACAATCTTTCACTTAAAATTCTCGCATTGGTGTTTGGGTACACCTTGTGGAAATCAATGAGTGAAGCACATAAAGTAGAAATATCAATGAGGGCACCTATTTCATTTTATAACGAACACGGTCTTGTTATTGATTGCCCTGAATCTGTTGCTATTACACTCTTTGCAAAACGACATGCAATTTCACAACTCACTCGTGATATAGCTTTACACATTGATGCAAACACACTTGAGGAAGGAAAAAACTCCATCGCCATTAATGAAAAAAATCTTCTTTTACCAGATACGGTAAAGCTGTTAGACTGTACACCACAAAGATTATTAGTCTCTGCAAAAAAGGTATAACATGCAACGGCTTTTTGGCACCGATGGAATACGCACTCAATTTGGCAAAGAACCTTTGACTCCCATCTCTTTAGAAAAATTGGGAAGAGCCTTGGGGATCTATTTGGTAGACAATAAACGTATTGCGATTGCAGGCGATACGCGTCAATCATACACAGCTTGCAAAACAGCATTAACAAAGGGATTACTCGAGAGAAAATTCAAAATTAATGATTATGGTGTACTACCAACTCCAGCACTTTTTCAGTTAGTTAAAGAAAAAAAATATGACGTTGGCATTATGATAACTGCCTCCCACAACCCAGCTTGTGACAACGGTATTAAAATTTTAACACCAACAGGAAAGCTGAGTGAACAAGCACAGCAAATGATTACAAAAATCTTTTATGATGACTTTCAAGTAAAACAAAAAATACCAAAAGGGACTTTGACAATCTCTACCAATGGTAATGAGTGGTATACCAATCTCTTGCGTTCACGATTTAAAAAGAATTTTCTTAACGGTATTAAAATAGTTATTGATTGTGCAAATGGTGCCTACTCAACATTAGCACCAGCAATCTTTGAAAGCTTTGGAGCAACCGTCATTCCTCTTAATGCAAACCCAGATGGAAATAATATTAATAAAGATTGCGGTTCTTTATATCCACAAAAAATGCAAATGAAAGTTATACAAGAAAAAGCTCACTGTGGCTTTGCATTTGATGGTGATGGAGACCGAGTTGTAGCAGCGACCAAAGAAGGATACCTTAAAGATGGTGATGATATTCTTGCATTGCTTGCAACCCACCCACGGTATAGAAATGAATCGGTCGTTTCTATTAACCGTATGAGCAAAGAAGGGTTGGTACAAAAATTTTAACAACAACACAAAAAAACAATACGCACAACAGTTGGT
>JAYPWJ010000037.1:0-2005 GCA_038135085.1 bacterium
CGGTTGTTCATGGAGGAGTTGATACAGACCTACGCCAAGAAAGTTGCGCTACTTTAGGAAACTTACCCTTTGATGGTTTTGCTATCGGCGGTTCACTTGGCAAAACGCGAGACCAAATGATTGGCATGCTCAAACAGATGATGCATTGTTTACCGCCAGAAAAACCGAACCACCTTTTGGGAATCGGTGATCTGCCTTCATTAGAGTTGGGCATTCCATTGGGCATTGATACGTTTGATGCCTCACACCCCACCCGCTGCGCGCGTCATGGACTTTTGTTTACGCAAGGCGGAATGGTCAAAATTTTAAACCAAAAATATAAGACCGATTTCACGCCAATAGCACCTGAATGTACCTGTTACACTTGTAAAAACTACACAAAGGCCTATTTACGGCATCTTTTTAAAGCCCATGAGCTAACTGCCTACCATTTGGCCAGTCTGCATAATATCCACTTTATGATGGATTTGATGGCCAGATACAGAAAAGCGATCTTAGAAGATCGAATTTAAGGCTAATTTATACTCTATATGAATTTTTTTCATTTTTCTGTTGAACTTTTAGACCCTGTTATGCTAAGCTTAAATTGAATAAGAAGGGTATCAAAGAGGTTATATAAAGGGGGGAATGGAGATAATCATGAAGAAAATTATAACAATACTATCACTTATATGTGCTTTAACCGCTCATGTTGAACTAGATGCTATGGGCGCACCTGGTGGAAGCCCTATGGGAGCACCCGGTGGTTCAGGCGGTGGCTTAGGCTTACCGAGCGCACCTGGTGGTACTGATAGTGATCTAGGCTTGCCTAGTACTGTTACAGAACAACAAATGACAGCAACAAATACACTTGTAAGCAAACTTAACAGTACCCTTGGTGGCCCTGGAACAACCAACCCAAGCTCACTTGGTCTTGGTGGTGGAAGCTCAGGTTTTGGTTTTAATAATTAAAAGTGGGAAAAAGGGTATGAAGCGAATTATAGCGTTACTGACACTTATCTGTGCAATAACCGCGCATGTAACACTGGTCGGTTCAGCAGCCGCTGGTACATTCGGTGCGGTTGTGGCAAATAATGCCCTTAACAATAGCGGAAATCCTCGTCCAGGAAGCGAAATAAATACCGGCTATCTGCCTCAAAACCCTACAAATAATCAAATGAACCAAACCAGTAATTATATCAATAGTATTAATGATTTACTGACCAACGGATCAGGGTCAGATAAAGGAACTGGAACAACTCATCTTAATGACTCAAGAACAGGTTATAACTACTCGCGAGAGCCGTAAAAATTTATGTATCACCCATGAGGGGGTTATTACCCCCTCATACCCTTTCAATTCGCTTTTCAACCCAAAAGGCCTATACTAAAAGAGTATGGGCCGCTTTTTTTACGATCGTTGTTAGGAAGGTTGTATGGAAAATAAAATTAATTCAGTGCAAAACCATTTGGTAAAAACAATGGTAAAACTTCACACTGCAAAAGGCAGAAAAGAGGCTTTAAGCTTTATCGCCGAAGGAACCCGCACCTGTTCTTCGCTCAAAGAAAATGGATATAAACCCGTATTTATCTTTGTGACAGAAGAACATAAAAACTTGCCTCCAACATTCAAAGGGCTTGATTATAATTTAGTCACCGACGTAGTGATGAAAAAAATGAGCATGGCAACAACCCCAAGTGGATTATTGGTTGCATTTGAAATGCCCGCCCATCCTGAACCAAAAAAACTTTCTGAAGGACTAGTGCTTGCAGAAATAAATGACCCAGGAAATATGGGAACCCTTATTCGATCTGCCGCCGCATTTGGTTATAAAAGTGTAGTAATTGTTGGCGGATGCGATCCCTATAACCCAAAAGTGTTACAAGCAAGTGCTGGGACTGTTCCGTTAATAAATCTGTTTCAATGGAGTTGGCAAGAGCTGCTAACCTATAAAAATGATTTACAATTAATCGCAATGGTTTCAAAGAATGGAATGGCAATCATGCTCAGAACAAATCCATATAG
>JAYPWJ010000037.1:2015-2364 GCA_038135085.1 bacterium
GTTAGGAACAAAAACAAATCTATTTGTTATTGGTAACGAAGCACATGGCATTAAAAAAGAATGGGTAAGCGATTGTGACCAATTAGTTACATTGCCAATGCCCGGCAAAACCGAAAGTTTGAATGCGGCAGTTGCCGGGTCAATTATTTTAGCATTACAAAATAAATAAATTAACGAACTTGGCAATCTCGTAATTCATCATGCAGCTGATTGTATTGTGAAGGTTTTATTCCCATTGCATTTAACTCAATAATCCATCTGACCGCTTCTGGTAACTGAGCAATGCTTGGAATTAAAATACTTGCTCTACCAAGACGATGCTTTGCATAGTTAACATGATAGGCAAACT
>JAYPWJ010000037.1:2374-2647 GCA_038135085.1 bacterium
ACTCTGAAGGATCCATTGCATCAATTTCTTCTTGAGTAAATGGAAAATAGTTTCCGGTCATATAAAAACCAACAGTCCAAACCGGCTCACCATACACCTGTTCAATTCTACGCCCTTCTTCAATGTCACCCTCACTATCTCCAGCTTTTATAACCAAACGTGGATCAGAAACACCCGCACGGTTCATACTTTCAAGCAACATTTCATAACCACCCTCTTTTTGCCCTTTTGCAGGCCGTCCTTTACCTCCAGTGTCATCAGTAGATACAATGT
>JAYPWJ010000037.1:2695-8331 GCA_038135085.1 bacterium
CCAAATGCTTGAGCTGCTTCTCTAAAAAAACCGGTAGTTCCACCAATATAAGGAATTCCCATTTCTCTTAATTCATGCGCAGCTTCAACTGCCCCCGGAATAATTGTCACAAAGTTTTTAACCACTTCAACTTGCAATGGTTTGTAACGACTAAACATTCTATCAATATCTTCTTCACTCATTTTTCGCCCTTTTACTTCATACCAACGGCGTGCTACATCAGGACATAAAATAGGAATTTGCGCAATATGATCACGTTTACCAATTCCCATTGGTGCCCGCGCTTCTTGCTCGGTAATTTCAACTCCTTCTGCCTTGTAAGTTTCTCTAAAAGGTTCAACCGGACTGGCACTCCGTGGGTCTCCTACCGATCCACAGCAATCAAGTACCACAATAGGCATTTTATTTTCTATTGGGTCAACGGCATAAGAAAGCAATGCTTGAGAACTAAGGTGATAAACACCTGTTTTAGTTGCCTCAGCCGCTGCACGACCAGCACGGTAAAGAGGTGTTAATCGAGCTGCTAAAGCTGAAGAAGTAACTAATAAAAAAGCAAAGCTAAAAAGGCTTATTACACGGTTATTCACTAAGGACTCCTTGTAAAAAAGAACTGAACAGATAGTATTAGGAATAAGGTATACTTTCTTGGTTTTAAAAACCGCAAGGAAAACTTAAGAGGAAAATTATATGTCTAAGCACCAGACACTTTCGTTACCGGCGGCGATACTTATTAATATCAATATTATGCTAGGAACAGGCACGTTTATTAATACGGTTATCCTTGCTCAAAAAGTTGGCGCACTTGGTGGCTTTTTATATCTTACTGCTGGAGTATTAGTCCTTCCTCTTATCATGTGTATTGCACAATTAACGGCACTTCATAAAGAAGGTAACTTCTATAACTTTGGTGCAACTATAACACCATTTTGGGGTTTTTTAAGTTCCTGGAGTTATTTTGTTGGCAAGCTTGCATCAGCAACACTTGGTATTCATGTTTTTGTTATGTTCATAAAACATATTATTCCTCAACTTACCGTTTCACCTTTTATTTTAAGTAGTTTCATCATTGCGCTATTTGTATTACTCAATACATTAAACGTAAGAACAGGAAGCAAAATTCAATATGGTTTTGTGGTTATGAAACTGATGCCCTTGTTATTTGCCATCATTACAGGGCTTTATTGGAGCGACATCATTAATATCGAATCTCCTCATTTTATTTGGGCAGGAATTCCAGTTGCTTTACCATTGGTACTTTTCTGTTGCCTTGGCTTTGAAGCAGCCTGTTCACTCACAAAAGTAATTAAGGATTCACAACGCAACGCGCCAAAAGCAATTCTGATCTCTTTTGGTATTGTGTTATTACTTTCAGCACTTTATCAATTTCTCTTTTACGCGAGCCTTGGTAGCACATTAGCTGAACAAACAAACTATGTTAATGGATTTCCAATTTTAATTGGCTTGGCAACACCAAAGTTTTTTGCAGTACTAAACCCGCTTTTTTCAATTGCTATTGGAACTTCAGCGTTAGGCGGAGCGTACGGTATTTTATATAGCAATAGCTGGAACCTCTATGCACTAGCAGAACAAAGCCATGTACTCTTTTCAAAAAAATTAAGAAAACTCAATAATCACCACATTCCATTTTGGTGCGTAATTATTGAAGGCCTTATTTGTATCGGTTATTTAGTGCTCACCAAGGGTGCACAAGTACCATTGCAGTACACCGCAACACTTGGCTGTATTATGGCCTACTCAATTAGCACACTGAGCTACTTTATTAAAACTCGCTCCCTGTTAGGGATGGCTGGCATTTCTACCTGTGTTGTTTTATTGGGCATTTGTTTAAGTGGATTCATGAGCACAAGCCTTACCCCACTCTTTTTATTTGGCGCAATTATTGCATGCGGATTAGCAATGTTTATGACAAAAGCTAACGGATTTTAAGCGTCATTAACGCAAGTAATGAAAGTACAAACGCAATAATTGAAAACCGAATGGTAATTTTTGACTCCTGCCACCCAAGCAACTCAAAATGATGATGAAGTGGTGCCATACGAAACCATCGTTTTCCCAAAAATTTAAATGAAAGTACTTGCACAATAACTGAAAGTGTTTCAACAACAAACAAACCACCAGCAATTACCAATAATAGTTCTTGCTTACAAGCCAGCGCCATAAAAGCTAAAACGGACCCCAAAGAAAGTGCTCCAACATCACCCATAAAAATTTGAGCTGGGTAGGTGTTATACCAAAGAAAACCAAGTGATGCACCAAAAAGAGACGTTCCAACAATTGCCATTTCAGCTGTTCCTGCAAATGGAATATGCAAGTAATGGGAAATAATAAGATGGCCTGCAAGATAGCAAATCAAGGTAAAAACAGCAAAGTTAGAAAGAAGCGCTCCAATAGCAAGCCCATCAAGACCATCGGTTAAATTAACAGCATTACTGGTTCCCACTAGAACAAACACAACCCAAGGAATAAAAAACCAACCAAGATCAGGATGAAAGTTCTTAAAAAAAGGGAAATAAAGCTCGGTTGAAGGATTAACCAACTTAACCCATAACAAGGCTACCAAAAGAGCAACAATTAACTGACAAGCAAATTTCTTCCACGCTTTAATGCCTTTATCATAGCAGATTTTATTCCAATCATCCCAAGCTCCAATTGCCCCAAAACCAACCAAGCAAATAAGCGAAATCCAAATAAACGGATTAGTTAAATTACCCCATAAAAGAGTAGTTACAACCACAATAGCCGAAATAAAAATCCCCCCCATTGTAGGCATATCATCTTTACTTTGATGTGTATGTGGTGTCCAGGCACGTGCCTTTGAACGAAAAAAACGGCCAGAGGTTCTAATAAACCAAGGACCAGTCACTAAACAAAGCCCTAATGAGCTTAAAAGCGCAAGCATTGCCCGAACACTCACATAATGCAGTACCTGCAAATAAGGGTAAAAACCTTTTAAATAAGCTGAAAGATGAAAAAACATTTAAATTCCTAATTTCTATAAGTCATTAATAAAACGCCCTAAATAAGCTTATAAAGCATACCAGAGGGGGGGCTTTGACTCCAGCATTTAATGCTGTATTCTGAGTAGTCCGTTTGGGTTAGGGTATTTTATTAATTAGGGATATTAACTAAAACAAGGGAATTTAATTATGAAAACTACAAAAAAATTACTACTTACTGTTGCGGTTGGACTTTTATGTAGCTCACCAGCACTTTTTGCAAGACCAGATGCTCAACAATGGGATAATGGTAAAGTTGAAAAGTATCTCAAAAAAGCTCTTGAAGGTGAAGGATACATTGAAGACCATATTCATACATTAAGACATGAAGCTGGTCATCCAAACCTTGCTGCTTTTATTGAAGAATTTAAAGAAGGTTACAGCAACTACCCTGCTGGTGTGCTCCGTTTAACTTACGCAGTAGGCTTAGGCGCAAAACATGGAATTACCGGTGGCTTACTTCTAAAGCTTAAAAAGATTCTTAAAAAAATAAAAGACGAAGTATGGGAAGCTGCACTAAATAGAAGCAAAAATACTGTTATTATGGATGCTCACACTGAAGGTGATATAGAATATGATGACATAGACGGTCGCCATGTTGCTCACTATGAAGCTAATGTCCACATAGAAGACAGATTGATTGGCCAATAAAGTCCAGTCACCCAAATTATCCGATGGGGCAATGGAGGTTGCAACATTGATAATCACTTGGTAATAAGCTATAATGAGTCCTTGAAACAATTGTTTTAGGGACTCATTTTTTTATGCGAGTTTAAAATGAATCATAACGCTGATTTTGATGTTATTGTAGTTGGTGGGGGGCATGCTGGTATTGAGGCTGCTTACGCTGCTGCACGTATGGGTTCTAAAACTGCACTCGTCTCTTTAACAATTGATAAAATTGGATACATGCCCTGCAACCCCGCAATTGGGGGAATTGGCAAAGGGCACATTGTATTTGAGATCAGCGCCTTGGGTGGCCTGATGCCTCAGCTTTGCACTAAAACCTATCTGCAAGCGCGTATGCTCAATACCAAAAAAGGGCCTGCTGTTCATGGCCTACGGCTGCAAATTGATAAAGTTGAATATGCAAAAGAAAGCCAAAGGCATTTAAAAAAGACTGAAAATTTAACGCTTGTAGAAGCAATGGTGGACGAACTAGTATTGAACGCCAAAGGGGAAATCGCTGGAGTTAAATTAAGCGATGGAACTGAATTAACTGCACCAACGGTGGTACTAACTACTGGAACCTTCTTAAACGGTTTGGTACATGTCGGCCTTCATAACTACGCATCTGGCAGAGAAGAAGAAAAAGCAGTTACCAATCTTTCAAAATCGATTGCTTCATTAAACCTTGAGATGGGCCGTTTAAAAACGGGAACCCCACCACGATTACTTAAGAGTAGTATTAACTTTGAAGTGATGGAAAAACAGGAAGCAGATAATTTAGAATATCTTTTTGAATTTCATCCGCATAAAACAACCACCCAACGTGAATGTTATATTACGCATACCAATCAAAAGGTGCATGATATCATTAAAAAGAATGCGCACCTTTCACCCATTTTACGAAAAGAAATTACTGGAACTGGCCCACGTTACTGCCCTTCTATTGAAGACAAAGTAACCCGTTTTCCCAATAAAACAGCTCACCAGATTTTTGTAGAGCCTGAAAGCCTTTCAACCGATTGGATTTACCCAAACGGTATTTCTACATCACTCCCACTTGAAGTTCAAAAACAATATGTACAGGCGATTAAAGGTTTTGAGAATGCTCAGATTGTTCGTCCCGGTTATGCAATTGAATATGATTTTATTTTGCCGCATCAATTAAAACACACACTTGAAGTTAAAAAAGTGCCCGGTCTTTTTTTTGCAGGGCAACTTAACGGAACAACCGGTTACGAAGAAGCCGCAGGACAAGGAATTATCGCAGGGATTAATGCACATCAAAAAGTATCAAACAAAGAACCATTTGTACTTGATAGAACTGAAAGTTACATTGGGGTAATGATTGATGACTTGGTAACATTAGGAATTGACGAACCATACCGAATGTTTACCTCCCGCGCTGAACGTAGATTATTGCTACGCCAAGACAATTCATTCTTACGTCTAACTACAAAAGGTTACAATCTTGGATTGATTGATGATGAGCTTTATCAAGAGTTTGTGAAAGAAAAAGAATTAATTAGTGATACCATTAAAACATTACGAGCTAGTTATAACAATACAGACTTATTACGTCTATTTAGTGACAACGAGCACCCAGAAAAAACAGTTCAAAACACTCTTGATAAAACTTTACCTGCAAGAAGTTGTCAAACTATTCAAGCTTCAATAAAATATGCTCCATACCTTGAACGGGAAGAGCGAGAAATTGCACGACTCAAAAAATATCAAACCATGAAACTCCCTGCACAGTTTGATTATACAACCTGCAATGGGCTTTCCATTGAATTGCAACAGAAGCTTACACGGCACAAACCAGCAACTATTGCACAAGCATCCTTGATCCCCGGTATGACGCCAGCAGCACTTTCGTTGTTGATTGTAAGAGTTTCATTAAGTCAAAAGTAAGGAAGCTATGTCGCCACAGCTACTGCACCTTTTTGGTCC
>JAYPWJ010000038.1:0-8290 GCA_038135085.1 bacterium
CAAGCCGTTTACCTCTAAACTCTTTTGCTACTTCTATAAATAAAATGTCACCAGTAAAGGTATTACGCATGTAATAGGTTGCAAAGCCAGCAGGTTTTCCATCTTCTTCAATCACCACGATATCCATTTTACCTTTAAGTTGTGGTTCATAGGTGTTAGGTGAATGGGTATCAAGTGCGTAATGAACATCGTAGTCTGCTGAGCTGATAAGCCAGTACCAGTTTTCTTTAAACTGCCCTACAATAAACGATTTATGTTTTTCTGGTACGTAATTAACAATGGTGACTTCTTCCTGCTGTTGCGGCGTTTTATGGAGATACCAGTAGCTTCCACCTCCAACTAATGCAATACTCAGTACAAGCGCAACAACTTTTTTATTCATTACTTTCTATTCTACCTCCGATTGGTATTCAATTTTCTTTAAGCATAATCCTTTTGCATTAGCAGTTGGCAAGACTTTTGTTTGTTTTTTATGTATCAGCGCTTGTTTAAGGTCATGATGCGTCACGGTTGTTTTGGTAGCGGCAGTTAAAGCTGCGCCTACAATACGGCGAATCATATAGCGTAAGAATGAAGGCCCTTTGACCGTAATTTTAACAGCGCCCGTTTGTGTACATGGGCCAAGAGAAATTGAATTGATCGTTCTGGTGGTATCTTTTTCCGGTTCTTCTTTACAAAATAATTGGAAGTCATGGGTACCCACAAACACAGAAAGGCATCTTCCTAATTTTTCCATATCAACTCGATGAGGAATATAGGCACCAAATCGTTGAACTAATGGCTCTGGTTGTTTGGTAAAAAAGCGATACTCGTAAGTTTTTTCCATAACCCTATGCTGTGGGTGGAAAGTGTCACCAATCTTAACAGCATCTGTTATTACAATGTCATCGGGCAATGCTTTGTTTAAAACCAGCATTAATTTTTCTGGAGTTAAATCAAGATGTGTTATAACACGAACCACTTGGCCTTGTGCATGAACACCCGCATCAGTGCGTGATGCACCAACTAAATAGAGTTCTTTTTGATGAAAGGCTGCAAGAAACGTTTCACGTATAACTCGGTCGATAGAACGTTTTTGGGGTTGCCATTGCCAACCATGGTAATCAGTACCATCGTAGGCAACGGTCAACTTGTAAGTAACCACCAATTAATCCTTGAAAAAGCTTAACGTCTGCCGCCGCTGTTACCACCGGTTGAGCAGTATGGCAACAATGCCATAGTACGAGCAAGTTTAATTGCTTTAGTCAAAAGACGTTGCTTTGCTGCAGTATTACCTGAAATACGTGAAGGTAAAATTTTACCACGTTCAGTTAAAAAGCTTTTCAAAAGTTCAGTATCTTTGTAATCAACAAAGTCATGGTTAGCAAGTCTGCAATGCTTTCTTTGGCCAGAACCATATTTTTTATTACGCTTTTTAACAAGACGAGAGCTGATTTTAAGTTTTAGTTTTTTAGTCATTATTTTGCTTCCTCATCTTTTGCAGGTTCTTGAGCAACTTCTTTTTCTGCTGTTTCTAAGCTTTCAAGTGCTGGCTTTTCAACTGCTGGTGCAGGTGCTGCTTCTTGAGTTGTTTCTTTTGGTGCAGAAGATCCATCTTTTTTAATGAGGCCTTCCATCTTGTTTTCACGCAAGAAAGAATCAACATCACGAGTTGGAATATCTTCAACAGTTTGTGGGCGACGGTACTCAAGTGATTGTTTTGCATCAAGCTTTACCACAATATGACGCATTACAATTTCATTGAACCTAACGGCAAATGCAGTTTTAAGTTCAGTAAAAGCTGCTTTGTTTTCTTCAAGCTCAAAACGAGTTAAGAAGTAAATACCATAATCATTTTTTTTAACTGGATAGGCAAGGCGACATTTACCCCAACGTTCAAAAGAGATTACTTCACCTTTTGCTTTTTTGATAATGTTTTCGATGCCTTTTTCAACATTGCTTGCTTCATCCTGCGTAATAGCTGGCGTTGCAAGCATAAGAATTTCATACCGATTCATGTATCGGGACTCCCTTTGGGAAATTTACGGTTATCATTGGGAACGCGCATTTAAGCGGGTTATAAAGGGTTCCACCATGGCTCCTTTATTGAAAACCTTCAAGAGCCCTTATTCTACCAGAATTAGCCAAAAATGCTACTTTAAGGGGCATAAGCATAAAAATAAGCTTAAAGTAATCTTTTTCTTGTTTTTGAACTATCCAATTTGCTATCCTGATTATGTAAATGGAGTTTCTTAATAAAAACTATAAAAAAGGAGGTTATTATGAAGAAACAATTAGTATTAGGGTTGGTGTTGTTGGGTTCAGTTGGAATGGTTAATGCTGACCATGCTCGAGCTGTTGCTGTTAGAACAGTAAACAATTATTGTAGTTAGTTTGGTCAAGACGGTTACTTACTTCCTCCAGGATCGGGATACTTTGATTCAATTAATGCGGTGGGCAAGTGTCAAAATCTCTGTAGTAGTGCAAACAAAACGTTCAAAGGGCATTGGAATGGTCAGTGGTTTGGGTGTTGTTGTAAATAAAAAAGAGATGGTAGCGGAAGTTACTGTGGCTGTAAAGGCTAAGACTTTTTTTTATTCCATAGTGTGAACAATAAAAGGCGCAATGTCAGAAAGCTCTTCAAGTGGGAGCTCATCGGTTGCGTTTTTTAGTGCCTGTTGTGCCATAATAAAAAAGACAGGGTTTGCCGTATGGCTTGTTTTAGGTTGTTCTGTTTCTGGGTCAAACATTTCTTCTGCATTGCCGTGGTCTGCGGTAATAAAAAGTGTACCGTTCCGTTTGGTCACAATTTCTTCATATAAAATTGCAAGTTGTTCATCAAGACATTCAATTGCTTTGACGGTTGCTTCAAAATTGCCGGTATGCCCAACCATATCAGCATTTGCATAGTTGATTAAATAAAAATCGCGCGGTTTGTATTTTAAAGAACTGACTACCGCATCGGTAATAGTTTCTGCTGACATTTCTGGGTGAGCAACATAATCTTTACCTTCAAGTGATGGGACTAAAACACGTTTTTCGTGTTCTAATTTTGTTTCTCTGCCACCATTAAAAAAGTAGGTAACATGTGCATACTTTTCTGTTTCGGCGATTGAAAAAAGTGAAAAACCACGGTCATGCAACACCTGCATCAAGGTTTGAGTAACGGTTGATTTTTTGTAAAGTGTGGTAGTTGGGTAATCGGGGCCATAGCTAACCGGTGTTATAAAGAAAGCAAGTTCAAATGGTTTTACGCGTAGTTCGGGTGGCGGGCATAAAAATAATGAGGTAAGTTGACGTGCTCGGTCGGGGCGAAAGTTACAGAAGATAACTCCGTCGCCTGGTTTAATAATTGCAGATGAATCAAGTTGAAACGGTTCAATAAATTCATCGGTAATTTTCTGGGCATAGGCCTGTTGCAGTGCTTTGTGCCAATTAGGTTCTTTAATTGGTTGAGGCTCTGTTAAAGTGTAATAACTTTGTTTGGTCAGGTTCCAATGACGGTTTCTGTCCATTGCAAATAGACGACCATGAATAGAGCCAATTCTGCCTATTTCTAATTTTTGCATTGCTTGTTCAAGCTGTTCTAAATATTCTTGCGCTGATTGCGGTGCCACGTCTCTGCCATCTAAAAAGGGGTGAACCACTACATCAGTAATGCCTTCTTGTTTTGCGGTTTGTAAAAATGCGATTAAATGGTTAATAGTGCCATGAACCGTTGCATCAGAAAGAAGCCCCATTACGTGTAATGTTTTGCCTGCTTTTTTAAGCTCAGCAAGATTTTTCAAAAGGATGCTGTTCGTGAAAAAGGTTCCATCTTTAATAGTTTGGTCAATCATGGTAAAGGGTTGTAAAATGATGGTTCCGCTGCCAATTGTTAAGTGCCCTACCTCAGAGTTGCCAATTGATCCCTCGGGCAAACCAACAGCCATTCCAGAAGCTTGTAATAATGTGGTAGGATAGGTGGAAATAAGCTTGTCAATGCAGGGGGTATGGGCTTGAGCCACAGCATTATGTTTAGGTTCCTTTGAGAAGCCAAACCCGTCTAAAATAACCAGTGCGGTGGGAGATTCATTGTTCATAACGCTACAAACCTTTTTAATTCAGCTCTTTACTTGTATACTACTACATATTATTGGGTATAGCATACAAAAGGATTTTATTATGCAAAAGAAGGCATTATTTGTTCTATTACTTTTAGGGTATAGTCTGGCATATGCAGAGCAAAATTCAGTTCAAAGTGAACAGGTTGAAGTTGTTCAAGCATGTGATGAAACTGATTTTGGTACAGATGATTTTTGTGATGGTTTAGATGACTTTGCTGCAGAAGTTGAAAACATTGAGCATGAAGATCCTTCTAAAATAGAATTGACTTATGACGATATAAATTTTCAAAATTTAAAAATGGCAGCTGCTTTTGCGTGGTTTATGTGTGTTACACGGCCATACAATTATTGCGTTGAAAAGTTTGAAAATTTTACTTCACCGGAACTGAATAATGAAAAAGCGCCAAGCGCATGAGTTTGCATTTTTTTTAGATAAGCTTCCGGAACAAAATCAGAAAGTAACGTTACAAGATGAGGCACTGGTTCGTCGAATAACCGGTGTATTACGCCTTGCTATTGGTGACACGGTTGTTTTTTTTAATCAAAAAGAACATGTCCGTTTGACACTTTCTGAGCAAGAAAAAAAAGTTTTAATTGGTAACACTGGTGGTCTTGCTCAAAATACAATTTACCAACCGGCTGTAACACTTTTGTTACCAATTTTAAAACGGGATGCACTTGAAGCAGCAATTTATGGTGCTGTTGAATGTGGTGTAACAAACATTCAATTAATTACTACACAAAAGTGCCAGCGCAAATGGGGCGGTCAAAAAGAGTTTGAGCGGTTACAACGGATTGTAATTGCTGCTGCAGAACAATCAAAATGTTTTGCATTTGCTCATCTTTTAGAACCAATTTCTTTAGAAGCTGCACTTGGGCAGCTTAAGAATGTTCAACTGCTTTTTGCCGATCCTTCTGGCACTGAGTTGCAAAAACCCTCACAGAATTGCGCGGTTTTAGTTGGCCCTGAGGGGGATCTTACCGATACAGAAAAAAAGCTGGTTAAAACTGCTGGGGCAATCTTTTTTAAATTGACCCCAACCATTTTGCGGGCTACGCAGGCGGCTGTTCTTTCTGTTGGCTTAATTCGTTCGATTTAAGCGTGTGTTGGCTTAATTAAATATTTTTCTTGTTTTTTGAGCCTTCATTTTGTTACCCTTAAATTAGATTAAAGAGATAGATGGAGATGTGGAGGTTTATAATGAAAAAACTTTTAATCATTTTATTTTTAGTTCCTTCATTAGCCCATGGCATGGATACTACTATGAGTAGTGCAGGTGCCCTAATAAGTAGTGAAGCGCAACTATTTGCCAAAGAATTAGCTAATGAAGCTGTGGGTGTGGCTGTTGGCGCAACTGGTGAAATGATGCGTGATAAAAATAATGAATTAATTTTGGATACTTGCATTGAGGGATCTTCTGCTTTGGCTTCTGGCCCTGAATATCTCTTTGAAATGCTTGGTGACAGAATTGGAATTCCATTAAACCCAGCAAAATATTCTGTTAATGTAAGGCGACATTTTTTTAGATGTGTTTGCCAGCACCCAGAAGTGGTTGCAACAGCGCTTGCAACCAAAAATCCTTTTCCCGTTATACTTGCTTGTGGCCATGCTTTAGGTAATGGATTTATTGTCGAACTTCGACAATTTGTACGGGATCTTACTGAATTATTTTATTTGAGCAAGAAAACACCGGCTGTTACGCCAAGTTATGATTTTGATGATCCATCGTTTGTATTGACAAATGATGATCTTAATCAGCTGGGTCAAACTGAAGGATACGAAGGAGAAGAAATCTACTTTGATGATGATGATAATACCGGAGACGATTTATTTGTTTTTGATGATGTTGACTAATAAACCGCTTGCATAAAATGCAGGCAAACAAGGAGGATACGATGAAGAAGTTATTTGTTTTAGGATTTGCATTAGCAGTAATGGGGAGCACCGTTCAGGCGGATGTAATAACTTTTAATGATATTAAAAATGGACTTGCTAATGCTACATCACTGGCTGCTTTACAAAAAAAAGAAGGATTCATTGAGCAGTGTAATTAGAGACCAGCTGAGTAAGAATAAAAATAAAATGAATGTTTATCTGAACAGTGTAAATATTTTTTATCAGGGAACAAAAGATCGACTTACATATATGTTGAAATTTAATAAATTAAGCCCTACCGAACAAATGGTTTTTAACGCGTGGATAGCTTTTAAGCTTCCTCCAGAGCAGGCTTTTTGCAACTATACTAATAGCACCACGGTTGACTATGCGTGCTTGCTTAAAGGGTTTGATTATTTAAAAAAGGTTTCAAAAGCTGACATGGAAAAAGCGCGTAATTATGTAGATGAGTTTACAAAATTAGCGCCAATTTTAAATAGTCAGTCACTCAATGTCCGTGAAGAAATTGGTGGTAAATGCGGAAGTAAGGTAAGCACAGCAGATAAAGCGTTAGGAATAATGTTTGATATAAGCTGTTTAAGAAATCAATTAAAAGAAGCTTTAAAACAGGAATTAGCCGATTTGGATTAACAGGACGGTTTATACTGTTGAGTTTTTAGATATAAAGGTGTCAAATGTGGCACCTTTTCTATTTGCCCAAAGCAATGTTGCGCAACCGTATCAAGCTTTGGATATTGTGGTAATGGTGTAGGAATAAAAGCACATTCACCAAACATTTTTTCAATTTTTTCTTGATGAAGTGGAACGCCGTTTCCTACAAACGTAATTGGTTGATCTGGGTGGTTACCCTTTAAGCACTCTAAAAACTCTTTGCTGTTTTGCCAACCGGTTTTGATGGTATCACCTTCTTTAACTGCATAATAGACATCTTGGGCAAATGCATTCAGCAGAACAACCGTTACCCCTTGTTTGTATTGCTCATCGGCAAAGCAGACCAAACCATCAACACCAATAAGCCCAACGCCCGTTGCAAAAGCAATTCCATTAACGGTCGCAATAAGTGCGCGCAAAGTGGTAAATGGTGCTGGTCCTTGATTAACTCCAATAAAAGCAAGTTCAGACCATGTTGTTGATTCTTTGTGAAGTACTTTATTAAGTTCGTTCATTAAAAAATAGCTTGATTGTGTTTTAATTACTGATCTTTTTGATAAAAGTTCTTCATTTTTGTAAAGCGCAAATTGAATTTCATCGTAAGTTGCTTGTAAAATTAAAGACGCCATTTTCACCTGCTTTTAAAGTTAAACCGAAATTTAGTCTACTGATTTTTCTTTAAAACGTAAATATGCTCCTTGATACAGTCTCTTTGGAAAAGAAGAGTACTATCATTTGCAAAATAAAAAGCATCTGATAACCTGGTCCGCTGTTTAAATTTTTTTTTGAAAGGAATTTTTATGAAAAAGTATTTTTTAGGAGTAATAACATTTTTAGTATTAAGTAATACGCTATCTATTGTTTGGGCTGCTGAAGGTGGGCCAATTGAGGGCCCTGGATATAAAAAAGATCGAGAAAAAAATAAAGCTTTAGCTGCTCAATTATTTGGGCCATTAGCAACGCAACAAGGTTCTGTTCAAACTGGTCTTGGGGTCAATCAGGAGTACCTTGATGTTACAACAGGTTTGGCTCGAGTTGCGGTATTAGAAAAACGGTGGGATTTGAAAGGTGACGGTGTTACGGATCAACGACGAAGCGAAATTGGTATGGAGCTGCGACCTGTTTTGGCTGATAAAGAATTACCAGAAGCTGTGAGAAGAGCTGCTTTTGATTTATTGAGTATAGTTATTCGTTATGATTATGAAGGTAAAACTTTTGAAGATTTTGCTTAATAAACTGTAGAATAAAAAACTAAAAAGAGCGTCATAAGTTGGCGCTTTTTTTAGGCAAATTTAAGCTTATAATCAATAAATTCTTGTTTTTTAGGGATTTAATTTGCTACGCTGAAAGGGTAAATGGAGTTTCTTATTAAACTATAAAAAGGAGGTTAAGATGAAGAAACTATTATTAGGATTGGTATTGTTAGGTGGAATGGGTGTTGCTTCTGCGGCACATTTGATTGATGGGCATTATGAGCTCCCAAATAATCATCGCTTTCACCACCCACCTGTGAATAGCTCATTAGGTGTTGTGCAGTATGAAGCACCAAAGTATAGCTCGGTGCTTACACCAGATATTCAAGTGTTTTTGGGAATGGGAACGCAAGGAACGCCTGCACAATTAGCACTTTTTAATGAATGCCAACGCAGTAAGCCGG
>JAYPWJ010000039.1:0-6559 GCA_038135085.1 bacterium
GTATTACCCGTTACCTGAAAAGTCCCGGCAGCTCGATCAATATCATTCCGTTTGTATTGAATAAAAATCAATTTACGTAATAAATCGGTCCGTTTTATTTTTTGTCCCACTTTTAATGAAAAAGCTAACTTACGATAATCATCAGGGTTACCCAATGCATAGATTGCAGAAACAGAAGCTATAACAATGGTATCTGGCCTATTAATAAGGGATGCTGTCGCTTCTACACGTAACCGTTCAATTTCAGTATTAATTTTGGTTTCTTTTGCAATATAAATATCTTGAGCCGGTAAATATGATTCTGGTTGATAGTAATCGTAATAACTAACAAAATAACAAACTTTATTTTCAGGGAAAAACAACGAAAACTCTTCATACAGCTGAGCTGCCAATGTTTTATTAGGTGAAAGTACCAACACTGGCTTGTTTTGCTGAGCAATCACATTAGCCATCGTAAAAGTTTTACCTGATCCAGTTACCCCTAATAAGCTTGAAACCCCCGGCCTTTGGGCAGAAAGCTGCTCAATAGCTTTTGGCTGGCTACCGGTTGGCTTAAAAGGAGATTTAAGTTTAAAAAGCGGCATAATCGTTTGCTCCCCACGCTAAAAGCATGCTATAATAGCTCTAGTTCAAGATATTACAATTTAGTATAAAACTTCTATAAAAAAGAACAAATACCTATGGAGGCCTTCATGAAAAAAAATTTTCTTATCGCCCTTTTAAGCTTGGCAATCACTCAACAAACTGCTTTTTGTGCTGATGCTCACACAATTGAATACGGCGATGATTTTGATCCCAACTTTGAAGTTCTTTCACTTTTAAACACAACGCAAGCAACACTTGACCCTAAAATAGTTGCAAAAAATGATACCCGCAATATCAAAATAAGCACTAGCCTTATTCAATCGTGGACAGTACTCGCTGAAATGATTAACACGGACATTACAAAATTTGGGAAACGATCAGAAGAAGAACTAACTAGTGGACTTAAAAAATGCAGACCACCTCTTCCACTGACAGCACCAATTTGGGCATTTTTTGGCTGTGAAACGCTTGCGGACCTTTCACTTGAAAGAGTCAATACTGAATTTGATGCCTTAACTGCTGAAGATGCTTTGCCAGAACTACTTGATGCGCGACGAACATTTGTAAATCAACAATTAGAACCATTAGGTATTGTTATTAAAGATAATAAAGATCTTTTAAAAGGGGTTCGCCAAACTCGTTACCAATGTGTACCAACACTTGGAGTTGCGCGCTATGCAGCACTACTCAATGACATTAAAGAAGGTAATAAAACGTACCCAGCACTTGCTCAAGTAAAAGAAGATTTTAGAAAAGCATGTGATGACATTCAAATTACAACAGATGACTGTACAGCATTTCAACAAGGGCTTATGTTTGTTAAAATGCCAGAAGGCGACTTTGAAGGAATAATGCCACAAACTCGTAAAGTTATTGCAAAAAAAATCGCCGCATTAGATGGTAAACCTGCTCAGCCAGCATGGGGAGCAAAGCTTCAGAATATCATCATGCAACTCAGAAAGTGGCTTGCACGCCCCGAGTCTCCAGTAAGCTCATCTGATGAAAGTGATAATGAGGCTGGGGCAATAGAGTAAATTTTATAAAAACTCTTGATACAAATTTAAAAGCTGTTGTGCGGTTGCAGTAATGCAATAGTCTTGAGCTGTTACCCATGCATTGTGGTGCAGCTCTTGATACAGCTTTTTATCTTTTTGAAGCAGTTGAATTTTTTCTGCCATTTCTTGCTGTGTATCAACCAAAAAACCATTATAGTTATTTTGCACACAATCTTGTGAGCCCGGTGCTCGCACTGCAACTACTGGGTTTCCCGCAGCCATACTTTCAGCAAACACTAATCCTTGAGTTTCTACTGATGAAGCAAATACAAAAAGATCAGCCTCATAATAATGCTGCGCAATAACCGTTTTTGCAGGCTTTTCAATAAAGCGAATTCGCTCTGGGCTCAGTTTACATTTTTCAAACGCATACTCTTTTAAGTAATCAAGCTGAGAACCAAAACCAATCAATGTTAACCGATATTTTTCATCAAGCAGCGTCATAACGTCAAGCAAAAAAGTGATATTTTTTTCTGGTGTAAAGCGGCTCACAGTTAAAAGTTCAAAATACTCTTTAGTTTTTTGTTTTTGTGGTTTTTCTTGCCACATAAAAACAGGCAAAATACCCGTTGGAATAACATGCAATGGCGTTATTATTTGCTGTGCCATTAACTGCCGCTTAACCGAATTTGTAGGAACAACAATACCATCAACTGCTCGACAAAATATGCGAACTTGCTCTTCTACCAGCGAGCGTGCAAGTTTTTTAAAAATAGGAACATGATGATCAGCATACAAACCATATTGTGAATGATGGGTAAAAATAACAGGAATCGCTTTTTGTTTTGCAAGCTTGGCAGCCGCTGGCCCTAAAACAAATGGATGATGCGCATGAATAATATCTGGTTGTTCTTGCGTAATAATATCATCAAGCTGTTGGCGTACAAAAATAGGTACTGCAATAGGGTTTTGACGATAAGAAAACCGAATGGGACATGAAAGCCGAATGACGTCTGGCTCAATAATGCTGTCACCAACAAAATCCAACGTCACTACCTTCACCTCATGGCCCTGCTGTTTTAACTCATAGCGAAATGCTTCAATTGAGCTGACAACACCGCCACTGTAAGGTTTATAGTTATTGGTTACAAAAAGTATCTTCACGCTTTTACCTTTTTTATCTTTTCTTTTTTATACTTTTTTTTTTGAAAAAAAGTAAACTCTTTACTTTAGTAAGCAATTTTTTACATAGCTTTACTTTGAAGAATAGCTCTAAAACTCTTAGGGGAGTAGGACGTGAAAAGACAAATTCTACCACTTTTTTTTATTCTCTGTGGGCTTAATGCCGGGCCACCTTGCAGTGGGGCAGATGAACCTATAGTAAAAATAACAGCAACACCAACAATAGCTCCCAGAAGTAGTGGTGGTGACCATCGCTGCTTTAAAACGTATAATCCACGGAACTTTAAAGATTTAAACTGCCTATCACCAGAACAAATGGCAGCACAAGTATTGGCAACATTTATGCAACAAACCCCTCCACCAACTTTTGCTTGGCGAAATCCACTTAAAAAAATCGATGAATAAACTTTTTTTATTCTCTTTCATTCTTTTTAGTTTAAACATTAACGCATCTGAAAGTTTAATTGGATGGGAAGCTCTGCCTCCGTATTTAAAAGGACAAGACACTGATTACGTTGAAGAAATGGTTATGCCCTTTGTGCATCAACAACCACCCTTAGCCCCCTTACCTGAATCAACTTATGAAGAAGATGAGGGAGGCGAAGCAATGCCGATGGAAATAGCCGAAACAGTTGAGTTGCCGAGTGCCGCGTCCAGTGCCCATCAATCAACTAGAAAAACAATCGTTTATACCAGTACTGATGGAACAGAGCAACGAATCGATATTCCAAAAGACAGTTCTTCAAAAAAACTTACTGCAGCCATTATTGGCTATCTTAAACAACATCCGCCACTTAATGAAAGATATCCAGAGTTCCCTGCCCATTGCATAGAACCAGACTGCCCGCTGCCACGGGAAAAACATGGAACATGCAAAAACACTTTAAGCCTGCATGCACATTTAGGGGTCTATTGCAGTAAAAATGAAATGGCCCGTTACCCGTGCCCCGAATGCAAGGCAACCCGACGCTACATCAGTGCCTTATGGGGACATTATGTTGAAAAACATCTTTAAAAATTATCTGACAACAAAACTAATTAAACGGTTTTTAACAAAAATAACTTTAAGTATTTCTTTGCCTTCAAGCCATTTTGCAATTGCAGCACGCGCTTCTGGTTCAACTGCTTCCTGTTGTGCGTCACGTCCAGTTATAATATTTGCACGGACTTTGCCATTTACCTGAACCACTATAGTGATTTCATTATCAATCGCTTGCGCAGCATCAAAGGTTGGCCAAGTGCAATCTTTTAACGCCTTATTAAAAATTACTTCAAGTAACTCAGATGCCATATGTGGTGCAAGTGTTGAAAATGCGACAATAACTTTTTCAGCATTTGTTTTACCAAGTTGCGCTTTTTCCGCATTTAAATCGTTTAAAAATTCCATGATTGCTGAAATTGCCGTGTTCGGTTTAAAGTGGTCAAGCCGCTCTTGGAACTGTTTTAAAAACTTGTGTACGCGACGATTTACCTTTTGATCTTCTTTGCTGTCATCAACAAGGTTGCTTTCGGTTGTCATGTAGGCCCAAAACTTTGCAGCAAACCGTTTAATGCCATCAACACCAGTGTCTTGCCATTCACAATCAAGCTCTGGCGGCCCCATAAAGAGCATATACATACGCAATACATCAGAACCATATTCTGACACAATCACATTCGGGTCAACGCCATTATTTTTTGATTTTGACATTTTTTCAACAGCACCAGTAATTGGTGAAAGCTTGCAAACCATCCCCTGGTTAAAAAGCTGTGTAAATGGTTCATCAAATGGCAAATACCCTTTTTCATGCAAAAATTTTACGTAAAACCGTGAATACAATAAATGCAAAATTGCATGCTCAATGCCACCTACATATAAATCAACTGGCAACCATTCTTTCATGTCCTTTTGATCAAATGGTTTATCTTTTAAATGTGGATTTGGATAACGTAAAAAGTACCAACATGAACCAGCCCATTGAGGCATCGTATTAGTTTCACGTTTTGCAGGTCCGTCACATTCAGGGCAGGTTGTGTTTACAAATGCTTCAATTGCCGCAAGTGGAGATTCCCCTGTTCCTGTTGGTTCATATTTTTCAACCTCAGGCAATAAGACCGGTAACTGATTTTCTGGTACTGGTACCGTTCCACAAGCATCACAATGGATTAACGGAATTGGCTCACCCCAATAACGCTGCCGTGAAAAGATCCAATCCCGCAGACGGTATTGAGTTTGACGTTTTGCCAACCCTTTTGCTTCTAAATGGTCCTTTAACTCTTCCCTGACATCTCCGGTTCTTCTTCCTTCAAATTCTTTTGGGAAAAGCAAGATACCGTTTTTCATGTCGGTATAACAAACTTCTTTGTTCAATACTTTTTGTTTAAACTCACCCTCTTTTGGCGGCACCATTCCAAGTTGCAAAGGAATGTTATACTTGTTGGCAAACTCAAAATCACGTTCATCATGAGCCGAGCACTTAATAATCCCGGTTCCATAATCTGCAATTGCAAAACTTGCGATCCAAATAGGAAGTTCACCATTACCAAGAGGGTCCACCGTATAACGTCCGGTAAAAATACCTTCTATTTCTTTGACGCCCTCATTACCAGCCTGCTTACGCTTATCAACCATTGCTTTAGCGCCAGCCAAGATTTCATCTTTATTTTCAATACCTTCAAGTAATTTTGGGAGTAACGGATGATCAGGTGCAATTACCACATAAAAATCAACGTAACAGGTTTCAAAATGGGCAGAATACGTTTGCAATTCAAGATCCATATCTTTAACCGGGGAGGTAAAAAGCATTCCTTCACTTTTTCCAATCCAGTTACGTTGCATAATTTTAACTTTTTCTGGCCAGTCAAGTTTATCAAGACCAGTTAAAAGCGGTTCAGCATATTCGGTAATTTTTAAAACCCATTGTGGAATCTGTTTTTGCTCAACAGGCGTTTTGCAACGCTCACAGCCACCATCAACCACCTCTTCATTTGCCAAACCGGTTTTGCATGAAGGGCACCAGTTAATTGGCATATTTGATTTGTAGGCAAGACCATTTTTAAACATTTGGATAAAAATCCACTGAGTCCATTTATAAAATTCAGGGTCGGTGGTTGAAAGCTCACGGTCCCAATCATAAATTGCACCAATGTCTTGGAGCTGCTTTTTAAAGTTAGCAATATTTTTGTTTGTGTTTACTTCAGGGTGAATACCTTTTTTAATCGCATCATTTTCAGCAGGTAACCCAAATGCGTCCCACCCCATTGGGTGCATTACATTATACCCTTCAAGCCATTTTTGACGTGCATAGACATCAGAAAGCACATACCCACGCCAGTGACCAACGTGCAGACCAGAAGCAGATGGGTACGGAAACATATCCAGGCAATAATATTTTTTGCCATCTTGGTTCATATGTTTTGCGTCCGGAGCATCTGCCCAACGCTTTTGCCATTTTTTTTCAATGGCACTGATGTCATACTGCATAATTTTCCCTATCACGTAAAAAGGCCCTTCAGTCAGGGCCTTAGTTTACTTTTAATTAATGATAAGGTCAAAAGCTCAGCTTTTTCAAAAAAACTTTATTCTCTTCCCTACCTATTTGCTTGGTTATTTCTAGCTTGAGGCTGAAGCCATTCCGCATTTTCTGGCATAAGTAACGCACAACAAATTATACATCCTTGGAGCCCATTGAAAGGGTCACCATACTCCCGTGGGCACAATTTTTTACATTCATCACTAATTCCCATTTGTTGATTAGCGTAATAAGACCCTCTTGGTTCGGCACCAATAATCGTAAAACTGGCAAATAAAAATCCCA
>JAYPWJ010000039.1:6569-8226 GCA_038135085.1 bacterium
ATTTTTAAAGTCAATAAAACTCCATTTCTACTTATAGTATAGCTTTTTTAAAGATTCGAAATCAAGAGTTTTTCAAATATATTTAAGCTTAAATAGAAAAAATTCGGGTTTTTGGGTTAAAACTACTCAGCCGATTCATGCTCTACAGGCTCAAACGAGTCCCATTGTCCGTAATAACCTTCAGCTGCTGCTTTACCTAACCAATAGCGGAACTGGCCAATTCCCTGGCACCCTTTTGAATGGCCGTAATAACCGCACTCAAACCGTTTTTTAAATTGTTGCACAATGAACTCTCTTTGCGCTAAAAGATCCTTTTGCCCTTCTTTAAGAGCAAGATTTTGAAATGCTTTTTCTTGGGTATTTAAAATATCTTCAACAGTATCATCAACAAGTTCTTGGTTCATATAATACCAAAAACCGGCATCTGAGAATTCTTTTTTTACATCATTGGCAGCATTAATAATCTGCTCTTCTTGATTGGTAAAATCCAATACAATTGCACCTCTGCAAAGCTGAGTTACTGCATCATTACGAGTTTGTGTGTCTACCAACAATGCATCAATAACTTCTTGCCGTTCTTTGTCTAAAGCTGATTGCTGTTCTTTTTGCACAGAAGTACTTGCCATTTCATTTTTAAAAAGATTTTTAAAGTAAGCCGCTTTGCCAAATTTATCGGCCTCATCAGCAAATAAACTCGTTCCCAACACCGCGATGTTTAACAAAATTGCAAAATTTTTCATAACAAATCCTTTTAATAAGAGTGTAACGCGTGCAAGTGTAGCGCGTACAATTAAAAAAGCAATTAAATAATGCTCTACAAGTTACACAAACCATAGTAAGCTTTTGATTGTTATGATTTTATCCAATTATCTGGATCCTGACGTTACGCTCAGGATGACAAGAAACACAGAAGGAGCCCCATGTCACAAGTTCAATCGCCTCAACAAACCGCACCAGCAATGAATGATAAATGGAATGAACAAATTTTAGTCGTCAAACGAGATTTTTTATTTCCAAATGGTGCATGGAATGGTGTGAAGGCTGTTGACTTTGACTGGTACTTAAAAACAATTCAAGAAAAAAAAGAGTTTACCGCGCGTGGCCCAGTTGAAACAAACACTGATTATAAACAGATTATCCCTTACTTAGTATTTGAGCATGAAGGCAGCTACTTTTTGATGCAACGACAAGCAAAATCTTCAGAACAACGATTAGCAAGTAAATTCTCACTTGGTATTGGCGGCCATTTACGTCAAGAAGATCTGCATGGTGCTGATTTTTTTGAATGGGCAAAGCGTGAATTTCATGAAGAGATCAACTATACCGGCAATTTAGAAATTGAACCTCTTGGCGTTTTAAATGATGATTCAAATGAAGTAGGAAAAGTGCACATTGGTTTTGTGATGCTCTTAAAAGGTGATTCATCTAATATCAGTGTTAAATCAGAACTTGCAAGCGGCAAGCTCCTTTCGCTAACCGATTGCAAAGCACATTATGCTGCAATGGAAACTTGGACACAACTAGTATTCGATTTCTTGCAAGCGCGAGTTTAAGCTTTTTCTTGCGTCTACCCCGCGCTTTTGTGGTACTCTAATCTAAGAGTATCTTTAAAAAGAAAGGGGAAGACTATGAGTTTTACGTCAGGGCTTAAACGCGG
>JAYPWJ010000040.1:0-8092 GCA_038135085.1 bacterium
TTGTTGCACAGTGCACATGTTGATTTTTTAAAGCAGTTTTAATGAAGCCAATTGAATGCAAAAGGAGCGGTTATGGATGTAAGCAAAGTAGTAATACCTGCAGCAGGCGTTGGAAGTCGCTTTTTACCTTATACCAAGACTATCCCGAAAGAAATGCTCCCACTCTGCAATAAACCTGCTATCCATTATATTGTAGATGAAGGTATTAGTTCAGATATTAAAAATTTTTTTATTATTACCAGTCGTTCAAAATATTCGATTGAAGATTATTTTGATACGTCACCTGAACTTGCAGCATTTTTAAAAGATATCTCAAAAGAAGCATTGCTCAGCGACATTGAAAAAATGATTCGCAGCGCCGATTTTACCTATATACGTCAAGCAGAAATGCTCGGCTTAGGGCACGCACTTTGGCTTGCTCGCCATTCAATTCAAAAAGAATATTTTGGTGTTATGCTGCCTGATGACATTATAACCGGCAAACAGCCCGCGCTTGATCAGCTCATTCGCATTGCACGCCAAGAAAAAGCAAGTGTAATTGCTGTACAAGAAGTTCCCTCGGAATATATTTCACAATATGGCGTTGTAGACATCAAAAAACAGATTACTCCAAACCTTTTTCAGGTATCAAGTTTAGTAGAAAAACCTGATAAAAAAGATGCACCATCAAACTTAGCAATTGTTGGGCGCTATGTACTTTCACACAAAATTTTTGCCAGCCTTGAAGAAATGACAACCTATAGCATTGGTGAAGAACTTCAATTGACTGATGCAATCAACAATATGATGCAAAATAGTGAAAAGGTTTTTGCCTATAAAGTTCAAGGTGTTCGCTATGACATTGGTACTCCTGTTGGTTGGATTAAAGCTATTATTGGCATGGCATACCAAAATCCCCACTATGCACCACATATCAAACAATTTCTTGAAAATTTAAGCACCTCAGACTCGTTTGTTTTCAATCAGTCCAAAAACATTGAACATACGGTTTAAGTTTTACATAAGAAATAACTATCTTTAGCTTGTTAAAAGCATTTTTCATCTTTTCAAATAAATATATTGCTATTTGAAACTCAATAATTCTATAATAGTTATTGTAAGATAGAATTGAGGTTTTAAAGGGGGTGTAAAGATGAAGATCTTGAAATGTGTAATTGCAGGCTTAGTTGTTTTGCTTGTTGTCCAGTCGATGGCACTTGCTTGTCCAACCTGTTATTACTTTGAAAATGAACCAAGCTATCAATCGGTAGGGGAAATGGAGAGTTCCCTTCTTAATACAGAAACATCAGAATCAGATAATTTTGAAGATCTTAATTTTGATGGTTTTACTGACTATGACAAACACATTTTGGAGGAGATGTCTGATGAAGAAATTGATTTTTAATATTATATTGCTTGGAAGTACTGTTTCATTACACGCAGCAGGGTTTACTGCTACCACAATAATACAACCAAACCGAACCAAAATCTCAGTCCCTGCCCGGTACATTGAAAATCCATGCCCACACACAGCAAAACGCTCTGCTAATGGAACCTGTTTTCAATGCCGACAAAAAATAATACAAATGACGCCAATTCTTGTTAAAAATGGCAGAATGAGAAGAAGTAGGCGTTCACTTAAAACAGAAACTATTGCACAAAAAGTTGAACAACTGATTAAGCTTCGGGGATAAGTAAAACAGTTTTTACGTCCTGATCACACGCCCTTTTTTTTTTCATCAGACGTAAAATATTTATCAAACCATTGTTCAGCGTCTTCAACACGCTTTAAAACCCAACTTTGAACAGTAACACAACAAGAAATACATGCAATACTTGGCAAATTTGAATCAGAGCTTTTGCTTGTTCTTTCTCCTGCCCCCAGTTTTGTTACTGGATTTGGTTGAGAAAAAGCTAGAGATGAAAAATCTTCTCTTTCACCAGTACCTTCTAAAGCTTGCTTTAAACCTGCTTTTACCGTGCAAAGATTATTACTTCCTGCCTTCTCTCTTCTTGGTTGTTCTGGCACAGGAGAAAGAGTAGGAGATTCTATCGTCTCAATATCACTCCCATTTGTTTCATCATCCCCAACAAATACCCAGGTATTTAAACGACGCTCATCTTGGCTCGCTTGCACCCCATAAAACATAAAAAGCGCAATTACGAGTGCTTGAAATTTCATACTTTACATCCCCTTAACTATACTTCATTAAAAATGGCAACACCGAATCAGGATTTAACGACAACGAATCTATTTTATGCTTCATTAAAAATTCTGCAATCTCAGGATGATCAGAAGGTGCTTGCCCACAAATTCCAATCGGTCGTTTTGCTTCGTGAGCACCGGCAATTGCAAGCTTTAACATATGTTTTACTGCTGGATCCCGTTCGTCAAAAATTGATGCCAATAAACCAGAGTCTCGGTCAACAGAAAGTGTTGTCTGTGTAAGATCGTTTGATCCAATCGAAAAAGCATCAAATAATTTTGTAAACTCTTTAATTAAAATAACGTTTGAAGGAATTTCGCACATCATATAAATTTTGAGTCCCTTTTTACCCGAAACTAATCCCTGTTTTTTCAAAAGATCAATGACCGATTGCGCTTCTGAAATAGTTCTTACAAATGGAATCATCACATTAATATTATCAAGCCCCATCACATCACGCGCATAACAAATTGCTTTACATTCAAGTTCAAATGCAGGTGCATAAAGTTCATGACTATAACGAGAAGCACCACGCAATCCAATCATTGGATTTTCTTCAAGTGGTTCAAATATGCTTCCACCAATTAAATTCCGATATTCGTTACTTTTAAAATCAGAAAAACGAACTAGCACTGGACGTGGGTAAAAAGCAGCCGCAATGGTGCCAACCCCTTGTGCAACATTTTCAATAAAAAACGTTTCAGGGTTTTTGTAACCAGAGGTTATTTGCGCTATTTTCTTTTTTAACTTTGCATCTTTTATTTTAGATGTTGCAACACAAGCCATCGGATGCATCTGAATTTGATTAGTAATAATAAATTCAAGTCGTGCAAGTCCAACCCCATCAACCGGCAGCTGTGCTGTTTGGTAAGCTCTATCAGGAGCTGCAATATTAACCAAAACAGAAACAGGCAGCTTTTTTACTTTTTTAAGTTCAACCGTTTTGACCGTAATTGGTAATTTACCTTCATACACTTTTCCATGCGTTCCACCGCTACAATCAAGCGTAATTGGTTTACCATCTTTTAATTTTGTTAATGCTCCTTGTGCACCAACAATAGCAGGGATCCCAAGCTCACGGCTTACAATTGCAGCGTGACATGTTCTACCGCCACTTTCAGTAATAATTCCAGCCGCCTTTTTCATAACTGGTACCCAATCAGGATCAGTAATTCTGGTAACAATAATATCACCTTTTTTTACTTTGTTTCCATCTTGTGCTTTTTTTACAATACGCACAGTTCCTGTTACCGCTGATTGACCAACGCTTTGCCCTGTCACGAGCACTTTTGCACGTTTTGTATCTTCAACCGTAAAGGTTTTTAATGCATGACCCTGTTCTTGTTGCGCATGAACTGTTTCAGGACGAGCTTGCACAATATAAAGTTTGCCATTTATTCCATCTTTAGCCCATTCAATATCCATAGGGCACCACCCACCCTTAAGCTTTGAATAATGCTTTTCAATAATGATTGCATATTGAGCTAATTCAAAAACTTCTTCATCCGTTAAGCAGAATTGCACTCTTCTTTTTTGAGTAACGTTTTTAACAACAACCGGTTTTGAACCAGTCGCAAATATCCGCTCCCGCTCCTTTTGTCCACACTCTTTTTTTATAAGCGGTTTTTTACCTTTTTCAAATGTCGATTTAAAAATATGAAATTCATCAGGCACAACATCACCTTTTACCACCGACTCACCAAGCCCATACGATCCATTTATTACAACCACATCTTTAAATCCCGTTTCTGGATCAACGGTAAACATAACCCCCGCGCTTGCTTTATCAGACCGAACCATTTGCTGCACGCCAACTGAAAGCGCAACAGAAAAATGGTCAAAACCTTTTTCCATTCGATAGACAATTGCCCGATCAGTAAAAAGCGAAGCCATACAGTTTCGACAGGCATCAAGAAGTGCTTTATGGCCCCTTACATTCAAATAGGTTTCCTGTTGCCCGGCAAATGAAGCATCAGGTAAATCTTCAGCCGTTGCTGAAGACCGGACTGCTACCGAACAATTTTTTGCACCCGCTTGGCGACACAGTTGGTCGTAGGCTTTAAGAATCTGTTTTTCAAGTTCAGATGGCAGTGAACTCTTTTGAATCAAATTTCGAGCTTTTTTACCGGCTTTTCTGATAACGCTTAAAGATACCCCCTTTTTAACCGGTTTTAAAATTGCTTTAAGTTTATCAACAAGAGCATTTGCTTCAAGTGTTGCCCAATAAGCCTGAGCAGTAACGGCAAAACCATCAGGAACAGCAACCCCCTGCTTATGCAAATCAGCAATCATTTGCCCAAGAGAAGCATTTTTTCCACCAACTGACGGAACATCTTTAAGTCTTAATGTTTTAAATTGCTTAATGTAATTCATCATTATTTAACCTCTTTGGTTAGATTTAATGACATTAGTTTACCTTGCAAGTAAGCTTAAAGGCAATTATTTACATGACTTTCTTGCTCGATAAGACAAAACAAAGTAGACTGAGCAAGGTTGTGTTTACTCGTCTAATCTATAAAGGAGCGCATATGCGTACTTACCGAAAGCAAGCTATTCTTTCTCCATCTCTCTTTATAGAGCATGCATTCGTCATGCTATTTAGCTCTCTCATTATTATGGCCGTTCTGGTCATTCTATAAATTTTTTCAAAAAATTCGATTATTTAATTTTATGATTTTAGGGTAACCCCGAGGGGTTTTTATTTAGTAAGGAATATACTTATGAAAGATTTTTTTAGGTCAACCGCATTAACGGCCGGGTTGGCAATATTTTCTATGCTTTTTGGAGCTGGTAATTTGATGTTTCCCATTAAAGCAGGTCTTAACTCTGGTCAGCATTTAGGATGGGGTATTGCAGGTTTTTTACTTACCGCTGTGTTTATACCAGTTATTGGCCTTATTGGAATCATCTACTTTAACGGCAACTATAAAGAGTTTTTTTACCGCCTTGGCCGCAGACCAGGAAACTTTGTAATTGGTTTTGCAATGGCAACCATTGGGCCATTTTATGCAATGCCGCGAATTGTAACCGTATGCTATGAAATGCTTAAACCATTTTTGCCCGACGCTATCACCGGATTAATTTTTAGTGTAATTTTTTGTAGTTTAACCTTTTTAGCAACATTCCGTGAAAGCAAAATAATTGATTTACTTGGGCATTTGATTAGTCCTGCTCTTTTAATCTCACTTGGTGTAATTTTGCTTAAAGGTATTTTACAACCACAATTATTAACAACAACAGATGCAACCCCTCTTTATATTTTCACCGAACAAGCAACCCTTGGATATGCCCACTTAGACTTACTCGGGACAATCTTTTTTGGTTCAATTGTTTTAAGTATTTTAAAAGGAAATATTAAAAACGATAATGACTATAATTTAAAAACACTTACTAAAACTGGTATGAAAGCCGGGCTTATCGGATGCTTTTTGCTTGGTGTTGTGTATACTGGAATGGCACTTTTAGGTGCGTTTTATGGAACTGGTTTAGAAACAGTAAACATCGCACAATTATTTAGTTTGATATCGTTTAAAATTATTGGCCAAAATGGAGCACTTGTTATTGCTACAGCAGTTGCGATGGCCTGTTTTTCAACCATTATTGCTTTGGCAACGGTATTGGCAGAATATATACAACATGATATTAGCAACAATAAAGTAAGTTATATTCAAGCTTTATGTGTAACGCTTGTTCTAACATTGGTAGTTGCATCATGTGGAATTAATGCTTTACTTGATAATGCAAAACCGATCATCAATACAATCTATCCATTATTTATTACAATAACGCTGTGTAACCTTGCTTACTCAATATTCAATTTTAGATTTATTAAAATTCCAGTCTTGGCCACATTACTTTTTTCAATCTATTTAAACTGGCCGAGTTACATAATTTATACACAACTATTCTCATAAAATTTGAGGGGCCAAAGTGCCCCTCTTTTTTTGCTCAATTGCCTTTTGACACTCTTGTAAAATAGGACTAGTCTGTCCTGCAATATTTATTACACTATCTACAAGAAGGATGATTATGAAGAAAACATTACTGCAAGGCTTTGTGATAACAACTCTACTTGCTGCAACTCCCTTTCAGTTATTTTCAGCTCGATGGGAACAAGGAACAATTAATAAACCTTTTGGAGATGCAAGTAACAACACTAATGACTATCAAAAGCTTTTTATTGTCGGTGGCTTTTTTGCTATTCCAGTAGCAATGTGGGCATATCACCGCTATCAAGAAGATAAAAAACCAACTTCAAAAATAATTAATGATGCTGAAGCTGTACGGAAAGAAGCTAGTAGGTTTTCATTTCTTGATGATTTAACACTTCTAGAAAAAACAGAAGCAAAAAAATAAACTATTATCGACTTTGTAAATAAATCATACCCAGGATACCGCTTTCCATTCTTAAGCTACGTATTTGAGGCAGAAGAACAAAACAAAGCAATTCACGATGCTTTGTGGAGTATTACAAGACGATTAGGCAAGAAACGCCCTGAAGACAAAAAATACGTTGCAGAAATGATCGATTTGCAAAAAACTTTAACTGATGTAAAAACCAAACTTAAAAAATTAATCATCGCAGTTGAAGAGCATCCTTACTATCGATCTGAAGCATATTCACGTAATAATAGTGAATTTTACCACTCACACGCAAATTATGGCTTTCCTTATAACCATTAATTAAAACCTTTATGTGCCTTACTCGATAAAAAGTAAGGCACATTTTATGCCCATTTTTTAGCCGTATTTAAGCTTATAATAGCAAAACTCTTGTTTTTTAAACCCCCAATAAAGTATTCTTAAAATAAGTAAAATTAATAAAAGGAGGTTTTCTTAATGAATAAGAAACTTATTTTAGGATTAGTGATCATATCACAAACTATGACAACAGCTTATGGAAATAATATTGATATGGTTATTATTAACAATACTCAGTATCCATATCAAATACAATCACAAAACCAAACATCACTTTCTTACCGGAATTTAAACGTTCCAGCTTACAGCATAACAAAACCATTAAAAATAACGTTTAGTGGTAATTCGATAACCCTTTCTGCTAACAATATTTCATATAATGCTCCTTCGCAAACAATTGCTTATCAACAAACTTTTTATTCAAGAAAAATTCCACTCATTATAGCAATTACCAAAAATGGACAACTCCAAGAAATTAACCCACAAAATCAACCAGCTTTAATTATTAACAATGCAACTGAAAATGAACTTCTGTTACAACTCAATCTTTCTGTTCCAACAGTAAAACCAACAAATTATTATAGCGATCAACAAACTGTAAAAATAAATAGAAATGCTCTTATTTTTTATAAAATACCAGCTCAGCAAGTAACAACTATCGCACGTCCAGATTTACAAGTAACCGTAAATCAAAATCTACAAGAGCAACCAACAGTGAAGGCATTACAAACCTTTACAGCAAAACTTGAAGTAATGCTTAAAGAAGATGAAACAACCTACCAATGGACAAATAATGTAAATGCAACGGGTTTTGAAACGGGAAAAAGTCCTTCTTCTATTACAATTACAAACTTGAACACACAAGGAATGGTACAAGTAGGAAAAGATGCGAAATTCAAAATTAAACCTCCACAAAATGGGAACAACAGTACTATTATAACAGTACATCCACACGTTACATCTAATCAGCAACTTGAAGAAAACTATATGATTGTTGAAGACCCTACTGAAGAGTAATAAAAAACCGCCCGTTTGGGCGGTTGCTTCATTACACACTTTTCAACTTTTTAATACTTTTTTAAATAAAGAGCCCTGCTACCATTGCGGTTAATAAGTTTGAAAGTGCTCCTCCAAGAACAGCGGTTAAACCAAGCTCAGTCAGCCATTTGCGTTTTTCTGGAACAAGCGCACCAATACCACCAACC